>NZ_JBFACK010000020.1:0-184077 GCF_040640795.1 Streptomyces sp. NPDC021622
GGCGCGTCCGACATCGGCTATCTCACCGACGGTCACATCAAGGAGACCCTCAAGTACGTGCGCCAGGCCTGGCTCGAGGGCCATGAGATCGGCACGCACTTCAACGGGCACTTCTGCGCCGGCACCGGCTCGGTCGCCAACTGGACGCCCGCGCAATGGCAGGACGAGATCGACCAGGCCAAGTCCTTCGTCAAGGAATGGCGCACCAATACCGGCTGGACCGATCTGCCGTCGCTGCCTTTCGACTACGACAAGGAACTCATCGGCGGCCGCACACCCTGCCTCCTCGGTCGCGGCAATCTCCTTCCCGTCGCCCGCGACCTGGGCTGGCGCTACGACGCGTCGTCGCCCGGCGGACTGCAGCGCTGGCCGGGCAGACGCCTCGGCATGTGGGATCTGCCGCTCCAGCAGATCCCGTTCCCCGGCCACCGCTTCGAAGTCCTGTCCATGGACTACAACATCCTCGCCAACCAGTCGAAGAACTCGACCCGGGCACCCTCGTACAACTATCCCGGCTGGCGCACCCAGGCGACCGAGTCGTATCTCGCCGGATTCCAGCGGGCCTACGAGACGAACCGCGCACCGCTTTTCATCGGCAACCACTTCGAGGATTGGAACGGCGGCATCTACATGGATGCCGTCGAGCAGGCCCTCACACGCATCTCCGGGAAGAAGGACGTACGCCTCGTCTCCTTCCGGCAGTTCGTCGACTGGCTCGACGTCCAGGACCCGGCCGTACTCGACAGACTGCGCGGCCTCGAAGTGGGGCAACGCCCGGAAGTCGGCTGGAAGAGCTACCTCGCACCACGGGATCACCAGGGATCAGTGGATCGCACCAGAGAGATGGGAACAGGAAGTTGACCGTGAATCGGTTGAAGTACGCGTCGTTGGCGGCACTCGCGGCGATGGCCGTCCTGACAGGGCCTGCGGTGGCGGCCACCGTGGGTGACCCGCCACCGTCCGACACGACTCCGCAGGCACCGGCAGCCGAGGCCGCAGCCCCGCGTCCGGCGCTGACGGCGAAGGTGAGCGTGGCCAGTGTGCGGGCCTGGCAGCAGTTCCACATCCACGGCGTCAGCCACCACATGGCGCCGGGGACCCGCGTCACCCTGCAGGAGAAGCAGGGCAAGCGGTGGGTGTCGCTGCCCGCGACCGTGAACATCAAGTACGACGCGACGTACGGCATGCCCGTCAAGCTCGGCCTCAAGGGGCTCAACGCCCTGCGGATCGTGGGCGGGGGCGCCGTCTCGCCCGTCGTCCACGTGACGGTGCGCTGACCCTGCCGCCCCTCCTTGCCGAATGCATACGTAGATTTGCCTAAAGGTATTAGGCAGCTGCATAATTTGTTTCGGCAAGAGAGGGGCAGGTCATGGTGCGCGTAGGGCTGACCGCGGAACGTCTCACCCAGGCGGGTGCGGAGCTGGCCGACGAGGTCGGGTTCGACCAGGTGACCGTCTCGGCGCTCGCCAGACGGTTCGACGTCAAGGTCGCGAGTCTGTACTCGCATGTGAAGAACTCCCAGGACCTCAAGACGAGGATCGCCCTGCTCGCCCTGGAGGAACTCGCCGACCGGGGCGCCGCCGCGCTGGCCGGACGAGCCGGCAAGGACGCGCTCTCGGCTCTGGCGAACGTCTACCGCGACTACGCCCGGGAACACCCCGGACGCTATGCCGCGGGCCAGATGAGGCTCACCCCGGAGGCGGCCGCCGCCAGCGCGGGCGGCAGGCACTCGCAGATGACGCGGGCGATCCTGCGCGGCTACGACCTGACCGAGCCGGACCAGACGCACGCGGTCCGCCTCCTCGGCAGCGTCTTCCACGGCTACGTCAGCCTGGAGCTTGCCGGAGGGTTCAGCCACAGCGCCCCCGACACGGAGGAGACCTGGCCCCGGATCCTCGACGCCCTCGACGCGCTGCTGCGGAACTGGCCGGCGCCGGAAATCCCCGTACCCCAGAACCATTGATCAACAGGTTGAGGCCATGAACACCCCCCAGGACCGGATCACCACGCCCGTCACCGCGGAACTCCTGCGCGGCGCCCTCGATGTGGAGCACACCGAGCACGGCGTGCTGCCGCACCGGCTGCCCGCCCGGGCCCGCGCCCAGTACGCCGACGGACAGCTCGCCATGGCCGAGTCCCAGCCGTCGGGCGTACGCCTGGTGTTCCGCACCCGCGCCACCGCCGTGGAGCTCGAAGTCCTGCCCACCAAGCGGGCCTACGTGGGCGCGCCGCCCCGCCCGGACGGCGTGTACGACCTGCTCGTCGACGGCCGGCTGACGCGTCAGGCCAGTGTGGCGGGCGGCAACACGCTGGTCATCGACATGACCGCGGGGACCGCCGAGCTGCGGCCCGGCGCGCCCGGCACCGTCCGCTTCACGGATCTGCGCGATGGCATGAAGGACGTCGAGATCTGGCTGCCGCACAACGAGACCACCGAACTCGTCGCCCTGCGCACGGATGCCCCCGTCGAGCCCGCGCAGGACCCGGACCGCCGGGTGTGGCTGCACCACGGCAGTTCGATCAGCCACGGCTCCGACGCCGCGAGCCCCACCACCACATGGCCCGCCCTTGCCGCCTCGCTCGGCGGTGTCGAACTGATCAACCTGGGGTTCGGCGGCAGCGCGCTGCTCGACCCGTTCACGGCGCGCACCTTGCGGGACACCACTGCCGACCTGATCAGCGTCAAGATCGGCATCAATGTGGTCAACGCGGATCTGATGCGGCTGCGCGCCTTCACGCCCGCGGTCCACGGCTTCCTCGACACCATCCGTGAGGGCCACCCCACCGCACCGCTCCTTGTCGTCTCGCCCATCCTGTGCCCCATCCACGAGGACACGCCCGGCCCGTGCGCGCCGGACTTCAGCGCGCTCAGCACCGGGCAGCTGCGGTTCATGGCCACGGGCGATCCGGCGGAGACGGCGAGCGGAAGGCTGACGCTGACCGTCATCCGGGACGAGCTGGCCCGGATCGTGGCACAGCGGGCGGCCGACGACCCGAACATCCACCACCTCGACGGCCGCGATCTCTACGGCGACGCGGACTTCGCCGAACTGCCGCTCCCCGACGCACTCCACCCGGACGCGGCCACCCACCGCCGCATCGGCGAACGCTTCGCCGATCTGGCCTTCGCCGCCAAGGGCGCCTTCGCGACAGGCGGCGCCTGAGCGATGAGTTCCGGCGGTCCCGACGGTCTTACTTCCTGAGAACGCGACGACTTCAGGAGAACCCCATGCCCGAGACAACAACGCACACACTGGCCGCGACCGGGGCCACGCTGACCTACGACATTCACGGCGGCGTGATCGGCGGCGACGCGACCGGTGACCGTGTGCTGTTCCTGATCGGCTCGCCCATGGACGCCTCCGGGTTCACCACGCTGGCCTCGCACTTCACCGACCGGACCGTCGTCACGTACGACCCGCGGGGAACGGGCCGCAGCCCGCGCACCGACGGTGCGACGGAGACCAGCCCCGATGAGCACGCCGATGATCTCCGACGGGTGATCGAGGCGCTCGGCGTGGGGGCCGTGGACATGTTCGCGAGCAGTGGCGGTGCCGTGAACGCGCTGGGTCTGGTGGCGCGGCACGGGCACCTCGTGCACACCCTGGTCGCGCACGAGCCGCCGTCGGCGCAGGTGCTCCCGGACCGGGAGGCGGCGCTCGCCGTCTGCGCGGACATCCACGCCACTTACCTGCGCGACGGGATGGGTCCCGCGATGGCGAAGTTCCTCGCGGTGACGAGCCGGAAGGGGCCGTTCCCGGACACCTGGGCGGACGAACCGGCGCCCTCGCCCGCCGACTTCGGGCTTCCCGTGGAGGACGACGGTTCGCGCGACGACCCGCTGCTCGGCCAGAACTTGATCGGCTGCACCGGCTTCGAGCCCGACTTCACCGCTCTGCGCGCAGCGCCCACGAAGATCGTCATCGCGGCCGGGCAGGAGTCCTCCGGCGAATTGGCCGCACGCGCCGCGGCTCGGATCGCCGCCGGTCTCGACAGCGAGCTCGCGATGTTCCCCAGCCACCACGGCGGCTTCCTGGGCGGCGAGTTCGGCCAGCAGGGCGCCCCGGAGCCCTTCGCGAAGACCCTGCGGCAGGTGCTCGACGCGCACCGCTGAGGCGCGGCGCGGCGGTCAGCGCCCCAGGGAACGCGCGAGGCGGAAGCCCACGTCGTCGACCTGGTAACTGGGGTGGCTGCGCCGCCGCGCGGAGGCCCGGCAGCTCCAGTGCTCGTCGAACCAGCCTCCGCCGCGCAGCACCCGGTAGCTGCCGTAGACCTCCGGGTCGTAGATGTCCCAGCACCAGTCCCAGACGTTGCCGAGCATGTCGTGCAGGCCCCACGCGTTGGGCCGTCGGCCGCCCACGTCGTGGATCCGCTCGTCGGAGTTGCCGCGGTACCAGGCGATCTCGTCGAGCGGCCCGTAGTGCGGTCCGGCGGTACCGGCGCGGCAGGCGTGCTCCCACTCGGCCTCGGTCGGCAGTCGGTAGCCGTCGGCCGACGTGTCCCACGCGATGTCTTCGCCGTCGCTCTCGCCGTCGATGCGGTAGGCGGGCGTGAACCCGTCGTGCTCGGACAGCGCGTTGCAGAACCGGACCGCGTCCCACCAGGAGACCCCTTCGACCGGCAGCCGGTCCCCGTCTGCGGTGCTGGGCCGGAGGCCGGTGATCCGCGCGTACAGCGCCTGGGTGACCGGGTACGCCGCGATGTGACAGGACGCGACGTCGACCGGCCAACTGCGCCGCGTCCGGCGGTCGGAGAGGGTCACCCGTCCCGCCGGAATGTCGATCATCTCGGTCCCTGTGATCACGTCCATCGCCCGATCATGCCTGATCGGGCTCAGGATCCGGCTGGGGTTCGCCGGTGACGTAGCCGTGCAGGCGGCCCGATGCCGCGAGCATGGCGGTCCCCCGCCCGTTCAGGGCCGCGAGGCGTTGCGCGATGGCCGCGCGCAGGGCGTCGGGGCTGCCCGTCTCGCGCAGCCCGTCGAGGACGGACTGGATCTGGGGCAGGGGGTAGTGGCCCTGTCGCAGGATGCTGACGATGCGGGCGTCGCGTACGTCGGTGGGGCCGAACCAGCGGTAGTGGGTGACCGGTTCGCGCTGCGGGTGCAGCAGGCCCGCTTCCTCCCACACCCGCAGCGCCGAAGTACGCACGCCCAGGCGGGCGGCGACCTCGCCGATCCGCAGGCGCGCCGCGTCGGAGGCCTGCGGGGTGTCGTCCGGGGTCTCCTTCGCGACGGCTTCCAGCGCCTCGCCTGCCGCCTGGAGGGAGCGCCGCTGCTCGTGCAGTTCGACGTGGCCCGCGTCGATGAGGGTGAGGGCCAGGGGGAGGTCGTCCGCGTGCACGGCCCGCATGATCGCCTGCGCGGTGTACAGGCCGTATCCCGGCACGAGCGCGCGGTAGGCGAGCAGGGCGCGGCGGTGGCGCGTGTCGAACCTGCGGTAGCCGGCGGGCGTGCGCGGGGTGGGCGGCAGGATGCCCGCGTCGGCGTAGTTGCGGATCTGCTGGGTGGAGACTCCGGCCGCCCGCGCCAGGTCGACGGGGCGCAGTGCCGTGTCGGCTCGGCTCATCGATCGACCTCTCCTTCACGTGGACTGGACGCACCCCCGAGTTGAAGGTTAGCGGCACGGATTCTCACTCGTACAGGCAATCCAGCTGCAAAAGTCTCAACTAGGACTTCAATGGAACACTTGAAGGCATGGATGCCAGCACTGTCAACGCCGACTCGATCCGCATCAAGGGCGCACGCCTGCACAACCTCAAGAACGTGTCGCTCGCCGTCCCCAAGAACAAGCTCGTCGTCCTGACCGGGCTCTCCGGCTCCGGCAAGTCCACGATCGCGTTCGACACCCTGCACCAGGAGGGCCAGCGGCAGTACCTGGAGTCGCTGGGCCTCGTCACCATGTCCGTCAGCAAGCCGGCGGTCGACTCGATCACCGGCCTCTCCCCGTCGATCAGCGTGGACCAGCATCTGACCAACCGCAGCCCCCGTTCGACGGTCGGCACGGTCACCGAGGTCTTCACCTATCTGCGTCTGCTGTGGGCGCGCATCGGCCACCGCCCCTGCCCGGCGTGCGGGCAGGACGTCCCGCCCGCCTATCACGTGGACGGTGACGAGCTCTGGGGCGACGAGACGTCTGCGGGCGAGTCCGCCGACGGCGAAGTCGCTTCCCTGCCGTGCCCGCACTGCGGGACGGCCGTTCCCGGCATGGTGATGGGCACCTTCTCCTTCAACAAGCCCGCCGGCGCGTGCGCCACCTGCACCGGCATCGGCACCGTGTTCCAGGCGGATGTCTGCCGCCTGGTCGACGACGGGCTGAGCGTCGCGGCGGGGGCCGTGCTCGGCTGGCTGCCCGTGCTGACCGCGCGCAACGTCCCGGTCCTGCGGGCCGCGGGGGAGCACTACGGCTTCACCTTCGACGCGGACACTCCCGTACGCGAACTGGGCGACGTACAACGCGACTTGCTGCTCCACGGCGTCGAAAGCGACACGTTCCGCCGCCACTTCCCGGGCGTCGAACCACCGGCCACCGTGGCGCGCGGACGTTTCGAGGGCGTGGTGACGACCGTGCTGCGCCGGTACGCCGAACGCATCGACGACGCCGCCTACCGCGAGAAGACGGAGAAGTTCCTCGTCAACGACGTCTGCCCGGACTGCGAAGGCACCCGGCTGCGCCCGGAGAGCCGACACGTCACCGTCGCCGGTCTCACCATCGTCGACGCGGCACGGCTGCCGCTCGACGAGCTCGCCGAGTGGATCGGCGCACTGCGCGGCCATGTCACCGACGACGAGGCGTGGCAGGTCACCGAGCCCGTCCTGGACGATCTGCGGGAACGTGTGCGGCGTCTGATCGACGTCGGCGTCGGCTATCTGACCCTGGAGCGGGCCACCCCCAGTCTTTCCGCGGGCGAGGCCCAGCGCCTGCGGCTTTCCGCGCTGCTCGGTTCCGGGCTCACGGGCGTGCTGTACGTCCTGGACGAGCCGACGATCGGGCTGCATCCCGCGGACACCACGCGGCTGGTCGGCGTCCTGCGCCGGCTGCGCGATCTGGGCAACACGGTCCTGGTCGTCGAGCACGACCTGGATGTGCTGCGGGCGGCCGACCACGTCATCGATGTCGGGCCCGGCGCTGGCCGCGACGGCGGGCGCATCGTCGCCGCGGGGTCGCCGCAGGAGGTGGCGGCGACCCGCGGGTCGGTCACCGGCGACTATCTGTCGGGGCGCCTTGCGATGCCGCTGCCCGCGGCCCACCGGCCAGGCATCGGCAAGGAGTTGGTGATCCGCGGGGCACGGGCGCACAACCTCAGGAACGTCACCGCGCGGCTTCCGCTGGGGCGGCTCATCGCGGTGAGCGGCCCTTCGGGATCGGGCAAGTCGTCGCTGGTGCTCGACATCCTGGGCCGTGCGGCGCGGCAGCGTTTCCACGGTGCGAGCGAGGCGCCGGGCGCGCACGACGGGATCGACGGCTGGGAGCACATCGACAAGGTCGTCGCCATCGACCAGCAGGCGATCAGCCGGGTGCCGCGGTCGAACGCGGCGACGTACTCGGACGCGTTCACCCCGATCCGCGAGGCGTTCGCCGCGAGCGCCGACGCACGGCAACGGGGGCTGACCGCCGGGCACTTCTCGTTCAACGTGGCGGGTGGCCGCTGCGAGCGCTGCGCGGGCGCGGGGGTCCTCACGGTGCAGATGCACTTCCTGCCCGACGTGGAGGTGCGCTGCCCTGCCTGCCGTGGCCGCCGTTTCCGGGCCGAGGTGCTCGGTGCGCGGTATGGCGGTCATGACATCGCGCAGGTCCTTGAGATGACCGTCGACGAGGCGCTCTCCCTCTTCGAGGCCGTGCCCGGCGCGGCCACGCGGCTCCAGCGGATGTCCGACGTCGGCCTCGGCTATCTTCAGCTCGGGCAGCCCGCGACCACCCTGTCCGGCGGCGAGGCCCAACGCGTCAAGCTCGCCAAGGAGTTGGGCCGCCGTGCCACGGGCCGCACGCTGTATCTCCTGGACGAGCCGAGCACCGGACTGCACGCCGCCGACACGGCACGGCTGCTTGGCGTGCTGCAACGCCTGGTCGACGCCGGGAACAGCGTCATCACCATCGAGCACAACCTCGACGTCGTCCGCGCCGCCGACTGGGTCGTCGACCTGGGTCCCGAGGGCGGCGCGGCGGGCGGCGAGATCGTGGCCGAGGGCACGCCGAAGGAGCTCACGCGGGTGAGCGCGTCGCGGACGGGTGCGTTCCTGGACGGGGTGTGACGTACCTGGAGTCCGGCAACTGCCCGCTGCCGTGACCGAGTTCACCGTCGCGGCCTCTTGTCCCCCGAGTGACAAGAGGCCGCACCATGTGGTGTCCATCACCCGATCGTCTTCCGCGCACCTTCGGGCGGTATCTTCACCGAACCTTTGTCCCCCGCGCGCAGAGGGAGCACTCCATGGTCAACGGATCGATGCCGCCCGCGGGCATGGCCTCGGCCGGCACTCCTGCACCCCTGAGCGCGCCCGCAGAGAAGTCGCACGCCGCGTTCAGCGCCTTTCCCTCGGGCCTGCACGACCATGTTCGGCCGTATCTGGACGACATCACCGCGGAGGTGGTGCAAGCCATACGTACGGAGATACCGGAGTACGCACGGCCGACGGACAACACGTACATGCACGTCGTGAACCGCGGTGTGGAGCAGGCCCTGCAGGGATTCCTCGCCCGCATGGCCCACCCGGACACCGACTGGGAGTCGGTGAAGGCCACCTATCAGAGCATCGGCAGGGGCGAGGCGGACGAGGGGCGCAGCCTCGACTCGTTCCAGTCGGCGCTGCGGCTCGGCGCGCGGGTGACGTGGCGCAGGGTCAACGCCCTGGTCGACGCCGATCTGTTGCCCCGGCATGTGCTCTCCGCCTTCGGCGAGGCGCTCTTCCTGCACCTGGACGAGATGGCCGCGGCGACGACCGCGGGCTACACCGAGGCCCGGCTGCACGCGGCCGGTGAGCTGCAGCAGCGCCGGGACCGGCTCATCGGTCTGCTCACCGCCGATCCGCCGGCGTCCGCCGAGGCCATCGCCGATCTCGCGCAGAGCGCTCAGTGGCCCATCCCGCGCGAGGTGGCCGTCGTCGTCATCGACCACGCCCTCACCCCCGAGACCATCCGGCCCATCGTGCCGCCGGAGTTCCTCGCCCGCTTCTCCGAGCAGCCCGGCTGTCTCGTCGTACCCGACCCGGAAGGACCCGGCCGTGCCCGCACGATCGCGGCCGCGCTGCAGGGGCTGCGCGCGGTGATCGGTCCCACGGTGGCGCTGCACGAGGGGGCGCGCTCGCTGCGCTGGGCGCTCGACGCCCTGGAGCTCTCCCGGCGCGGCATCCTGCCCGACGCGGGCCTCCTGCACTGCGCGGACCATCTGGCGACGCTGCTGCTCTTCCACGACGAGGCGCTGATCGACGCGCTCGCCCAGCGGCATCTGCTGCCGCTGCGGGAAGTGCGCTCACCGCAGCGCGAACGCCTCGCTGAGACGCTGCTGTGCTGGCTCCGGTCCGGGCACAACGCGAGCGAGGTCGCCACCCGCCTCGCCGTCCACCCGCAGACGGTCCGCTACCGCCTGCGGCAGCTGGACGAGGTCTTCGGCGACCGGCTGCACGATCCGGCCGCGCAGTTCGAGATGCAGCTTGCCCTGCACGCGTTGAGCCTGCGGCCGGCCGGCGCCTGACGTTCGGCTGCCGGCGCGTGCCGTTCCACTGATGGCGTGTGACGTTCCTGATGGTGCGTGACGTGTACGCGGTACGTCACGGTGAACGCCATGCCCATCACCCGGACGCGCGGCAGCGGCGGCAGCCAGGCGACGACGTCTCGCCGTAACGTCCCCTTCGCCCCGATTGCCCTGCCGTCAGGTGAAGGAGAGTTCCTACGTGCGTGCCCGTGTCATGGCCGCTTCCCCCGTCCGCGCCGCCCTCCCCCGACTCGTCGCCCTGTTCCTCCTCCCCCTGCTGACCACGCTGAGCACCGCCCTGCTCGCCCCGGCGCACGCCCACGCGGACGTCCGATTGCCGCAGGTGGCGTCCGTCAGCACACTGCTCGCCCCGCCTCCCGCGGCGGACGAACCGTGCACCAGCAAGGACCCCGCGGTCTGCCTCATCCGGCAGATGAGCCCGGAGGAGCGCGAGCAGGCCCGCGAGACCCGGCTCCGCTACCACCAGCTCCTGGACACCATGGAGGCCGTGGCGGACCACATGCACGAGGAGGGCCGCTGCGACGAGGAGATCGCCCGCGTCCTGGTCGACATGCGCAACGAGGCCCAGGACATCACCCGTGCCGGGATGACCCCCGAGGCGGTGCAGGCCCTGGAGCAGCGGAACATGAAGAAGTACGGCAACCCGCTTGGCCCGACCGCCGACCAGCTGTACGCCAAGTACGGCAGCTGGGCCAAGGTCATCGAGGCGTCCACCCGCACCAGCGCCGCCGTCGACCAGGAACTCGGCATCCCGCCGCGCGGCTGACCTCGATGATCCTGCGGGACTACGACCACCACGGCCGGACGTGGGAGCTGAACCCCCGAACGGGGCTCCTCTCCCCCGCGTCCGGCCGTTGCCACGGCTTCGTCCACGTGGGCGCGGACGCGGCGACTGCGCTGTACGCCGACACGGAGACCCTGTGGCTGCAGCACGGCGAACACCGCTGGAACTGCGCCACGGTGACGGTCCATCAGTCGGCCCAGGCGCACGGCACCCGCCTCTTCACGGTCGAGGACGCCCGGGGCACGGCCCTCGAACTCCCCTACCCCGCACCGGACTCGGGCCCCTTCGACCCGACGTACGACTGGATCGACGCGGAGGCGGACGACTTCTACCTCTGGGCGGCGGGCCGCCTCGCGGACGGTGACGCGACGTCGTACACCACGCTGTTCACGCACTTCCGTGCCGGATTCCTGCCGTCCTGAGCTGCCTGCTTCAGCTCGCCTGCCCGGCAGTTCGGCGCCGCTCGGCGCGGTGGTCGAGCGCGTCGACGATGCGTTGCCATGCCGGTGACGCCTCGGAGATCCGGGAAGAGACCAGCTTCAGATACCCCGGCCGGCTGCCGTCCCGTTCCTGTCCGATCTCCCACGCGTCCAGGTCGTCGATGAGCCGGTCAAGGCGTGGATCGTACGGATCCCATTCGACTGCCTGATCACAGGCGAGAAACAGGCGCGTGGTCTCGGGGTCGTCCAAGCCCGCGTTCTTGTCCCGTATCCGCTGCGGCATGACATGCGGATCCAGCGCCTGCATCAGGATCCACGCGTCGCGCTCGAGCAGCACCCTCCGTTCGCTGACACCGAGCCCGCGCATCCGGTCCAGGATGGCGACCACCTCGGGGGGCAGGACAAGCCGTTCGCCGCTGTCCAGTTGGGCGATCCGGCGGCGGTATTCGGTGAGTTGGCCGATCTTGCGCCGCAGTTCCGCGTCGATGTCGGTGACGGCCGCGGCGAATTCGGTCGGCTGCGCGTGCAGCAGCGCGTCGATACGGGCGAGTGGCACCCCCGCATCGGCGAGGGTCCTGATCCGGATGAGATCCACCGCCGCCTGCGCGCTGTACCGGCGGTAGCCGGAGGCATCGCGCTCGGGCTCGGGCAAGAGCCCGACGTGGTGGTAGTGGCGGACGGTGCGCACGGTCACTCCGGCGGTCGCCGCGAGCCGGCTGATCGTGAGCACCGTCCTCCTCTGGTCTGCGTGAATTGCGATTGGTCTACGTGAATTGCGATCGGGGGGGGTCTAGTTGAAATGTGATCGGGCCGATTCTAGAGGCGAGCCGCGCGGTCGATGACGTCGCGGATCGCCTGGGTCACGGCGTCGGGGCGGTCGAAGCAGAGTCGGTGGTGGGCCGTGTCGGAGAGGATGCGCTGTTCGCCGTGCGAGACCCCGCTCACCAGGGCCGCGTCCATTCTCGTACGGCCGTCATGCATCTCCTGCAACGTCCGCTCCGACATCAGATTCTTCTGGCCCGGGTCGGTGCCGACCACGGTGAGAGCGACCACCGGGACATCGGGAAGGTCCGGCCCGGCCCGCAGTTCGGTGGCGAGTTCGGCCAGCCTGCCGCGCTCGGCGATGCCCACGTCGGTCCATGCGTCACTCACCTTGGCATCGACCAGCGCCTGCCGCAGCTGCTCCGGGTCGTTCGCGTGCAGCTCGGCGTACATCTCACGCAGGACCGGGCGCATCTGTTCCAGTTGCTCCCGACCAGGTGCCATCCGCTCGACCGAGGCCAGAGACGCCTCGGGCGGCATGAAGTCGTCCCAGTCGCGATGGAAGGCGTCCAACGAGACAAGGCCTGCCACGTCCTGCGGGTACAGCTGCGCGAACCGATGCGCGTAGAAGCCGCCGAGGGAGTGCGGCACCAGAACGTAGGGGGCGGCGATGTGCTGGGCGCGCAGCAGCTCGCGCAGTTCCGTGGCGACCGCGGCGGCGGTGCGCGGCAGTGGAAGGGCATCGCTGAAGCCCGTGCCGCCGCGGTCGTACACAACGGCCGTGGTGAACTGCGAAACTGCCTGCTGAACCCCGAAGTAGTCCAGACCCACCGCGCCGGCGCCCGGCAGAAACACGACGGCCGGTCCGCCGCTGCCCGACCGGTGCACGAAGATGCGGCGGCCTTTGATCTCCTGAAACCCTCCGATCGGCGGGGCGAGCCGAGCCGAGGAAGTGCTGTGGTTCGTCATGCGCTCAGGCTCCAACCCTGACGCAGGGTCAGGGTCAACCCAGTCGGCGAAAGAGGGCGCTTCGTGGGTGTGTTGTCGACGTATTCGACAGAGTTGGAGTCGCCGGTGATTCGATCGGCCAGTGCCGTGCAACGGAACACGGCTGCCTCGGAGGTGTCGCAGTGATCGGGCAGTACGTGTTGGGTCTTCAAGAGGTGGACGAGACACAGGTCGCCGTCGTCGGCGGCAAGGGCGCGCACTTGGGCGAGCTGTCGCGCGTCGACGGCATCCGCGTACCGAATGGCTTCTGTGTGACGACGGATGCCTTTCGGCGGATCATGGCGGAAGCGCCGTCGATCGGCGGACGGCTCGATCAGTTGTCGCGCCTGGACCCGGACGACCGGGAGGGGATCCGCACGCTCAGCGCGCAGATTCGCCGGACCATCGAAGGGATCGCCGTCCCGGGCGATCTCGCGGCGGCGATCACCGGCGCGCTCGGCCGGCTCGGCGAGCAGGCCGCCTGCGCCGTCCGGTCCAGCGCGACGGCGGAGGACCTACCGACGGCCTCCTTCGCCGGCCAGCAGGACACGTACCTGAACGTCGTGGGGCCGACGGCGATCCTTCAGCACGTCAGCCGGTGCTGGGCCTCGCTGTTCACCGAGCGTGCCGTGACCTACCGCCGGCGGAACGGCATCGACCACCGTGCGGTCCACATGGCCGTGGTCGTGCAGCAGATGGTCTTCCCGGATGCGTCCGGCATCCTGTTCACCGCCGACCCCGTCACGGGCAACCGGAAGGTCGCCACCGTGGACGCCGGCTTCGGCCTCGGCGAGGCCCTGGTATCCGGCCTGGTGAACCCGGACGTCTTCACGGTGCAGGACGGGGCAGTCGTCGCCAAGGCGATCGCCGCCAAGCAGCGGGCCGTTCGCGCCCTGCCGGGCGGCGGTACGCAGGAAGTGGCGGTCGATCCGCCACGGCAGGAGCGGCCCGCGCTGACGGATGCTCAGGTCGTGTGGCTCGTACAGCTCGGGCGGCGGATCGAAGCGCGCTTCGGCCGCCCGCAGGACATCGAATGGTGCCTGGTCGACGACGGCTTCCAGATCGTTCAGAGTCGGCCGATCACGACGCTGTTCCCCATCCCCGTTCCCGCCCCGGCCCCCGTTCCCGGCGTCCCCGTACCCGAGACCGGTGACCTGGAGAATCACGTGTACGTATCCGTCGGTCATCAGCAGATGATGACCGACCCGATGAAGCCCCTCGGGTTCTCCATGTGGCAGCTGACAGCAATGGTGCCGATGCACGAGGCCGCCGGGAGGCTGTTCGTCGACGTCACCCGGCGGCTGGCCTCGCCCGCGAGCCGCGCCGCTCTCCTGGATGTCATGGGGAGAGGCGATCCGCTGATCAGGGACGCTCTGGAGACCGTCATCGACCGCGACGATTTCATCCCGACGCTCCCTGACGCGGGTCCCGGCGGGCCCCCGACCGGCGGCCCGCCCGCCCCGGCCGAGGCCGATCCGGCCATCGTCACCGAGCTGATCGAGCGCAGCCGGGCATCCATCGCCGCCCTGGAGCGCGACATCCGGACGAAGAGCGGACCGGCGCTGTTCGACTTCCTGCTCGAGGCCTTCGAGGAGCACAAGCGAATCCTCAGTGATCCGCTGAACTTTCAGGCGATCATGGCGGGGATGGAGGCCACTTGGTGGCTCAACGACCAACTGCAGGAGTGGCTGGGCGAGAAGAACGCGGCGGACACGCTCACGCTGTCCGCCCCCGACAACATCACGTCGGAGATGGGTCTCGCGCTGCTCGACGTCGCGGACGTGATCCGACCGCACCCGGAGGTCGTGGCCTTCCTTCAGGGCATCGAGTACGTCGAGGACGCGGGCTTCCTGGACGAGCTGGCGAAGCTCGCGGGCGGCGGGGCCGAAGCGCGCGACGCCATCGAGTCCTACCTCGACCGGTACGGCATGCGTTGCGTCGGCGAGATCGACATCACGAGGCCGCGCTGGCGCGAGCGCCCCACCACGCTCGTGCCGGTCATCCTCGACAACGTCAGGAACTTCGAACCGGGCGCCGCCGAGCGGCGGTTCGAGCAAGGGCGGCAGAAGGCGCTGCAGAAGGAACAGGACGTGCTGTCCCGCCTGCGGGCCCTGCCGGACGGGCAACGGAAGGCCGACGAGACCAAGCGGATGATCGACCGGGTCCGGAACTTCATCGGGTACCGGGAGTACCCGAAGTACGGCATCGTCAGCCGCTACTTCCTCTACAAGCAGGCCCTGTTGGAGGAGGCCGAGCGGCTCGTGCAGGCAGGTGTGCTCGCTGAGAAGGAGGACATCTTCTACCTCACGTTCCAGGAACTCCACGACGTCGTGCGCTCGAACCAGGACCAGGTGGATGACCGGCTCATCAAGGAGCGCAAGGAGGCGTTCCGGTCGTATCACGCGCTCACCCCGCCCCGGGTGCTCACCTCGGACGGTGAGGCCGTCACCGGGGCGTACCGGCGCGACGACGTGCCGGCCGGTGCGCTGATCGGCCTGCCGGTTTCCGCCGGGACCGTCGAGGGACGGGCCCGCGTGATCCTGGACATGGCGGACGCCGATCTCGAAGCGGGCGACATCCTGGTCACGACCTACACGGACCCCAGTTGGTCGCCGCTGTTCGTCGGAATCGCGGGCCTGGTGACGGAGGTGGGCGGCCTGATGACCCATGGTGCGGTGATCGCCCGGGAGTACGGCCTGCCGGCGGTCGTGGGCGTGGAGCAGGCCACCGGGCTGATCCGGGACGGGCAGCGGATCCGCGTGCACGGAACCGACGGGTACGTCGAGATCGTGGCTTGACCGACTACGCCGAGGAGTTGGCCGGGCGTGCAGGGGCTGCCTCGGCATCCGTGTCGTCTCCGCTCTGTTGCGCCGCCGCCGTGGGCTTCGGCGCGGTGGGTTCGGGCAGCGTGCGGAACAGCAGCCAGCTCAGGGCGGGCATCAGGATCAGTGGTGTCAGGGCGGTGCGCAGGGAGGTCGCGTCGGCGACGCTGCCGATGAGCGGGCTGACCAGGCCGCCGATGCTGACGGTCAGCCCGAGGGTGATGCCGCTTGCAGTGCCGACGCGTGTGGGCAGGTAGTCCTGGCCGAGGGTGACCTGCAGGGAGAAGGGGACGTACAGGCCAGCCGAGGTCAACGCCACGAACACGTAGATCGCCGGGCCGGGCGTGAACACGATCCCCGCGACGGCGGCGATCGTGACGAGGTACGACCAGCGGGCGACAGTGACCCGGTCCCAGCGGTTGGCCAGGCTGCCGCCGAGGACGGAGCCCACCGCGCCGCCGAGATAGAGCACGACCAGCGCCGCGGTGCCCGCTGCCGTACCGCCTCCCAGACGCTCCTGTGCGTAGAGCGAGATGAACGTACTCAGGCCGATGAAGACGATGGACCGGCAGACCACGGCCAGCGACAGCTTCACGAACGACGCCCTGTCGTCGGCGCCCGTCGCAACCGCGGTGCCGGAGCCGCCGCGTGCTGTCTTCTCCAGGGCGCGCAGGACAGGCAGGCACAGCACGCTGCCGGCGAGGGCCGGCACCACGAGCAGCGGTGACAGGCGCAGACCGCCGGAGGCGACGACGGCGGTGACCATGAGCGGCGCGGCGGCGAAGCCGAGATTGCCCCCCAGGGAGAACCAGCCCATCGCGCTGTGGCTGCCCTCGCTGACGAGCCGCGCGACGCGGGCGGACTCGGGATGGTAGGCGGCGACCCCGACACCGGACACCGCCACGAACGCCAGCGTCAGAGCGTACGAACCACTCAAACCGCTCAAGGCGATACCCAGTCCGCCGAGGATCGTACTCACCGGCAGGAGCCAGGGCATGGCCCAGCGGTCGGTGAGCGCGCCGAACACCGGCTGTGCCACCGAGGACAGCAGAGACGCGGCGAGCACGACGCCCGAGACCGCGGCATAGCTGTAAGCGCGCTCGGCGACGAAGAACGGGACGAGCGACGCGACAGCGCCTTGGTAGACGTCGACGCAGGCGTGGCCGACCGACAGCATGATGATTGATCTGTTCCTTGGCACATCGCCATGGTCATCACCGGGCAACGTGTCGCGCTTCCGATAAACTGCCGATCAATGACGGAAATCCGCCACGAGCCGGTTGCGCCGACCCGCACCCAGTGGCTGGCCCCCGGGGCCGCCATAGACGCGCACCGCCACGACGACCACCAGATCGTCTACGCGGGCCGGGGCGTGCTGGCCGTGACGACCAGCACGGGCTCGTGGATCGCGCCGGGTACGCGCGCCATCTGGGTGCCGGCCGGCACCGCGCATGCTCACCAAGCCCACGGCGAACTCGCGCTGCACCTGGTGGGCCTGCCCGCGAGTGACAACCCGCTCGGCCTGGACGAGCCGACCGTGCTGGCGGTCGGCCCCCTCCTTCGTGAACTGATCCTCGCCTACACGCGCACCCCGCACGACGACAGTCCCGAACGTGGGCGGCTGCGGGCCGTGTTGCTCGATCAGTTGCGGGCCTCGCCGCAGCAGCCCCTGCACCTGCCCACTCCGACCGCCCCTCAGCTGAAGGCAGTGTGCGAGATGCTGCGCACGAATCCGGCCGACGACCGCACCCTGGCCGCACTGGGCAGGGAGGTCGGCGCCAGCGACCGCACGCTCTCCCGCCTCTTCAAGGCCGATCTCGGCATGACTTTCCCGCAGTGGCGCACCCAACTGCGCCTGTACCACGCCTTGGTGCTGCTTGCCGAGAACATCCCGGTGACCACCGTGGCACACCGGTGCGGCTGGTCGTCCGCCAGTGCATTCATCGATGTCTTCCGCCGTACCTTCGGGCACACTCCAGGAGCACATCAACACGGCTAGCCGTACCGATTCCGTTTCGCCAGATGCCGAAGTCCCCTAACCCCGTGGCCGGTCGTTACGGCGATGCCTTCCCGCGCGGGTCAGCGCGTCCTCGGCCTGGGCAGCCAGGTCGGTGACGAGGTCGGCCGCGGACGGTGCATCGGTGATGAGGTCGACGGCCTCGCCCGCCCAGACCGGCAGGGCTGGAATCGCCCCTCGTGCCACGTCGTCCTGGTACTCCTGACGCGCCTGCGCGTCGTCGGCCAGCTCGGCCTCCCGGCCACGCCATCGGTCGAGATAGGGGTGGCTCAGCGCACGGGCGGTGTACCTGTCCGTCGACCAGCCCGCGCCGCGGGCGATGTCCAACACGGCGTTGCGCTCGGTGTCCTGGCCCCGGCCTTCGATGATCGCCGTACGGGTCGAGGGGGCGACCAGGGCCTCGGTGGTGGCCTGGAAGCGCGTGCCGATGAGTGCCCCGGCCGCGCCCAGGGCCAGTGCCGCGGCCACGCCCCGGCCATCGGCGATCCCGCCTGCCGCCAACACCGGTACGGGCGCCGCGAGATCCACCACGAGCGGCACGAACGGCAACGTGGACCGCCCGTGCCGCGCACCGTGCCCACCGCTCTCGGTCCCCTGGGCCACGATCACATCGGCCCCCACCTCCACGGCTCGCCTCGCCTCATCGAGGTCGGTGACCTGAACCATCAGTACCGCGCCGGACCGGCGGATCCGGTCGACGAACGGGCCCGGGTCGCCGAAGGACAACATCACCGCGGCGGGACGGAACTCCAGCGCACGCTCCACCGCGTCGACTTCGGTCCCCCAGGTCAGAAAGCCGACCCCCCACGGTTCGGCGGTGCCCTCCGCGACGATCGCCAACTCGCGCTCCAGCCATGCCCGTTCCCCGTGCCCACCGCCCACCATCCCGAGCCCGCCCGCCCGGGAGACCGCTGCGGCCAGCGCGCCGCCGGCCGAACCGCCCATCGGCGCCAGCACGATCGGGTGCCGTACGCCCAACAACTCCGTCAACTCCGTCGACAACGCCATGGCTCCATCATGGCTCCCGCCCCGACGGACAGGTTCAAGTCCCGTGGCACAGACCGCTGTCCGCCGCGAGGACCCCCTCCTCCAGGGCGGGCGAGCGATCCGCGCCGAAGAGGGAGCCGCGCAGGGCCGCGAAACGGTGCGGGTTGTCCAGGGCCACCGGTCCGCTTCACGCCCCCGTACGCCACTCCCGTTCGATCTTCCGCATCAGTGCCGGGTACACGATCAGGTACCGGAAGGGTTTGATCGCGGCCATGTAGGCGGCGCCGAACAGGCCGTTGGGCTTCACCAGGACCGCCATCTGGCCCCGGTGACCGCCGGACCCGTCCGGGACCCAGCCCATGTGCATCACGGTGTGCACGGTCCCGTTGGCCAGTTCCGCCGCCCACTCGTCCGCCAGCAGGTACAGCGGGGTGAACGGGAGCGAGTCGAAATCCGGCCCCGTCGGGACGTCCCGCAGGTCCTTGGGCATGCGGTTGCGCAGTGAGGCCACCCTGGTGCCGATGCCGGCCTTCGGGCGGTCCCAGCCGAGCACCTTCCCGATCTTCCACCGGGCCGCCCAGAGCACGCGCGCGGCGAGCGGGGCGCCCTCGGGGAAGTTCCCGGAGACGGTCTGTGAGACCAGGCGGGGGAAGTCGTCGGGGCCGCCGGGCGTCGGCAGCGCCCACACGTCCTCGACCTGGAAGTCACGGGTGAGTTCGTGGATCCGCCAGGGGCGTTCGGTGTGTGCGGCCTTCGGCAGTCTCATCCGGGTACCTCCGGGTGGCGGACCGAGCACGTGTACGTACGTTACGCCTCAGGGCGAGATCGCGCCCAGGAGCGCTCTCGCGCAGAGGTCCCGCACCTGTTCCCTGGGCAGTTCCGGCTCCTCGAGCCACTCCAGGCAGACGGCCACCATGAACGCGAGCCAGCCGCGCACGGCCAGGCGCAGGGTGGGCAAGTCGTGTGCGGTGGCCGCCGCTTCGGGGTCCGCGGCCAGGGCCTCGAGGATCTGGTGCTCCTGCGCCACGAGGCTCTCGCGGTAGACCTTGCGCGCGGTCGGGTCGCCCGTCGCCTGGGCTCGGTGGAAGGCGCGGAAGCCCTCCGCGTGCGCCTCCACGTACGAAAGAAACGTGTCGAGGCCCGTGGTGACCTGTTCGCGGACCGGGATCCCCGGCACCGCTGCCGTCAGCCGCAGCATGCGCCGGCTCTCGCGCTGCACGACGGCGGCGAAGAAGTCGCTCTTGGTCGGGAAGTAGTGGTACAGCAGGCCGCGCGAGACACCGGCGATCTCCGCCACCCGCTCGACCCATACGTCGTCGTACGGATTCTCCGCGAAGAGCCGCGCCCCCGCCGTGAGCAGTTGCTCGCGCCGCTCCTCGGTGCTGAGTCTGCGGCGCGTGCGTTCCTGCGGTTTCGCGGCCATGGGAGCACCTTACTTGACGTGGATTCAATAAGGGGACCAGACTGAAGCGCCTTATTGAATCCGCGTACAACAGGCTCAACGAGCGCGTAGCGCAAGGGAGATGGCACTCATGGCGCAGTTGTCTCAGATGGCGGAGCCGGCGGGTGCCCCCATGCCGAAGGGGTTCCGCAGTGCCGAGATCGGGTGGCCGCGGCTCGACCTCGTGCCGCATCCGCCGCGCCGCGTGCCCCTGATCGGCGATGTCCTCGGCGCCAACGTGCGTACGCCCGTGCAGGATTCGATGCGGATCGGGCGGGCCCTGGGGCCGATCTTCCGCCGCAAGGCCTTCGGCAAGGAGATCGTCTTCGTCTGGGGTGCCGAGCTCACGGCGGAACTGGCCGACGAGTCACGGTTCGCCAAGCATGTGGGGCTCGGCGTCGCCAATCTGCGGCCGCTCGCCGGGGACGGCCTGTTCACCGCCTACAACCACGAGCCCAACTGGCAGCTGGCGCACGACGTTCTCGCGCCGGGGTTCAGCCGTGACGCGATGGCGGGCTACCACCCGCTGATGCTGGACGTCGCCCGGCAGTTGACTTCCCGCTGGGACGAGCGCGAGGCGGCGGGACGGTCCGTGGACGTGCCGGGCGACATGACGAAGCTGACCCTGGAGACGATCTCCCGTACCGGGTTCGGGCACGACTTCGGGTCCTTCGAGCGGTCCCGGCCGCATCCGTTTGTGACGGCGATGGTCGGCACGCTGTCCTACGCCCAGCGCCGCAATGTCGTGCCGCCCACGATCGCCCCGCTGGTGCTGCGCGGCGCGACGCGGCGCAACACGGCCGACATGGCCTATCTCAACCGCACCGTGGATGACGTCGTCGCGGCGCGACGCGCCGCGCCCGGCCAGGGCACCGGCGATCTGCTCGACCGGATGCTGGAGGTCGCCCACCCCGAGACCGGCGAGCGTCTTTCCGCCGAGAACATCCGCCGCCAGGTCATCACCTTCCTGGTCGCCGGGCACGAAACGACGTCGGGCGCCCTGTCGTTCGCGCTGCACTACCTCTCGCGCTCCCCCGATGTCCTGGCCCGCGCACAGGCCGAGGTCGACGAGATCTGGGGTGACGTGGCGGAACCCGCGTACGAGCAAGTCGCCAAGCTGCGTTATCTGCGCTGCGTCCTCGACGAGTCGCTGCGGCTGTGGCCCACCGCTCCCGGCTTCTCCCGCCAGGCCCGGCAGGACACGACGCTCGGCGGCACACATCCGATGCGCGAGGGGGCCTGGGCGCTGGTCCTTGCGACGCTGCTGCACCGTGACCCGGAGGCGTGGGGCGAGCACCCCGAGACCTTCGATCCGGACCGGTTCGCGCCATCGGCCGTCCGGGCCCGGCCCGCCCATGTCTTCAAGCCGTTCGGCACCGGCGCCCGTGCCTGCATCGGCCGTCAGTTCGCGCTGCACGAGGCGACGTTGGTCCTCGGTCTGCTGCTGCGCCGCTACGACCTGCATCCCGATCCGGGCTACCGGCTGCGGGTCGCCGAGCGTCTGACGCTCATGCCGGACGGGCTCACGCTGCGGCTCGGCCGCCGCGCATAGCGCTCCGCGGGACATGCGGTATTCGTCTGCGGGTCCGTTGTGGCTGGTCGCTCCCCCAAGTTCTCGGCTTCGCTCGAACAGGGGGACCCCCTTCGCGGCGGAGCCGCACATGTCACAGCCCCGCGCCCCTTTCGGGGCGCTGCCGACCCGCAGCGGACTTCGACACGACCGCGTAGAACCGCGATTGTCAGACCCATGCGCAAGAGTGGAAGGTCCACCGGTGCGACCGCCGGCCGGACCGACCCGCGCTAAGGAGCTCTTGCCATGACCAGCACGCAGACCCCGGAACTGGCCGCCGCCCAGGCCTGCTTGCGGCTGCTGCACACCGCACGTGCGGCCCTGACGGGTCCCGTCCCGACGGCCGCCGCGGCCTCGCTGCTCGCCGGACCGATGGCGGAGGCCGACGAGGCGCTGCGCCGCGCGGGCCTGACGGGCAACGAGGCAGAGCTGCTCGCAAGGATCTACGACCTCGATCCGCACCCTCCCACGCGGTCCGGGGACGACGGCTCCGCTGCCGCCGGCTTCCCCGTCACCGGGTCCGCCGTCTCCAGCTCGGCCTCCACTTGACCCTGCCGGCTCGGCTTCCACTCGGCCTGTCAGCTCGGCTTCCACTTGAACTTGTCGCCGCCCACCCAGTGCACGACCTCCGGATCATCCGCGTCGTGCACGACGACGCCCGCCCGGGCGGCGACCGTCAGTACGTCGACGAGCCCCGTGGCCTCGCCGACCACCTCGCCGTCGATCTCCACGATGCGGAAGGGGGGCCGGCCGGGATTGACGCCAAGGACCGTGATCCGAGGATGGGCCACATGGAGGTTCGCGCTTTCGGTCATGCCTGGAGACTGCCACGCTCCGGCCCGGTCATGACCTGCCTGTTCGGCCGCTCGGGCTACGCGCCGGTGGGCTCGGGCCGTCCGATCAGCCGCTCGGCCGCCGAGCGCGCCGAGGCGAGCGCGCCCCCGCGGTCCGCGCCGCGCTGACCCAGGACGACACGGGTGCTCAGGCCGTCGAGCAGCGCGAGGAGTTCGCCGGCACGGCCCGCGGCGTCGTCCACCGTGAGGACGCCGCGCTCCGCGCCCTGGGTGAGCAGCGCCTCCAGATCCTGCTGCCAGCCGTGGTCCAGTTCGTCCTGCGCCGTGCGGAGCGGTTCGTTCGCACCGGCGCGCGCCCACAGCTCGATCCAGAGCATCCAGCGGGGATCGCGCGGCCCCGCGGGCAGGTACATCCGCAGGAAGCGGTCGAGTTTGCGGGCCGGTGCCGTCCGGCCCGCGAGCAGCGCGCGGCGTTCCTCGGCGAGCGCCGCCTCGCTCCAGCGCAGCGCCTCAAGGAGCAGGCGGTCCTTGCTGCCGAAGTAGTACAGGATGTGCCCGCCGCTGGTGCCCAGGCGGTCGGCCAGTGCGGACATGGTGAGCGCCGCGAGGCCGTTCTCGGCGATCGCCGTCATCGCCTCCTCGAGCATCCGGTCCCGCGCGACCTGCCCGTCCCGCCGTCGTGCCACGCCTGCTCCCGTTCCGGTTCCCGCGTGCCGCTCCACGCCCTCGAGCCTAGCCGGGCCGTTCCGCGCCGATTTCGCGCAGGGTCTTGACGGCCCGCTGACCCGTGCCTCATTTTGAATGCCATTCAAAGTTATAGAACGGCATTCAAAGTCTGGGTGCCGGAGAGTGAGGTGCCCGCATGGCAAGACAGGCCACTGGAGTCACCAGCGACGAGGTGTTCCGCGTCGAGACCCACGGCATCGACCCGATCCCCGACGCCGACCGGCACGGCAGCGCCAAGGATCTGTTCTGGCTCTGGTTCGGCTCCAATCTGACCTTCACATACGTCATCAACGGCGCCCTCGCCGTCAGCTTCGGCCTCAGCTTCTGGCAGGCCACCGCCGTGGTCGTGATCGGCGGTCTCGCGTTCTTCGTCATCAGCGCGGCGGGCCTCAGCGGCATCCGGACCGGCACGGCGACCCTGGTCATCTCCCGGGCGGCCTTCGGCGTCCTCGGGAACTGGCCCGCCGGGCTGCTCAACTGGGTCGTCTCCATCGGCTACACCATCGTGAACACCGTGGTCGGCACGCTCGCCCTCGAGGCCCTCTTCACCGACCTCGGCTGGACGGGCGGCGGGGACGCGGCGCGTGGCCTCGCGCTCGCGGTGACCCTCGCGATGACCTTCGCGGTGGCGATGTGGGGGCACGCGACCGTGCAGCTCGCCGAGCGCTGGATGGCGTACGTCCTGGCCGCCGGATTCGGGGGGCTGCTGCTCTTCGTGCTGCCCGACGCCGACTTCGGCGCCGCATCGGGCGGCGGCGCGGGCTTCTCCGGCTGGACTTGGGCGTTCGTCGTCATGCTGGCCGGGCCGTTCTCGTATCTGCCGATGCCCGCCGACTACACCCGCTATCTGCCCCGGGACACCTCGCTGCGCTCCATCACGCTCACCGGCGCGCTCGGCGGCTTCGTCTCCTCGGTCGCGCTCGGTGTCGCGGGAGTCGCGGCCGCCACGCAGGCCGACATGACGGACGCGGTCGCGGGGGTGGAGAAGCTGCTTCCGGGCTGGTTCCAGGCGGTGTTCCTGCTGCTCGTGCTCGGCGGCTCGGTCACCAACTCGATCCTCACGCTCTACTCCTCCAGCCTCAACCTGCAGGTGCTCGGCATCCCGTGGAGCCGTGCGAAGGCCATCGTCATCAGCATCGTCGTCACGGCGCTCGGCTCGCTCGGCGCGCTCTTCCTGACCGACTTCACCGCGTCCCTGCTCAGCTTCCTCTCCCTGCTGATCATCGTGTTCGCGCCGTGGGGCGGGGTGTTCCTCGCCGACATGCTGTTGCGGCGCTGCCACTACGACACGGACGCGCTGCACACCACCGGGCGCGACGGGGCGTACTGGTACCGGGCCGGATTCCACCCCGCCGGGATGACCGCCCTCGTCACCGGCATGGCCTTCGCCGCGCTGACCTGCGACTCCGAGCTGTGGACAGGACCCCTGGTCGCACCGCTCGGCGGCGGCGACCTCACGCTCCTCGGCTCGGTGGTCGCCGGGCTCGTGTACTGGGCGCTCGCCCGCCGCAGCGTCCCCGCCGCCACCTCTGCCCCCGCCTCCACATCTGCCTGATGCGGGCACCCCTCGTCACGCACCACCATCCGCACCACCCCAGGAGTTCACCCCTCATGACCAGCACCACCCCCGGCCCCGCCGATCTCGTCCTGCGCAACGCCCGTATCCACACCGTCGACCCGGACCTCCCGTCGGCCGAGGCGCTCGCCGTGCGGGACGGGCGCATCGTGTGGCTCGGGCCGGACGAGGAGGCGGACTCCTGGACAGGTGAGGGCACCCGCGTCATCGACGGGCGCGGACGTCTTGTCCTGCCGGGCTTCATCGACGCCCACAACCACGTACGCCTCGGCTCCGACGACGCCTGCGTACAGCTCGGCGGGGCCCGCACCCTCGCCGAGATCCACGACCGCATCCGCGCCTGGCGCGACCAGCACCCGGACGCCGAGTGGATCGAGGCGGAGGCCTTCGACTACTCGGCGATCCCCGGCGGCCGCATGCCGAACGCCGCCGGTCTCGACCCCGTCACCGGGAACACCCCGGCCTTCGTCCTCAGCTACGACGTGCACACCGCCTGGCTCAACACGGCCGCGCTGCGCCGCCTCGGTGTGGACCGCGACCGTACGTCGCTGCCGTTCGGCCGCGCCGAGACCGACCCGGAGACCGGCGAACCCACCGGTTTCATCAAGGACTTCGCGGTGAAGGGGCTCTCCCGCGACGGCCACCGGGCACTGAACGAGCTCGGCGTGCCGTGGGCCTCGCCCGACCGGCAGTACGGCCGCCTCGCCAAGAGCCTGGACGACGCGATCGGGTACGGCATCACCACGGTCGTCGAGCCGCAGAACTCCATGGACGACCTGGCGCTGTTCAGCCGCGCACGGGCGGAAGGGCGGCTGCGTTCGCGCATCGTCGCCGCGCTCTTCCATCCGCGCGGGACGACCGACGCGGACCTGGACGACTTCGCTGCGGCCGCGCGGGAGTTCGCCGACGACCGGCTGCGGGTCGGCCCGCTCAAGCTGTACATCGACGATGTGGTCGAGCCGCGCACGGCCGCGCTCCTCGAGCCGTACGCCGGGTACGGGCACCACCGGGGCGACACGTTCTATCCCCCGCACGAGTTCGCGGAGCTGCTCGCCAAGCTGGACGCCCGCGGCTTCCAGTGCTTCGTGCACGCCACGGGCGACCGCGGCATCCGCACCGTCCTGGACGCCGTCGAGCACGCCCGCTCCCTCAACGGTCCGCGCGACGCCCGCCACCAGGTCGTCCACGTCGAGTGCCTGGACCCCGCCGACACACCGCGCTTCGCCGAGCTCGGTGTCGTCGCCTGTATGCAGCCGCGTCACTGCGCCCCCGAGATCGCGGGGCCCGGCCAGGACTGGGCCGAGAACGTCGGTGCCGAGCGCTGGCACAAGGCCTGGCCGATGCGCAGCCTGCACGAGGCGGGCGCGGTGCTCGCCCTCTCCAGCGACTGGAACGTCACCGAGATGGACCCGATGGCCGGCATCTACACGGCCCTGACCCGCCGCCCCCTCGGCGGCGGCGACGCCTGGCAGCCGGGCGAGACGCTGGATGTGGAGACCGCGATCCACGGCTACACGATGGGCTCCGCGTACGCCAACTTCCTGGAGGACGACCGCGGCTCCCTGACCGTCGGCAAGCTCGCCGACTTCGTCGTCCTGTCCCGGGACATCCTGCGCGTACGCCCCGAGGACATTCCCGGCACGCGTGCGGAGATGGTCGTCGTGGGGGGCGAGGAAGTGCGGTAACAGCGACTCGCCGCCGGATGTCGAAATCCGGCGGCCCGTCCCGACGTACCTTCCGAGATCCGGGCCGCACCGGACTCGCACCACGAGGAAGGACCGGGACATGCTGCTTGAGAACAAGGTGGCCGTGCTGTACGGGGCCGGAGGGCCGATCGGCGGCGCGGTGGCGCGCGCCTTCGCCCGCGAGGGCGCGCGGGTCCACCTCGCAGGACGCACCGGCAAGACACTCGACGCCGTCGCCGACGCGATCCGCGCGCAGGGCGGCGTGGCGGAGACCGGCGTCGTCGACGCCCTGGACGAACAGGCCGTGGACACCTACGTCGACGGCATCGCCGCGCGCGAGGGGCACATCGACATCTCGTTCAACGCCATCGGGTACGGCGATGTGCACCAGCCGCTGGCCGAGATCGCCGTGAGCGACTTCCTCCGGCCGATCACGAACGCGATGCGCTCGCAGTTCCTCACCACCAGGGCCGCGGCCCGCCACATGACCGCACGCGGTACGGGAGTGATCCTCGCGTTCGGCGGTGGAGGGCCGCAGACGCTCCCGGGGCTCGGCGGCTTCAAGATCGCGCTCGACGCCATCGAGGGGCTGCGCCGCCAGTGGGCCTGCGAACTCGGCCCGTCCGGCATTCGCGTCGTCACCCTCAAGACTGGCGGTGTACCCGAATCGCTGCCCGAGGGCTTTCCCGGAGCGGCGGAGATCACCGCGGGCCTTCAGGAGGCGACGCTTCTCCCCCGCACGGCGATGCTGAGCGATGTGGGTGCCACCGCCGCCTTCATGGCGTCCGACCAGGCGCGCACCATCACCTCCACCGAGATCAACATCTCCTGTGGTGCCATCGTGGACTAGGGCGACACCAAGTCGCCGACCTGCATATTCGTGACTCCTTCTCGACAACTGCACCATTGCCGACATGGAGCTGCGCCATAAATGGCTCGCCATGGTGCCACGCATGTGCCATGATGACACCACGAACCGAGCAGCCCTCTGCCCCGCAGGCCGAGGAGTGCTCGGTTCGCCAAGTCAGCCAATACAGGGGGTCGGATCATGGAGACAGCACAGAGTCAGGAGCAGGCGGCGCCCGGCGCCTTCACCGCCTTCGCGCGCTTCGTGCTCTGCGGCGGCGGGGTGGGGATCGCCTCCAGCTTCGCCGTGGCGGGTCTCTCCTCCTGGATTCCCTGGGTCCTGGCCAACGCCCTGATCACGGTGGCCTCCACGCTGCTCGCCACCGAGCTGCACGCCCGCTTCACCTTCGGAGCGGGCGGGCGCGCGACCCGGCGCCAGCATGCGCAGTCGGCCGGATCCGCGGTGGCCGCGTACGCGGTGACCTGTGTGGCGATGCTGGGCCTGCAGCTGCTGGTGGCGGCGCCCGGCGCGGTGCTTGAGCAGGTGGTCTATCTGTCCGCCTCCGCGCTTGCCGGTGTCGCGCGGTTCGTGGTGCTGCGGCTCGTCGTCTTCGCACGGAACCGTTCGCAGGCCGCGGCCACCGTCCGCCCCGTGCCCGCTGCCGTGGCCGGCGCCCCGGCCCCGGCCGACCCCGCGGAGCTTTGCTACGCCGCCTGAGTCATCGCTCGTCTGCGGCTGCGTCGTGGCTGGTCGCGCCCACGCGGCGGAGGCGCACATGTCACAGCCCCGCGCCCCTTCGGGGCGCGCCCAACCCCTCCACCGCCTTGAGGACATGACCCGCACCGTCCTCCGCGCCCATCCGGCGGGCGATGCCCCCGGCGGCCGCCTTCAGCGAGTCCTCGCGCACGGCCTGGCCGAGCTGTTCGGCCAGGCGCTCCGCGGTGAGGTGCTTGAAGGGGATCGGCGTGGTGGCGGCGCCCAGGGCGGCCACGCGTGCGGCCCAGAACGGCTGGTCGGCCATGACGGGGACGGGGATCGCGGGGACCCCGGCCCGCAGCGCCGCCGCCGTGGTGCCCGCGCCCGCGTGGTGGACGACCGCGGCCATCCTCGGGAAGAGCAGCGCGTGGGGGACCTCGTCGACGGTGAGGATGTCGTCGCCGTGCGCCATCAGGCCTGCCCGCCCCTCCTGGAGCACCCCACGCAGCCCGGCCTTGCGCAAGGCAGCCACGGCGATCTCGCTCAGCCGTTCCCCCTCGCCGGCGGCCATGCTGCCGAAGCCGATGAAGACGGGCGGCGGGCCCGCCCGCAGGAAGTCCTCGTGGGCGGCGGGCAGCGGGCGGCCCGGGTCGTGGTGCGGCCACCAGTTGCCGACGACGTCCAGGCCGTCGCGCCAGTCTCCGGGCCGGGGCACCACGGCCGGGCTGAAGCCGTGCAGGACCGGCCACTTGGCCTCTTCGCGCCGACGCCGGACGGCTCCGGGCGCGGCCGCGGGCAGGCCGAGGCGGCTGCGCAGGTCCCGGACGGCGTCGGCGTAGACGCGGTCCGTCATCCGCAGCGAGAAGCGGCCCATCGCCCGGTTGCCGGGGCCGCCGAGGGAACGGGCACCGCTGACGACCGGCGCGAACTCGCGGGTGGGGTGCGTGGGTTGGAGGTACACGCCCAAGGTCGGTACGCCCATGGCCTCTGCCAGGTGCCAGCCGAGCGGGGCCGTGGTCGTCGAGAGCAGCAGTACGTCAACGCCGCCGCCCTGCGCCGCTTCGACGAGCCCTGACCCCAGTTCGCGTACGAACGACGCGGCCGCCCGCAGCAGCTCCCGCTTGCCGCCGCTCCCGCCGCCGGAAGCGTGCGGGTCGGCGGGCAGCGGACGGAAGGTGAGACCGGCGGCGCGGACGAGCGGCGCGAAGGTCTCCTGGGTGGCGAGGGCGACGTCGTGGCCGGCTTGGCGCAGCCGGGCGCCGAGTCCGGTGTACGGCGCGACATCGCCGTACGACCCGGCCGCGGTGATCAGAACACGCATCAGCTTCCCTCGCTCTCAGCGAGTGACCCCAGGCCGGACTCGACCCCACCCTCAACCTCAGGTTTAGCTTTACCTTCAGGGTTGGCCCCGGCATTGGCGAGCACCGCGGCACGCAGGAACATCGCCAGGCCGGGCCGCTGCTGGGAGGGCGGCACGACGAGCGCGAAGGCCCTCGGGTCCTCGGCGAAGTCGTCGGCGACGCGGATGTGCATGTCGGGCGGGCACGGGGTGAACCAGCGGGAGATGTGCCTGCGGTGCTCCTCGGCCAGGGCCGTCGCGCGCTCTCCCTCGGCGGGCTCTCCCTCGTCGAACGCCGCGACGAGCCGCTCGCGCCACCGCGCCGCCTCGCTCATGAGCAGCGCCCAGTCCTCCTTGGAGTGGGCGGCGGCGCGGCTCATCGCCTCGCGATGTCCCGCGCTGCCCGCCCACTTCAGCTCGGCCTCGGTGGCGTAACTCAGATCGAAGGTGATCTCCCCGAACACCTCGAACCGCTCCTGCGGGCTGAGCCGTACGCCGGTCTGCTGTACCTCCATGGCCCGCTCGGCGACCTCCACCAGGCGCCCCAGTTTGCCGATCTGCTCGACCAGCGCCTTGTGCCGGGCGCGCAGCTGGTCGAGGGCGTTGGCCTGCGGGTCCGCGAGGATCTCCGCGATCTCCTCCAGGGTGAAGCCGAGTTCGCGGTAGAAGAGGATCTGCTGCAGGCGGGCCAGGTCTGCCTCGCTGTACAGGCGGTAGCCGCCGGGGCTGCGCTCGCTGGGGGTGAGCAGACCTGCCCGGTCGTAATGATGCAGGGTACGGACGGTCACCCCGGCGAACCCGGAGACCTGCCCCACGGTGTAACTCATGGACCTCGCCTTTCGTCGGGCTGAAGCCTGCAGCCTGACGCGGCGTGAGGGTCAAGCCCGCCGCGCCGCAGCGAACCCGGCGTGCGGCCCACCAGCTTGCGGACGGTGCGGGTGAGGTGCGCCTGGTCCGCGAAGCCGGCGGCGGTGGCGGCCTCCGCGATGTCCGTACCGCACTCGACTAGCGCGCCGACCGCGGTCCGCAGCCGCTCCCACTGCCGCAGGGTGCCGAGCGGGATGCCCACCTCCGTGCGGACCAGCGTGCGCAGCCGCGCCGGGGAGAGCCCCACATCGGCGGCGACCGCGTCGAGCCGGGCGGCCCCGCCGCAGGCCCGGACCGCGTGCCGCACGCGTGCGTCGACGGCGGTCGGCGGTCCGGTGAACGCGGTCAGTTCGGCGCGCAGCGCCGCGCCGTCCAGCTGCGGCCCCAGCGCGTCGCGCATCCTCCGCGTCCGCGCCGCGTCGAGCCAGACCGGACGCACGGCGTGAGCCGCGCCCGGCACCCCCCATGGTTCGAGGAAGACGGCGACGAAGCCCGACGACGTGCCGCAGCCGTGCTCGAACCCCGGCGGCACCAGCACGCCCGCCCCGGCTTCCGCCCCGACAGTGACGTGTCCGCCGACCGGCAGGACGAGCTTCCAGGCGGGATGCCGGTGCCGGGTCACCTCGTACGGACGGGATTCGGCGAAGACGGTGATGCCGTGCCCGGCGGTGAACGTGCCCATGGTCGGCCAGTGTGCCCAACCGCCTGAAGCGTCAGCCCATCGGAGCCCCCTCCCGGTGTTCAACGGCCAGCGGTTCGAAGGAGATCAGAGTGGTGGAGCCGTCATCAGCCCACCGCACCTCGACCCCGTCGGCCGTCGCGTCCACCGCGGTGACCGCATCCGCCAGTGGCGCGGGTTCCGGCTCCGCGGTGAGCAGCGCGAGGGCCGCGTAGAGGGAGGTGCCCTCCGTGCCCGCCGTGAGGCGCGGCATGCGGGCCCACCGGGTGAACGCGGTGCCCTGGGGTGCGCGTTGTTCGTCCTGGGCGGTCCAGCCGTGCAGCGGATGAAGCGCGGAGTGCAGGTTCTCCTCGGGCCCGGTCGCCCAGCCCGTGTGGGTGACGCGAGCGCCGTGCGGTGCGCCGATGACGCGGTGCACGCGCAGTTCGTACCGCCCCTTGGCCACGGTGACGCTCTCCACGCTCAGCCCCGGCACCATGGGCGGGCCGCCGACGAAGACCGGGGTGTGCCGGGATGCGGCCCAGCCCCAGTCCGGCCCGTTGTCGGCGCCGAGCGGCTCGATGCGGCAGCGGGCGCTGCGGATGCCCGCCACTTCTACAGCGATGTGGTTGTCGGGGGTGTTGCCGCGTGCCGTGGGACCGGTGCGGGTGGAGTAGGCGTGGCGGGCGTAGAGCGGGTCCTCGTGCGCGGCCGACTGCGCCTCGTGCGGGCGCGCGTGATCGCTGCCGTGGTTGTGCAGCCGCACCAGCCCGTCCGCGCGGGTGCTGTGCACCAGCAGACCGGGCGCGGGCAGCGCGAGCACGCGGTCGCGGGTCTCACTGGGCGCCGGTTCCTCGGTCGCCGTCCACAGGGGGTGTTCTGCCGGGGCGAGCAGGCAGACGAACGCCTTCGACGCCCAGTACGGCGACGCGGGCCCCGAGTAGTTCTGCAGGCTCGCCTCGTGGGGGCCGTGCCAGCCCAGGCTGAGCAGGCCGTCGTCGCCGACCGAGCCGCGGTCGAGGAAGTAGCGCAGCGATCCGCTCAGGAGGCGGCGCGAGGTGCCGGGGGTGAGCGGGGTGTGGCCGGTGACCGCGCCGAGGGCGACGGAGGCCGCGGCGGCGAACCGGTAGGTCAGGGAGCGGCCGAAGTGGATCGGGGCGCCGTCGCCGCCGAAGAGGAGCCCGAAGCTCTCCAGGTGTTCGCGCAGACGGGGACCGTGGACCTCCAACTGGCGTTTGTCATTGGACAGTTGGGCGTCGAGTGTCGGGTAGAGGTGCAGTGCCCAGCCGTTGTAGTGGTCGAAGGCGCGGCCGTCGCCGTCGCCGTACCAGCCCTGGCCGCGGTACCAGGTCTCCAGGAGTTCGAGGGCCCGTTCGCGGGCCCTGGCCGTCTCTGTGTCGCCTCGGCCCACCGACTCCAGGAAGCCTGCCACGGTGTAGGGGAAGAGGTACCAGTTGTTGGGTGCGGGGACGTGGCGGAGCGCGCCGCGCAGCCATTCCTCCGCGCGGTCCTGTACATCGCCGTCGAGGCGGTCCCACAGCCAGGGGCTGGTCAACCGCAGGCCCAGCGCCACGCAAGCGGATTCGACCATGGGCTGGCCCTGGATGTGGTGGTCGAGGACGACCGGCCAGGACTCGGTGTCGTCGCGGCCGGGTGTACGGGTGCCCGCCGCGAGCCCCTGCGCGTACCGGTCGAGCCATCCGTGCGGGTCCTTGCCCTCGGCGCCCGCCACCCGGAACGCGCCGGCGAGGAAGGTGCGGGCATATCCCTCAAGGCCGTCCGACCGTACGCCGGACGCGGAGGGCCGCCCCGGCAGGTCGAGGAGTGCGCCGTGCGGTGTCGCCCACTGCCAGGCGGCGTCCAGGAGGCCGTCGGCGGCGGCCTCCCAGTGCTCGCGCGTGTAGCCGGTGTGCGGGCTCAACTCCCGGTTCTCTTCGGGCAGTCCGGGGATGCTCATGCGAGGTAGGCCAGCCTTTCGCGTCGTACGGGATGGGCGAAGCCGTCGCCCGCGGCCCAGCGGCCGAGCTCGGCGACGGCGAGATCGGCGAGGCGGCCCCACTCGTTGCCCTGCGATCCGGCGAGATGCGGGGTGATCGTGACGTTGCCGCAGTCCCACAACGGGTGGTCGGGGGGCAGCACTTCGGGGTCGGTGACGTCGAGGACGGCCCGGATGCGGCCGGCCGTTGCGGCCTCGGTGAGGGCGTCCTGGTCGAGCACGGCGCCACGGGCGGTGTTGATGAGCACCGCGTCATGGCGCATCGCCGCGAGCAGGTCGTGGCCGACGAGACCGCGGGTGGCGGGCAGCAGCGGCGTGTGCACGCTGACGACGTCACTGCTCGCGAAGAGTTCCCCGATGCCGACGGGCCGCACACCGAGAGCCGCGGCCGCCTCGTCGCTGACGTACGGGTCGTGCAGCAGCACCCGCAGGTCGTACGGCCGCAGGAGCTCGATCACCCGCCGGCCGATCAGCGATGCGGAGAGGATGCCGACCGTGCGGCCGTAGTTACCGACACCCTGCGAGACACCGAGCCAGTCGTCGCGGCGGCGGGTGATACCGAACTCGCGGGCGCGCTCAAGGATTTGCTTGCCGGTGAGCAGGATCATGGCGACGGTGTATTCGGCGACGGGCAGCGCGTTGGCCGCCGCGGCCGACGACACCTCGATGCCGCGCTCCCAGCACTGCTCGGTGATGTGCCCGCGTACCGACCCGGCGGTGTGCACGACGGCCCGCAGCCGGGGCGCCGCCGCGAGCGCGGCGGCGTCAAGGGGCGGGCAGCCCCAGCCGGTGACGAGGACCTCCACGTCCGCGAGCACGGAGCGGGCCCGCCCGGTGGTGAAGTCGTCCAGGACGGTGTCCGGCACCAGATCGCAGACCTGGCCGAGCGCGGCCAGGGCGCCGGGGCCGAGCACGGCGGTCGCCGCGTCGGGCGCCATGGCGAGCGCTGTGTGCGGACGGTGACTGCCGTTCATCAACACATTCCCTTTCACATGGGCCCTTTCCCATGGCTCACTTGATCGAGCCCGCGGTCAGGCCCGACTTCCAGAAGCGCTGCAGCAGGACGAAGGCGAAGATCAGCGGCAACACCGCGAGGAGCGAACCCATGATCACCACGGGGTAGTACTCGGGCGAGACGCTTGCGGAGCTGTTCCAGGTGTAGAGGCCGAGGCTGACGGGATACAGCTTCTCGTCCGAAAGCATCACCATGGGCAGGAAGAAGTTGTTCCAGATGGCGGTGAGCTGGAAGAGGAACACCGTGACCAGGCCGGGCCCCAGCATCCGCAGGGCGACGCGCACATACGTGGTCAGCTCCCCCGCCCCGTCCATCCGCGCCGCCTCGAGCACCTCGTCGGGAACGTACCCCTGACTGAAGATCCGCCCGAGATAGACGCCGAACGGGTTGAAGAGGACCGGGATGAACACCGCCCAGAAGGTGTCGACGACACCCGTGGCCGATGCCATCAGATACAGCGGCAGGGCGAGCACCGTCTGCGGCACCATCACCGCGGCGAGCACCAGGCCGAAGACCTTCTCCTTGTGCCGGAAGCGGTACTTGTCGAAGGCGTAGCCGCAGGCGACGCTGATCAGGGCGCTGATCGCGGCGCCGAGGACGGCGTACAGCAGGCTGTTGGTGTACCAGCGTCCGTACAGGCCGCCGTCCATCGCGAACAGGTCGCGCAGATTCTGTACGAAGGAGAAGTCGGCCAGCGAGAAGAAGTCGCTGCTGAACAGGGCGTCCCGGTCCTTGGACGCGGCGAGCACCAGCCACAGGACGGGCAGCAGGGTGTAGAGCACCGCGATGCCGACCACGGTGTTCACGACGGTGCGGCCCAGGAGGCGGGGGCGGCCCGCGGTGAGGGTGTCGGCGCTCATCGTGCGGCCTCCTTCTGGGAGCGGTTCGTCCAGCGGGTGACGCCGTACGAGAGGGCGACCGTGCACAGCAGCAGGATCACCGAAGCGGCCGCCGCCAGGCCGTAGTTGTTGCGGGTGAAGGCCGCGTCGTAGATGTACATGCTGGGCGAGAAGCGCGAGTTGATCATCGGGGACGACTGGCTGAGCAGCATCGGCTCGGTGAACAGCTGCAGCGCCCAGATCAGGGTGAACATGGCGACCATCGCGATGGATGAGCGCACCAGCGGCGCCTTGACCTGGAGTGCGGTGCGCACCGGTCCCGCACCGTCGACGACCGCGGCCTCGATCACCTCGCGCGGGACGGCCTGCAGGGCGGCGTAGAAGATCACCATGTTGTAGCCGAGGTTGCTCCACAGGGCGATGTTCACGATCGACGGGAGCACGGTGTGGACGCCGAGGAAGTCGATGGTGATGTCGCCCTTGGCGAGCAGTTCGACGACCGGGCTGAGGCCCGGGGTGTAGAGGTAGAGCCAGATGAGGGCGGCGATGATGCCGGGCACCGCGTGCGGCAGGAAGAGGCTCAACTGCGCCCAGGCGCGCAGCCGTACGACGCCCGAGTCGAGCAGCAGGGCCAGGGCGAGGGCACCGATCACCATCAGCGGGATGTAGATCAGGCAGTAGAGGGCGACCACTCCGAGGCTGCCGAGGAAGGTCGGGTCGGTGAGGACGGCCGTGTAGCTGCGCAGGCCGACGAAGACGGTGCGTTCGGGGCCGAAGCCGAGGCCGGGCTGGTCGTCGCTGAAGAAGCTCAGCCAGACGGCGGTGCCGACGGGAATCAGGAAGACCGTCGCCAAGAGGATCAGGAAGGGGGTCATCAGAACGCCGCACGCCATGTGTTCACGGCGGCGCGCACTGGCGCGTGCACCGCGGGCGGCGGCGGGGGCAGCGGCCGTGCGGGCGGCGCGGGCCGGGGGCGCGGTCGTGGTCATCGGGGGTCACCTGCCTTTCTGCTGGTGCTCTGTGGCGTACGGGATACAGCGCATCGCCCGGCGGCGTTCGCGCCGGTCATGTGCTGTGCTCGGTGGTGGAGAGGCCGAGCGCCTTGAGGTCCGGCATGGTGCCGTCCTGCGCCGCGTGCACCGCGTCGAGGATCGATCCCTGGCCGCCGCCCGCGCGGGCGAAGCCGTCCTGCATGACGCGCTGGGTCGCAGTCATCCGCGGGCCCCAGACCCAGCCGTCCCGGATGGTGTCGGCCTGTTCCTGGAAGAGGCGGTAGATGTCCTGGTCGGCGTAGTAGGAGCGGTCGAAGGCCTCGCGGCCCACCGAGACCAGGCCGGGGACGGCCGGGTACTGGCTGCTGGTGCCGCTGGAGAGGCGTGCGCGCAGGGCGTCGGGGTGCGAGACCTGCCACTCGATGAACTCCATGGCGGCTTCCGGGTTCCGGCTGTCCTTGGTGACGGCGAAGGTGGAGCCGCCGTGGGTGCCGACGACCGGGTGATCGGGGTCCCACTGCGGGAGCGGCGCGATCGCCCACTGCTTCTTCTGGCCCGGCCTCGCGTTCATCTGCGCGCCCGCGTCCCAGGCGCCGCTGAGCCGGGCAAGGACCAGGCCCTCACCGAGCTGGGAGTCGTGCTGTCTGCTCTCGGAGGCGTTGGCGAAGACCAGGTCTTCGTCGACGAGCCGCTGCCAGTACGCCGCCACCTTGCGCGTTGGCCGGTCGGCGAGCGAGACGTTCCAAGCACCGTCGCGGGTGTCGAACCACTGGGCGCCCGCCTGCCATGCCCACGCGGCGAACTGGGTGAAGCCGTCGGTCGGGAAGAGCGCGAGCCGCCGGTCACGGGACTTGCCCCGTACGGTGCGGGCCACTTCGGCGAACTCGCCCCAGGTGCGCGGGACTTGAAGGCCGTACCGGTCGAACAGGTCGGTGCGGTAGTGCAGCACCATCGGCTCCACGTCGAGCGGAACGGTGAAGACCCGCTTCTCGAACGTGGTCAGGCCAAGAGCCTGCGGGAGCAGCTTGGCTCGCAGTCGGTCGGTCAAGAGCGGGGTGAGGTCACGGGCGACGCCGTCGATGGCGAAGCCGGGGACCTGGGGGTACTCGATGGTGGCGACGTCCGGGGCGTTGCCGGCGCGGGCGGCGTTGCTGAGCTTGGCGTAGCCGCCCATCGCCCCTGACGGGATCTGCTGGAACTCGACCTGGACCCGGTCGTGGGTCTTGTTGAACGCGTCGACCACTTCCTGGCTGCCGCGCAGCGCGGACCAGAAGGTGATGCGTGTACTGCCGCCTTTGGTGCGTGCCGTTCGGCCCTTGCCGCCCGAGCAGGCGCTCAACGCGCCTGCCGCGGGAACGGCGGCTGTCACGGCGAGCAGGGACCGGCGACTCGGTCGACCGGGCATGGATGCCTCCCGCGGCTCTTGTTCGGGACACGGGAATCCTGATCGCGTGAACGAAGCCGGTCAAGAGACCGATCAAAAGAAACTTAAGCGGTCAAACGATCGCGGGATGGGTGGCAGAGCCGCGCACCTTCAGTTCCGGAAGGAGCTCAACTCGCTGCGGCCGCCCGGCGCCTGACGCCTCCGCATCGGCGAACCGGCGCAGCAGGAGCTGGGCCGCGACCCGTCCCACCTCGTGCTTCGGCGGGGACACCGCGGTCAGCGGGGTGCTGCCAAGCGCGGCCACCACATCGTCGTACGCCACCACCGAGCAGTCCTGCGGCACCCGCACCCCGCCGTCGATGAGCTGCGACACGAGCATCAGCGCGTCGACGTCGCCGTGCAGCACGGCGGCCGTGGCCCGGCGCTCGCGCAGCAGCGCCGCGAGGTCGAGGGGTTCGCGCGCCCGGCCGGGTCCGGCGTCGCGGGCGCTGAGCACCACCGTCCAGTCCTCGATCTCCGCCCGGGACGCGGCGATCTCGGCGAAGGCCGCGCGCAGCGCACGGGCCGTCGGGCTGTCGTCGCGCGCGGCAAGGACGATCCGGCGATGGCCGAGTTGAATGAGGTGGTCGACGGCGAGATGGATGCCGAACCAGTGGTCTGTGCACACGGAGTCCATGGCGTGCAGCGCACTGCCGGCCCGCGGCCGCCGCTCCATCACCACCGTGGGCACACCGGACGCGGCGAGCCAGGCGTAGTCCGCCTCCTCCTCGGCCGCGGTGCGCCAGCGCGGAGCGATCAGGAGACCTCGCACGCCCTCGGCCAACACCCGTTCCACCAACGGCCGTTCGGCACCTTCCACCTGCGGCGCGATGTGCAGGGCGACCCGCATCCCGGCCTCGCTCAGGGCGCCTCGCGCCCCGTGCATCGTCTCGTACAGATAGGTGTGCCGCTCGGGCACCATCAGCGCCACGGCCTCCCCGGAGGCCACCGGTTCGGCGGGCGCGGCGCTCCGTTCCACGGGCCCGACCGAGCGTGCCACGCCGTGGCCGCGGCGCAGCCTGCCCTCGCGGGCCAGGTCTTCGACATCGCGGCGCACGGTGATCACCGAGACCTCCAGATCGGCGGCGAGATCACTCAGCCGCGCCGTACCGCGCGACTCCACGACCGCGAGTATCCGCTGCCGCCTGACTTCCCTCGGCTCTCGCATGCTGCCGGCCCCCCTCGCGACGTACCCATCGGGTGTTCGTTTGAGCGTTTCCGCTGGAGGATATCGATCGTTGCGCCGTCCGCACCCGTGCGTCGCGCGATCTGTTCACGCGCGCGATCTGTTCATCACGTGCTTTCTGTTGATCACGCGCGTTCTGTTCAATACGTGGCCCCACCGACGCCCCGATCATCGCCGCATGTCCGACTTCGCAGCCCTGGCCCTCGCGGCCTTCCTGGCCGTCACGGCCGTCACGCACTTCCTGTTCCCCGGCTATTTCCGCACCCTGGTCCCGCGGTGGCTCCCCTCCCCCGCCGCCCTCGTCGTCGGCAGCGCGGTGGCCGAATTCGCCACGGCCGCCCTGCTGTTCGCCCCCGCGACCCGCACGGTCGGCGGCTGGGCCGCCGTCGCGCTGCTGAGCGCCTTTCAGGTGTCGCACCTCGACGCCGCGTTCCACACCCGCACCCGTACGGGATTCCTCAACACCCCCTGGGGCGTGACAGCCCGGCTGACCGTGAACGCCGCCTACATCGCCTGGGCGCTCACGGTCACTGCCGGCTGAGCGAGCGCGAGATGCCCGCCGCGACCGTGGTGACAAGCACCCAGCCCGTGGCGATCAGCAGATACGAGAGCCACTGGTACCAGCCGTCCGGCGCGAACGCCGCCTCCTGCCCGAAGCCGATGATCGGCAGGAGCAGGTCAAGGCTGTAGAAGACGGGGTTGAAGTCGGGGGCCTCGTCGGACTTCAACGGGCGCGGATGGTGCAGGGCGAAGGCGAGCGCGCCGCCGAGCAGCAGGACGAACAGCCATCCGGCGGCGCGCATGGGCCGGAAGCCGTAGCCGACGGTCACGTCCTGGAGGTGGCCCCAGATCCGGGCGTACGGGGGCAGGGTGCCGCGATGGCGGCGGAGCTTGGCCAGCTGGACGGTTCGGGCGGCGGCCTCGTCGCCGACGGTGCGGTACGCGGCGGCCAACTGCTCGTAGCCCTGCGGGAGATAGCCGCCCGTCTCACGTTCAAGGAGCGGTAGCCGCTGCTCGGCGGGCAGGTGCGGGGCGAGCCGCTGGTAGCCGAGGCCGTCGAGCTTGACCTGGTCCGGCCACACCTCCGGGGGGACGTGCAGCAGGTCCAGCTGGGAGCGGCGCAGATTGACGGCGCCCTCGATCGGGGCGGCCTCCCGCAGCCACAGTTCGCCGACGACGCAGCTGCTGGCGCGCAGCGCCGACCCTTCGGGGTGGGAGAGACGGGCGTAGGCGAGATTGATGTGGCGCGGGATGCGGGCGCCGCTCAGATTGACCGTGCCGCGGGCCCGCAGCCGCATGGCCCGCAGATCGGTGCCGACCGACAGGGTCTCGGCGTGCAGGGCGACTCCACCAGGGGCACTCAGTTCGGCGTCGTCGAGGTTGACCTGGCCGCCGACGGTGGCGCCGTTCATCCGGACCTGGCCGTGCGCGACAAGGCCGACGGCCCATACGTCGGTGCCGACCTCCGCATGATTCAGCTGCAGGACCGCTTCGGCGTCCACCGCGTGCGGCTCGTCGGGCACGGGCGGCGCGCCGAGTTCCGCCCCGTTGACGAAGAAGGCACCGGTGATCTGCGCGCCCGCGAGCCGGACGGGCCCCGCTATCCGGCAGCAGGTGATCCGCAGGACCAGCTCCACCCGGAGGGTTCCCGCGGTCAGCCCCGGCAGGACCGAGTCGCTGAGGACCAGGGCGCGGACCTGCGCCCCGTACAGATTCGGCGTCTCCTCGAAGTGGCAGGACCGCAGCCGCACGGGATGCTCGACCGTCCCGTACATCAGGTCGAGCCGCCCGGTGATCCGCGCGCCCGTCAGCTTCAGGCCCGCGATCTCGCCGTCCCGCATCGGCCCGTTGAGCAGCAGCGCCCGCAACACCTCGGCCCGCACGGTCCGTTCGGGCCCCCACGAGCCGCCGGCCCGGGGGTCGTCATCGGGGCTCTCACGGAAATCGACGCCCGCGCCGAGCGGGAACGCCCGCCAGACGCGCAGCTCCGCCGGTGTCAGGTCCGTGATCTCCATCGACGGGATGCTGTCGCGGGTGTGTTCGGGCTGTCAACTGCGGACTGGGATCAGTCCCTTCTTCGGCCCACCGGAGGTCAGGGCAGCCGAGCCGGCCCGGCGGCCAGGCCTCCCGTCGCCTCCACCAGCGAGGCGGTGAACGGATGGCGCGGCGAGGCCAGCACCCGGTCCGCCGGCCCCTGTTCGACGAGTTCACCGGCGTCGAGCACGGCGATCCGCGCCGCCGTCGCTGCGGTGGCCAGGTCGTGGGTGATCAGGACGAGCGCCAGGTCGTCTCGGTCGTTCAGGAGCCCGGTGAGCGTGTCGAGGATGCCGCGCCGCGTGACGGCGTCGAGCCCGGAGGTGATCTCGTCGCAGATCAGCACCTTGGGGCGGGCGAGCAGCGCCCGGGCGAGAGCGGCGCGCTGGAGCTCACCGCCCGACAGCCGGTCGGGGCAGCGCCGTACGAGGTCGTCGCCGAGCCCCAGGGACGTGAGCGTGCTCAGCGCTTCGGCCCGGGCCTGCTCCCGGTCCGCGCCGCGCAGCCGTACGGCCGTGCGTGCCACCTGGTCGCGCACCGGGCGGTGTTCGTCGAACGCGGCCCGCGCGTCCTGGAAGACGTACTGCACCGCGGCCAGTTGCCCGCGGTCGCGGTCACGCAGGCTGCGGGGCAGCGGAGTCCCGTCGAGGTGGATCTCGCCATGGTGGTCCCGGTGGAGTCCCGCCAGGCAGCGGGCCAGGGTCGTCTTGCCGCTGCCGGATCGGCCGACGAGGGCCAGCATCTCACCGGCGTGCAGGGCGAGTTCGGGGACATGCACTGCCTTGCGTCCGCTGCCGCGGTGCCGGGCGGTGAGGTCACGTACGCGAAGCACCTCCTGTGCACCGCTGCTCGCAGCGGGTGCCGCGGCCGCCACCGTGCCGTCCGCCACCACACCGTCCGCCGCCAGGAGTTCGACGGTCCACGGATGCCGGGGTGCGCGCCACAGCTCCTGAGCCGGGCCGGATTCCACCACGCGGCCGCCGTGCAGGACGAGCACGTCGTCGGCGAGGGCCCGCACCACGTCCAGATCGTGGCTCAGCAGGACGACACCGATGCCTTGTCGGGCGATCGCCGCCAGCTGGTCGACGATGCGCCGCTTGGTCAGTGCGTCCTGCCCGGTGGTCGGCTCGTCCGCGACGACGACCCGTGCTCCGAGGAGCAACGCCTGGGCCAGGACGACCCGTTGCTGCTGCCCGCCGGAGAGCTGGTGCGGGTGGCGTCGCAGCAGGGCCTCGCCCTCCGGAAGCTGCGCGTCGGCGAGCGCCCGGATGGTCAACTCCCGGGCGGCTGCCCTGCGTTCGGGCCTGGGCAGGCTCCGCACCCGGCCGCGGGCGATGTCCCGCAGCAGGGCACCGACGCGGCGTGCGGGGTTGAGTGCGGCGCCGGGGTGCTGGGGGACGTAGCCGACGAGGCCGCCGGGGGCGCGCACCTCACCGGTCACCCGCGCGCCCTGCGGGTACTCCCCGAGGAGCGCCAGGCCGGTGGTCGACTTGCCGCTCCCGGACGCACCGACCAGCGCGGTGACTCTTCCGGGCAGCACACACAGGCTCACCCCGTCGACGATCGCCCGGCCCCCGTCCACCTCGACCCGCAGGTCCTTGATCTCCGCGACGGCGGTCACGCGTGCTTCCTCTTCTCCAGTACGGCGTCGAACAGCAGGTTGCCGCCCATGGTCAGGGCGACGATCAGCAGCGCGGGGACGACCACGGCCCAGGGCTGGAGGAACAGGCCCGTGCGGTTGCGGTCCACCATCACCGCCCAGTCGGAGGCGTCCGGTTCGACCCCGACGCCGAGGAACGCGGCGGTGGCCACGAGATAGAGCACGCCGGTGAACCGGATGCCCGCGTCGGCGGCGAGGGTGCGCGTCATCGACCTGCCGACATAGCCGACGGCCATGCGCCACCATGTCTCGCCCTGCATGCGCAGCGCCTCGACGGCGGGGCGGGCGGCCGCCTCCGCCGCGGCGGCGCGCACGATCCGCGCCGCGTCGGGGATGTTGACGAGGGCCACCAGGAGGGCGAGCCCCACCGTCCCCGGCGAGAGAACGGCGGCGACCAGCAGGATCAGCAGCAGCGACGGCACGGCCAGGAGCACGTCCAGGGGCCGCATCAGCAGCTCTTCGAGCCAGGTCCGGTGGGTGAGCGCGCTGATGAGACCGAGGGGCAGCGCCACCAGGTAGGCCAGCACTGTCGCGGCCAGCGCGACAAGGACCACGGACCGCCCGCCGAGCAGCACTTGGGCCCACACGTCCCGGCCGACGAAGTCGGTGCCGAGCCAGTGCCCGTCGCCGGACGTGAAGGAGGCCGCCCTCGGGCCGGGCGCGCCGACGAAGAGCGGGCCGAGCAGCGCGAGCGTGAGCGGTATGCCCAGGATCACCAGGCCGAGCAGGAGACGCCCCGCCCCGCCCCGTGCGAAGACCGTCATGCCGCGACCCCCGTCCGGGGCGCGAACCGGTGCGTGACCAGGTCGGCACCGAGGTTGAGGACGACCGCGGTGAGCCCGAAGAGCACCGCGAGACCCTGCACCACGGGGACGTCCCGTTCGGCGACGGCATTCATCAGGACCGTGCCAAGGCCGGGGATGACGTACAGCGCCTCGACGACGATCACCCCGCACAGCAACCAGTCGATGGTGCGGGCCAGTTGCTGCGCGGCCGGCGCGACGGCGTTGGGCAGCGCGTGCGCGTACCGGATGCGGGCGCCGGGAATCCGGCAGCGGCGGGCCTGGGCGACGTACGGCGAGGCCAGCGCGTCGATCATGCCGGCCCGCACCAGGCGGGTCAGGGAGCACACCGGTCGCGACAGCAGGACGAGGACGGGGAGCACGAGCGCCGCGGGGTGGGCGAGCAGATCCGTGCCGTAACCGACGGCGGTCGGCGGCAGCCAGCCAAGGCGCAGCGCGAACACGGTGACAAGCAGTACGCCGAAGGCGAATTCCGGTACCGCGTACACCCCGAGCGTCACCGAGCTGACGATCCGGTCCACGAACCGCCCCTCGTGCCGCGCACACAGCACACCGAGCCCGACGCCCAGCGGCACCAGGAGCACCACGGTCACCGCGGCGAGCAGCAGGGTCGGTTCGAGACCGTCCGAGATGTACGTGCTGACGGGCCGCCCCGAGGCCAGCGAGGTGCCGAAGTCGCCCCGCAGCAGGCCCGCCACCCAGTCCGCGAGGCGTTCGTACGCGGGACGGTCGAGCTGCAGCGATTCGCGGATCGCCGCGATCCGCTCCGGGTCGGGCTGATCGCCCGCGAGCGCCACGGCGGCATCGCCCGGCAGCGCCTCGGTGAGCGCGAAGACGAGCAGCACGACGGCCGCCGTCTGCGCGAGCCCGAGCATCAGCCGCCGGGCGACCCAGGTGCGCAGTCCGCTCACGCCAGCCAGACCTTGTCGAAGCGCGCCCAGTCCAGGGAGTTGGCGGGCGCCTTCTCCTCGACGCCCCGCACGGTGCGTGCGGTGCCGAGGATCCAGTCGGCGAAGCCCCAGATCAGGAAGCCGCCCTCGGCGTGCAGCCGGCGCTGCATGCGCGCGTAGACGGCGGCGCGGTCCTTCTTGTCCTTGGTGGACTGCGCCTGCTGGTACAGCGCGTCGAAGTCCCTGTGCTTCCAGTGGGTGGCGTTGGTGGTCGAGTCGATGAGCAGGCGCTGCGAGATGTGGGACTCGATGGGCATGGCACCGGAGCGGTAGGAGGCGAAGGTCCCGGAGTCGAGGATGTCGCTCCAGTAGCTGTCCTTGCTCCCGGTCTTGATCTTGACGGTCACTCCGGCCCGGGCTGCCTGGTCCCGGAAGATCGCCGCGGCCTCGGTGAATCCGGCGGCGACCGGTGAGGTGTCGAGGGTGACTTCGAGCTTCTGGGCCCCGGCCTCCTTGAGGAGCTTGCGCGCGCGGCCCAGGTCCTGTTCGCGCTGCGGGAGATCGCCCGCGTAGTACTCGTAACCCTTGCCGAACAGGTCGTTGCCGATCTCGCCCGCGCCGGACAGGGCACCGTCGACCAGTTCCTTGCGGTCGGCGATGAGGAAGAACGCCTCGCGGACCCGCCGGTCGTCGAACGGCGGCCGGTCGGTCTTCATCACGAAGCCCTGCATGGCGCTGTTGCGCAGCCGGACTATCTCGATCTGCCCCTTCTTCTCGTGGGCCCGCGCGGTGGCGGGGTTGAGCTCGTGGGCGTACTCGATCTGGCCGCCGAGGAGGGCGTTGACACGCGCCGATTCCTCGTTGGCGACGACGAACTCCAGCTCGTCCAGGTAGGGGGCGCCGTCCCAGTAGGCGTCGTTGCGCTTGACGACGGCGGACTTGCCCGGCGCGAAGGACACGAAGCGGAACGGACCGCTGCCGACCGGCTTCTTGTCGAAGTCGTCGGCGCCCTTGGGCACGATGTACGCGCCGAACGCGGCCAGGACGTTGGGGAATTCGGCGGTCGGGCGCTTGAGGACGAACTCGACGGTCCGCTCGTCCAGGGCTCGGCTGGCCTTGAGGTCGATGGGCTCCAGGGACGCCTTGGCCCGGAACTCCTCGGCGGGGTCGGCGATGCGCCGGTAGCTGTAGAGGACGTCGTCGGCGGTCACGGGACTGCCGTCGTGGAAGGCGGCCTTGCGCAGGGTCACCCTCCAGCGGTCGAGGCCCTTGTTCGGCCGCCAGGCCGAGGCGAGCCGGGGCCGGGCGGAGAGGTCGGCGCCGTAGTCGGCCAGCTTGTCGAAGAGGGCCTTGGCGCGTGCGGCGTCGGCGAAGAGATTGGCCCGGTGCGGGTCGAGGGTCTCGCTTGCGCCGCCGCCGGCGAACGCGGCGCGCAGCCGTCCGCCGCGCCGGGGCTTGCCTTCGCCCCCGGCGTCCGCACCGGCGGCGGGGGTGGCCGACCCGGCGCACCCGGTGAGGGCGAGCGCTCCGAGGCCGGCGGCCCCACCGGCGGCGAGCAGCCCTCTGCGGCGCAGGCCGGTCGGTCGGGGGTCGTTGACGGGGACGTCGTTCATGCGGCTGTCCTTGGTGTACGAGCGGTTGCGCAGGCGGGGACCCGTCATGCGGGACTGCGGAACGCGGCGGGACGGGGGAAGTGCGGGACTGCGGGGCTCAGGGAGCAGCAGGGCTGCGCGCTGGCTGCTGGCTACTGGCTACTGGCTGCTGACTGCTGGCTGCTGACTGCTGACTGCTGGCTGCTGACTGCTGGCTGCTGGCTGCTGGCTGCTGGCTGCTGCACGACCGTGCCTCGGCCGCCGCCCTCAGGCCACGCGCCGAGGCACGCCAAGACCGGGCCGGATCCCGCCAGTTCGCTGCCGCGCACTGCCTCGGGCCTGCCCGCCTTGACGCGGCGATACGTTATCGACAATCGTTTTCATTGTCACCTGACGGCCCATCCCCACCCCCGCACCCACCCCGGAGGAAGCACCGATGACCACCACCCCCGAGGACACTTCACACCCCCCGTACACCGTGCGCCCCGCCACGGCAGCCGACCTGGAGGGCGCACGCCGCCTGATGCTGGACACCTTCTACCGGGACTTCGGATACGGCTACACACCCGCATGGCACCGGGACGTCATCGACCTCGCGGACACCTATCTCCACAACCCGCGGCACCTCCTCCTGGTGGCGCTGCACGGCGACGAGGTGGTGGCCACGACCGGCGTGCGCTCAGTGGGCCCGGCCCATCCCCCGCACCCCCGCTGGCTCACCGAGCGCTACCCGTCGGGCACGACCGCACAGATCGTCCGTGTCTACGTCAGGACCGAGCACCGGCGCCACGGCCTGGCGCGAACCCTGGTGCGCACGGCATGCGACTTCGCCGCCGCGACGCCCGGCTACGACAGCATCTACCTCCACACGAACGTCCACGTGGAGGGCGCCGAAGCGTTCTGGCGCAGCATCGCCAAGGAGGTCTTCGACGCCCGGACGACCGGCGAGCACGGCCCCGGCGTCGGCACGGTGCACTTCGAGATCCCGATGCCCCACTGAGGCCCGAACCCTAATTCGTAATGGGATCCATTTTCATATAGCCTCGACCCCGCACCACCGAGAAAGGAACCCGAGAACCCATGGCCGTACCCAAGCGCAAGATGTCCCGCAGCAACACCCGCCACCGTCGCGCCCAGTGGAAGGCCAGCACCCCGCAGCTCGTGCCGGTCACCGTCGAGGGCTCCGCCTACCTCGTCCCCCAGCGCCTCGCCAAGGCCTACGAGCGCGGCCTGCTGCGCCCCGAGGGCTGACGGGATGGCCGAGCGACTGCCGGTCACCGTCCTGTCCGGCTTCCTCGGCGCGGGCAAGACGACCCTGCTCAACCATGTCCTCGGCAACCGCGAAGGCCTGCGCGTCGCGGTGATCGTCAATGACATGAGCGAGATCAACATCGACGCCGCCCTCGTGCGGGGCGGCGAGGCCGCTCTCTCGCGCACCGAGGAACGCCTGGTGGAGATGACCAACGGGTGCATCTGCTGCACCCTGCGCGACGACCTCCTGGAGGAGGTCGACCGTCTTGCGAGGGCCGGGCGGTTCGACTATCTCCTCATCGAGTCCAGCGGCATCTCCGAACCGATGCCGGTGGCCGCGACCTTCGAGTTCCCGCGCGACGACGGCGCCACCCTCGGCGATCTCGCGCGGCTCGACACGATGGTGACGGTCGTCGACGCCGCCAACTTCCTGCCGGAGCTGACGGGCGGCGACGGCCTGGCCGAGCGAGGTCTTGATCAGTACGAGGCGGACGAGCGCACGGTCAGTGATCTCCTCATGGACCAGATCGAGTTCGCGGACGTCATCGTCCTCAACAAGCTCGACCTGGTCGACGAGCGGGACGCCGAGCGGCTCACCGCCACCCTCGCGCGCCTCAATCCGCTCGCCCGCCTCGTGCCCGCGACCCAGGGCCGGGTGGATCTCCAACAGGTCCTCGGCACCGGCCTGTTCGACCTGGAGCGGGCCCAGCAGGCTCCGGGGTGGGTGCGGGAGCTGAACGGGGACCATGTGCCGGAGACCGAGGAGTACGGCATTTCCAGCACCGTCTTCCGTGCCGAACTCCCCTTCCACCCCGTGCGGTTGTGGAACTTCGTCACGCAGGGCCTGGACAGCGGCAGCTTCGGGGACGTGCTGCGTTCCAAGGGCTTCTTCTGGCTCGCCAGCCGTCCGAACGTGACCGGATTGTGGTCACAGGCCGGGTCCGTCGCCCGCTTCGAGCCGTCCGCCGCGCGCGACGCGGAGGACTTCCAGGGGCAGGAACTGGTGTTCATCGGGACCGGGTTGCGGCCCGATGCGCTGCGTGCGGCGCTGGCCGGCTGTCTCATGGCCGAGGGCGAGAGCCTCTCGCCGCTCGACCTCGACCCCTTCCCCGCCTGGGACACGTACGGCATCGACGACGCCTGCGAGCACGAGGCGCTCGCCGGCTCACACCAGTAGCCGGAGCAGCTGCGCGCAGGCCTCCGCCTCGTCCGCGTGCCGGGCGAGCGGGTGGTGCGTGCCGCGTTCGTACGTCCCGGTCTCCCACGCCCCGCCGTCCTCGGTCCGCCGCAGGTAGACGAAGTCGGGGGGCGTGGGGGCCGGTTCGTGGACGCCCTCGATCCAGTAGTAGCCGTCGGCGACACCGGCCTCGCGCAGGGCGGCGGGCAGTCCACGGATGTCCATCGGCGTGCTAGCTGTTCGCGGGCTCGAGGTAACCGTGCTCGAGGAGCCACTTCACGTTCAGGCGCTGACCCTCGCCCGGGTCGAGGAACACCGCGTCGAGCTTGATCTGCTGGCCGTGGCCGGGCTGCTCGAACCAGGGGGCGATGCTGCCCTGCCAGACGTAGAACGGCTTGCTCACCTCGTAGACGCGGTAGTCGCAGGCGACCGCGGCGTCACGGGTGTTGAGGTTCTGCGGGGGCAGCGCGCGCTTGGCGTACGGGTCGCCCGCCGGGGCCAGGAACGAGCCGTACTCCGAGCCGAACCGGTCGAGCAGCTCGCCCTCCTCCAGCTCCTCGGGGTGCTTGTCGACCTGGCCGTTGACCGTCTCGAAGCCGTCGTTCGGCGGGTACTTCCAGCTGCCGGAGTCCGCGGGTCCTTCCCAGTACTTCTTGAGGAACGACGACGGAGTCAGGTCACCCGTCCGCTTCCAGCCCTTGAGCAGCGGGCCGACCGGCTTCTGCCACTTCTTGGGCAGCCACTTCGGGCCGAGCCGCGCGTCCTTCTGGAACTCTCCGGTGCAGGGCTCGTGCGGCTTCGACGCCGCCACGGCCTTCGGCTCCGCGACCGCCGTCGCGGCGGGCGCCGCCGCCATGGCAGTCGCGACACCCAACGCGGCAAGAACGGTACGGATCCGGATCACAGAACTGCGGTCCACTCGGCAACTCCTCGCGTGTCCACGGGAAACGGGAACAGATCGGGAACAGGTACGGGACGAGAAACGACAACAACTCGCACACCGTATCCGAGCAGTGGCTCTCAGTGGCCGCCTTCCATGGTGGCGAGCCGAAACCAGCCATCCGCATCGTGGTGTGGCCTTCCCGCGTAGCCTTGAGGGGCCCCGTTCGGGGGCAGGTGGCGGCGGAGGGGCCAGCACGGGATGCGGCTTGGACATGTCCGGGAGCCTGCCGGCGAATTGCCGCTCGAGGTCACCGGATTCATCGGGCGTGAGCGTGAACTGCGGGAGGTCGGCGCACTGCTGGGCAAGGACCGCCTCGTGACGCTCACCGGACCCGGTGGCGTCGGCAAGACCCGGCTCGCGCTGCGGGCCGCCCGCGCCGCGCTCCCCATCCTGACGAAGCTGGGGCTCACCTCGCGGACGCAGATCACCGGCCTTGAATGAACCCCGCCGCCCCGACCCGCGCCTCACGCCGGGACGTCATCGCCGTCGGGAACCTCCAGTTCGGCGGGCAGGGCGTCCAGGACGGTGAAGCTGCGGTCGAGGCGGGTGATGCCCATGACCCGCCAGACGCGTGGTGGGCAGCGGACGAGCCTCAGGGCGCGACCCGTGGCGGCGGTTCGGTTTCTGATGCGCACGAGGAGCCGCAGGCCCCCGGCGTCCAGAAAGGTGACCTGGCGCAGGTCCACCACCACATCGGAGTCCGCTCGGTCGAGGAACTCCCTTAAGCACGGCTCCAGTTCCTGTTCCGCCCAGGCGTCCAGCTCGCCGTGGAGTGTCAGCACGGTCAGACCCTCCACCACATGGTGACGCAGCCCAAAACTCGGGTCGGATATGCCCATGGGCTACCCCCAAATTCCCTTCCCCGCATACGAAGAGTGACGAACTCGTACGTGGTACGGCCTGCCCGACGGCACCGGGCGCCGCCGGGGTCCGGGGCGGCGCCGAGTATGGCATCTACATCTTGCCCGTTCAGATGCCTTTCATGCCTCGCGATAGCGCCACCGGTCGCAACTCGGGGCAACTTGGCGGCAATTCCACGTCAGTTACTCTCCGTAGTTTCCGCTCCGGATGTGGAGGCGAGGGCTCATGCCCGCGGCATCTTTCCGAGCCCGTCGCGGGTGCGGCGCGCCATGAGGACGTAGACCGCGGATGCCACCAACATGCCTGCGGGCAGGGCGAGATCGACGCCTCCCAGAGCATCGGCGACCGGGCCGGTGTACGCGGTGTCCACACACAGGGCGGCCGCGGTGACACCGGCGGCGAGCGCCGCCGCACCCGCCCGGTTGACGCCCGCGGTGAACCAGAAAGGGCTGCCGGGAGTCTCGTCGGTGAGCGCGATGCCGTCGTAGCGGTTGCGGCGCAGCACGATGTCCGTGGCGTAGACGGCCATGCTCGGGCCGAGCAGGACGACGGTCAGCTGGAGGACGTTGCTGACGGTGTCGAGGAAGCTGGAGGCGAGCAGTCCGTACAGGGTGAGCGAGACGATGCTGCCCCGCCTTCCCCACCCGTACTTCAAGGAGCGTCTGTGCGCACCCGTCTCGTCCTGCTCTCCGCCCGGCTGCTCGACCCGGTCACGGGCCGGTTCCTGCCGGACACCGCCATGGCCGTGTCCGGAGGGCGGATCACGGCGCTGGGCGACGACCGTCGGATCCGCGCGCTCGCGGACGCGTCGACGGAGGTGATCGACCTCAAGGGCGCCGTGGTGACCCCCGGCCTGGTCGACGGCCACCTGCACCCCGTCTCGGGAGCGGAGCTGACCCATGGTCTCGACCTGTCGGCCTGCACGGACCTGGACGAGGTGCGCGCGGCGCTCGCCGGCGAGGTCCGTTCGCTGGCGCCCGGCGCGTGGCTGCACGGCTGGGGTCTTGACCCGAACGCCTTCGGGGACCGGCCCGTCGAGACCGCCGCCCTCTCCCCTGTGCTCGACGGCGTACCGGCGCTGCTCCAGATGTTCGACGCCCACTCGATGCTGGCAAGACCGCGCGCGCTCGAACTCGCCGGTGTCGACGGACCGCGCACCTTCGCGCAAGCCGCCGAGGTCGTCTGCGACGACACGGGCCGGCCCACCGGGCTGCTCCTTGAGGACGCCGCCTGCGAACTGGTCGAGCGCGCCGCCCCGCGGCCCACGCACGCCGAGCGGCGCGCCCGGCTCGCCACCGCCCTGCGCGGCATGGCCGCGGCGGGTCTCACCGGCGGCCACGCCATGGACGCCAACGGCGAAAGCCTCGCGCTGTACGCCGAGTCGGACGCGGCCGGAGAGCTGCCGCTGCGGCTGCGTGTCGCGCCCTGGTGCCGGCCGGGCGCCGACGCCGGTGCGCTGCGCGCGCTCATCGCGCAGCAGGGCGCAGGCGGCGCGCTGTGGCGGACCGAGGGCGTCAAGCTCTTCATGGACGGCACCATCGACAACGGCACCGCCTGGCTCGAACGCCCCGACTGCCACGGCGAGTCCACCCACGCCTTCTGGCCCGATCCCGCCGCCTACACCCACGTCATCGGCGAACTCCACCGGGCGGGGGTGCCCACCGCCACGCACGCCATCGGTGACGCGGCCGTGCGGCATGCCCTCGACGCCGTGGAGAAGGCGCGGGCCGCCGGGGAGCGTGCGGTGCGGCACCGGATCGAGCACATCGAGACGGTGCCCGACGACGCCCTGGCCCGGTTCGTCGAACTCGGCGTCATCGCGTCCATGCAGCCCACGCACTGCTGCGACTTCACCCGGGCCGACCACACCGACAACTGGTCGCGCCGTCTCGGCGAGGAGCGGGCGTCGCGCGCCTGGCGCTGCCGCGATCTGTGGGACTCCGGCGCCACGGTCGTCCTCGGCTCCGACTGGCCCATCGCCCCCCTCCCCGCCGCTGGGTGTCATGGCGGGCGCCCGCCACCGCCGCCCGAGCCGTGACCTCGGCCGGCCGCCGCACGGCCCCGAGCAGGCCCTGTCGGCGCTGGAGTCACTGGAGGCCATGACGGTGAACGCCGCTCACACGGCGGGCGATGAGCACGAGGCCGGGCAGCTCGCGGTGGGCCACCGCGCCGACCTGACCGTCCTCGCCGACAACCCGCTCACCACCGACGCCACCCATCTGCCGGATCTGCCGGTCCTGCTCACGGTGCTCGACGGCCGCGCCACGCACCGCGACGCGAGCCTCTGAGCCGCCCCGCCCGTTGCGCAGAACGCAACTCAAGTTGCACCTCTTGTCCATGGACCCTCCGGGCAGCACTGTGTCTGTCACACGCGTCACCACCGTCACATGAGGAGCGGGCATGGAGGCAGGCATGAGCAGTGGGTCCGACGGGCGGTCCGAGGCGCACGGCTGGGGCCGGCGCGGGTTCATCGGAGCCGTCGCCGCCACGGCCGCGGCCACCGCCCTCTCCTCGTCGCAGACCGCCGCCGCCCTGCCGCCCCGACGTCCGCAGCGCCGGACGCGGCCGCTCTTTCTCGGTACGTACACCACCAAGCCCGGCGGCGGCACGGGCCTCGGTCTCGCGACGTACGACGACGCCACGGGACGTATCACCGCCACCGGGACACTGACCGGCGTACCGGATCCCTCCTACCTCTGCCTGCACCCGTCGGGCAGCACCCTGTACGCCGTCAACGAGCAGGAGCAGGGCGGCGTGACCGCGGTCGCGCTCTCGCCCGCGGGCCCCGAAGTCCTGGGCTCGCGCGGCACCGGTGGCGCCGGGCCCTGCCATCTGTCCGTGCATCCGGGCGGCCGCTGGCTGCTCAGCGCCAACTACCTCTCCGGGAGCGTTGCCGTCCATCCCGTCCAACCCTCGGGCGCCCTTGGCGAGTTGACCGATGTCGTCACGCACTCCAGTCCCCCGCCGGGTCCGGGGCAGGAGGGGCCGCACGCCCATCAGATCGTGACGAGCCCGGACGGCGGGCATGTGCTCGCCGTCGATCTCGGCACCGACGCCGTGTACAGCTACCGCCTCGACACGAAGGCGGGCCAGCTGACGCAGGTCTCGTACGCCGCGCTCCGTCCCGGCGCGGGGCCGCGGCACCTCACCTTCCACCCCTCGGGGCAGTTCGCCTACGTCGCCAACGAGGTGGACAACACCGTGGCCGTCTGCGCGTACGACCCCACCAGTGGGCGGCTGACTCCGGGTGAGCCGCAGTCCACGGGCACGGGCGAAGGCACCAGCTATCCGGCGCAGTTGCTCGTCACCCGCGACGGCGCCTTCGCCTTCCTCGCCAACCGCGGGCACAACAGCCTGACCCGGTACGCGATCGAGGCGGGCGGCGCCCGGCTGCGGCTGCTCGACACGGTGCCCGTCGGCGGCGACTTCCCCCGGCACATCGCCTTCTCGCCGTCGCAGCGACTGCTGTTCGCGGCGAACCAGAAGTCGGGTGCGGTGAGCGTCTTCCATGTCGGCGCGAAGGGTCAACTGCGCCTGGCAGGCGAGCCGTTCGCGGTCCCCATGGCCGTGTGCGCGCTGCCGCTCTAGGGCGCGTACAGCTGGGAGGCGGAGGGTGTGCGCGCCCGCTGCCGGTCGGGCGTGGTGTAGGCGAAGTTCAGCACGGTACGGCGGACGCCGGGCCTGCTCAGTGCGGTGACGCGGTGGGCGGTGGTGTCGGCCCGCAGGAGGTAGCCGTCGCCGCGCCGGTGGTGGGCGTGGGCGGCGGTGGCGCGCAGGGCGTCGAGGGCGCTGGTGCGCGCGGTGTAGTGCAGGAGGCCGCCGTCGGCCGGGTCGGCAGGGGCCTCGATGAACAGCACGAGAGCCAGGGGGTAGTCGTCGGTGTGGGCGCCATGGGTGTCGCCGGGCCGGTGCAGGATGTTCAGGACGTGCCGCTCAAGGGGGTCGGCGACCTCGACCGCGGGCAGGGCGGCGACCCGGCCGAGCCAGGTCAGGAGCTCCTGGTCGCGGTACAGGCCCGGGATCAGGGTGGATTCCTCGTCGATGGCGTGACCGCCGAGGGTGGTCATGTGGCGGGGCGAATCGTCCATCGACGCCATGGTGAAGTCCCTGCGCACGGCGAGCTTTTCGAGCCGCTGCACCTCGCGTGTCAGATCCTCCAGAAGACGGGGCGGGACGAGCGAGGGCAGTCGCAGATAGCCGTCGACGGCGAAGCGGTCGCTCAGCGGCGGGGTGTACTCGGGTAAGGACAGCACCGTGCGGACCTACCCTGGCCCTGAGCAAGACAATCGCACCGCGCCTTCGGCATGACACGGCGGAGACGGCCTCAGTTTCTTCTGCTCATCCAGCAGTTGAGCCCCGCGGCCTGACAGGGCTGAGCCCGCTTCGGCCGCGCCGCACACCTACGAGGGAAAGGCTGCACCCGTCCATGACTTCGTTCCGCCCCGCCCCCGCCTGGCTCTCCGACGCCGTCTTCTACCAGATCTATCCGCAGTCCTTCGCCGACTCCGACGGCGACGGGATCGGTGACTTCAACGGAATCACCGAGCACCTCGACCACCTGGCCTGGCTCGGGATCGACGCCGTCTGGCTCAATCCCTGCTTCGCCTCGCCGTTCCGCGACGCCGGGTACGACGTGGCGGACTACCTCTCCGTCGCGCCCCGCTACGGCACCGACGACGACCTGACCAAGCTCGTGGACGAGGCGGGGCGGCGCGGCATCCGGGTCCTGCTCGACCTGGTCGCCGGGCACACCTCCGACCGGCATCCGTGGTTCACCGCGTCCGCCGACGACCCGGACGACCACCGCTACATCTGGGCGCCCGAGGGCTGCCCGGAGGGTTTCGTACGGTCGCCGGGGTCCCGCCCCGGCGCGTATCTGCCGAACTTCTTCGACTCCCAGCCCGCCCTCAACTTCGGCTACGCCCGCCTCGATCCGGCCGAGCCGTGGCGGCAGCGGGTGGACGCCGACGGTCCGCGCGCCAACCGCGCCGCGCTGCTCGACGTCATGCACCACTGGCTGCGGCTCGGCCTCGCCGGCTTCCGGGTCGACATGGCGCACTCGCTGGTCAAGGACGACCCGGGCCTCAGCGCCACGGCAGCGGTCTGGACCGAGCTGCGCGGCTGGCTGGACACCGCCCATCCGGGGGCGGCGCTCCTGTCGGAGTGGGGCGACCCGGCGGTGTCCGTCCCCGCCGGGTTCCACGCCGACTTCTTCCTCCAGTTCGGCGGCCCCACCAACGGCAGGCCGCTGCGCTCCCTGTGGAACAACCGCGCGGGCACCGACTCCGAGGCCTGGGATCCGGTCGCCCCGTTCTTCGACCCGAGCGGCCAGGGCTCCCCCGATACGTTCGTCGAGGCGTGGCGTGCGGCCCGCGCGGCCATCGGCGACTCCGGGCACATCGCACTGCCCACCTCCAACCACGACTTCTCGCGCCTCAACTGCGGTCCGCGCACCGCCGAGCAGCTCCCCGCTGCGTTCGCCTTCCAGCTCACCTGGCCCACGCTCCCGGCCATCTACTACGGCGACGAGATCGGCATGCGCTACATCCCCGGCCTGCCCGACACCGAGGGCAGCGTGCTCGGCCCGCACTACAACCGGGCGGGATCGCGCACCCCCATGCAGTGGGACGACGGCCCCGCCGCGGGCTTCTCCACCGCCCCGGCCGAGCGCCTCTACCTCCCCGTAGATCCCGATCCGCAGCGGCCCACCGTCGCCGCCCAGCGCGCCGACGGCACCTCGCTGCTGCATCTCGTACGCCGCCTGATCGCGCTGCGCAAGGCCGCCCCCGAGCTGGGCCCGGACGGCTCGGTGGAGGTACTGCACAGCGGCTATCCGTTCGTGTACCTCCGGGGCGGGCGCTTCCTCGTCGTGGTCAATCCGCGCAGCGCGCCCGCGGCGTTCACCACCGGGCTCGTGGCCGGTGCGGCGCCGCGCGCCCTGGAGGCGGCGGGTGTGGAGGCGGAGGGCGGCGCCGTCACGGCGCGGGGATTCGGGTACGGCGTCTTCGATCTGGGCCCGACAGCCACCCTCTCTTAAGTCCCATCGGGACAGATGTCCCATTGGGACGCGACGGCGTCGGCAGGGGCGGCCAGCGCCATCGTCAACGTCGCCTCGATCCACGGCTCGGCCCGGGCTTCATCGAGACCCCGCTCCTGCAGAACATGGACGAGGAGGCGTACGACGCGCTGGTCTCCCTGCACCCGGCGGGCCACCTCGGTCACGCCGAGGAGGTCGCCGAGCTGATCGCCTTCCTGCTCTCGGAGCGCGCCTCCGCCCGCTGATCCGGCCCCCTGCCTGTGTCTACGTCTACGGCTACGGCTTGGTGAAGTCGACGTCCTGGGCCCTCGCGACGATCTCGACCTCGTCGCCGAGGGCCCATTCGGCGACCCGCGACACCATCGCCGCCGGGACCGCGTCGCTGATTCCCTGCGCGGCGGGGATGTCGTACGTCGCGTGCGCGTCGTGCGGCATGACGACGCGGAAGTCGAGTTCGAGGGCGGTGCGCGCGGTCGCGAGGACGCACATCTCGGACTGCACCCCGCAGACGGCGAGGTCGCGCACGCCCGCATCCGCGAGCAGCTCTCCGAGCCCGGTCTCCTCGAAGCCGTCGTCGATCGTCTTGCGCAGCACGGTCTCGCCCCGGTCCGTGTCCACGGGGATGTGGATCTGCCAGCCGGGAGTTCCGGGTTCGTCGACGGACCCCGGCTCGCCGTCGTTCTGAAGCTGGATCACGAGGGCGCCGGCGGCGCGGGCCCGCGTGATGAGGTCGATCGTACGGTCGAGGACGCGGGCCGCTTCCGGTACGGCGCCGTCGCCGGAGACGAAGGCGGACTGCATGTCGACGACCAGCAGGGCCTGAACGGGCTTCGTGGCCCTGTCCATGGACTGCTCCATGGACTGCTCCATGGACTGCTCCATGGACTGCGTCTTGTGTATGGGCTGCTCTAAGGGCTGCGTCTTGTTCTCAGTCACGGTCCACCATCTTGCCTTCCGCCATCACCAGTCGTACGTCCCCCAGGGCCTCCACGTCCTTGAGCGGGTCTCCGCGCACCGCGATCAGGTCGGCCCGGTAGCCGGTCGTCAGGCGTCCGACGTGGTCGGCGATGCCCAGGGCGTCGGCGGCCTCCGTGGTGGCCATGTCGATGACGCGGTCCGGTTCGATGCCCAGGTGCTGGTAGAAGCCGAGGCTCTGGGCCAGGCCGTCGCAGCCCGCGCGCTGGACTCCCGCGTCCGTCCCCGCGATCAGGCGGGCGCCGTGTTCCGCCATGGTCCGCACCTGGTCGAACATCGCCTTGGCCCGTTCGGCGCCGAAGAACATGGGCAGCATCCGCCAGTTGGGGCTGACGGTGGGGCAGATCCGGATGCCCTTGGCGACGATGGCGTCCAGGACGTCCTCGCGCAGGTCGAGGCCCTTGCGGGTCATCCAGGTGCAGTGCTCGATGGTGTCGACGCCGGCCATCACGGCGGCCACGATCCCGGCGGTCCCATGTCCGTGCGCGGCGACAGGCAGCCCGGCCCGGTGCGCCTCGCGGACGACGGCGCGGATCTCGGGGGCGCCGAACTGGGCCTGCCAGGTGGCGGGGCCGCCGTGGGTGAGGCCGCCGCCGGTGGCCATCACCTTGATGACGTCGGCGCCCAGTTCGGCGTTGCGGCGCACCAGGGCACGGATCTCGTCCTCGCCGTCGACCTCTCCGCCGAGGAACCAGCAGTGGCCGCCCTTGGTGGTCAGCGGTGTGGTGGCGGCGACGATCCGGGGTCCGGGCACGGCGCCGCCGGCGATCGCCTCGCGCAGCCGCAGGGTGAGGCGCCCCCGGTCGCCCAGGTCGCGCACGGTGGTCACGCCGCTGTGCAGGAACTGGCGCGCCCGCTCCTCCATGGCGGCCATCAGCGTGCGGTCGTCGTGGGCGTCCAGGACGGCCACGGGGTCCTTGCTCGCGTCGAAGACCAGGTGGACATGGGCGTCGATGAGGCCGGGCAGCACCGTGGCGTCGGGCAGCGCACAGCGCCGCGCCCCGGCGCGCACCAGCGGCTCGACAGCGGCGCGGGGCCCCGCGGCGACGATGGCCGCGCCGTCCGTCAGTACGGCGCCGTCCTTGACGCTCTGGCCACGCGGCCCGGTCAGAACCCGCCCTGCCGTGATCAACGTCTGGCTCATCTCGACCTTTCCCACAAGGAGTTGGCGGAGCCGGCGGTGCTTGCCGGGTTCCATCGTCCGTCATGGGAGGGCGGAAGGGGATGTTCTGGCGGCCGTCCCGATGTGGACGCCGCTTGCGCGCGCTGTCCCGCGGGGGCGCATAGCCTGGGGCGGAGCGCCCCGCTCAGGACGGAGGTTCAGGGTCTGATGAGCACGGAAGTCATGGTCCTCCTCATGGCCGCCGGGGCCCTCGCGGCCGCCACGCTTGCAGTCGCGGTCGCCCTGCTCGTGCGCCTGGTCAGGGCGCGCCGCAGGCTGCGCAGGGCGGGGTTGCCGGTGGAACGTCGGTGGGTGTTCTGGGGTGCGGTCGCCTATCTCGTACTGCCCGCGGATCTGCTGCCCGATCCGGTGTTCCTCGACGACATCGGAGTGCTCGCGCTCGCGCTGCGCTCGATGCGGAAGGAACTGACGGCGGGCTCAGGACTCGGGAGTCGCGGGGCGCAGTAGCGGGCGGCGCACATGCCGGGCCCTGGTCAGCAGGATGTGCATGCGCTCGGTCACCTGGGAGACGTCCTCGACGGGCTCGTCGAACGACAGCCGCACATCGGCCTGGCTGCGCGCCCGCTCCAGGCGCAGGGTGAGGCCGTACTGGTCGATGGCGAGCGGGCGTACGCGCACCACTCCGTTCAGGCTGTCGGCGTGGACGAGCCGGGTCAGCTGCTCGACGGCGTCCTCGTGCGCGTCGGCGAGGTGGGTCAGCAGCCGCGCCTCGGCCTCGGCCAGCGGGTCGGGGGCCGTCACGGCGAGCTCGTCGAGGTCGATGCCGATCCGCTCGCCCGTGGCGTCGTGCAGCACGGCGCAGGTCGGCGCGACGACGAAACGCTCGCCGTCGGGCACGAGCGACCCCGAGAGCCACAGCCGGGCCCGGATCCGGTCCCTGACCGGCACCGGGGAGACATCGGCGAGTTCCAGCAGGGTGGACGGCTCGCCGCGCGGCGCGCAGATCATCGCGGTGGACAGTGCGCTGTCCCGCGGCGGGACCAGCAGAACCGTCCCGTCCGCGCCGACGCTGTGCGCGCCGACGAGTTCGTCCCTGCCGATCTCCGTGGTCACCGCGCAGGACCACGCGGTGGTGAGCAGGGAACGCGCGCGTGCCGCTGCTGTGGGCAGGGTCGTGCTGATGTGACGGACACCCATTCGTCAACCTCCATTAGGTAAGCCTTGCCTAACTTATCGGAGATCAAGAGTGGGTGCTACCAGGCGGGGCCGACTTCTGCCTCAGCGGATGGCCGCCGGGCACGGTCGAGTGCGGGCAGCGGCTCGGGGCGAACGCGATCTCCGAGGTCCTACGCCTGTTCCACGGGCTGCCGCCGGTGCAGGCTGTGGGGGCGACCACCACGATCCCCCGACCTCGATCTCCCTTACCGCACAGGAGAGTTCACCCCATGCGTCTCATGCGCATCGGCGAGCCCGGCCGCGAACGGCCCGTTCTCGTCTCATCCGACGGCCGGCACCACGACCTCTCGGCCGTCACCCGCGACATCGACGGTGCCTTTCTCGCCGCCCTGTCGGACGACCCGTCGCTCGTGCCCGACGCCTCCGACCTGCCCGAGACGGACATCACCGGGCAGCGCGTCGGTGCCCCCATAGCCCGCCCGTCCGCCGTGCTCTGCATCGGGCAGAACTACGCCGCCCACGCCGCCGAATCGGGCTCCGAGCCGCCGGAGGAGCCGATCCTGTTCTACAAGGCGCCGAACACCGTCATCGGTCCGTACGACGACGTCCTCATCCCGCGCGGCTCGAAGAAGACCGACTGGGAGGTGGAACTCGCCGTCGTCATCGGGCGGCGGACCTCCTATCTGGACTCGCCCGCCGACGCGCTCGCCCATGTCGCGGGCTACGCCGTCAGCAACGACGTCTCCGAGCGCGCCTTCCAGCTGGAGCAGTCGGGCGGCCAGTGGTCCAAGGGCAAGAGCTGCGCCACGTTCAACCCGCTGGGGCCCGTCCTGGTGACCGCGGATGAGGTGGACGACCCGCAGGGCCTGCGCCTGCGGTCCTACGTGAACGGGGACGTCCGGCAGGACTCCGTGTCCGCCGACATGATCTTCGGGGTCGCCCAGCTCGTGCACCATCTGTCGCGGTATCTCGTCCTCGAACCGGGCGACGTCATCAACACCGGTACGCCACAAGGTGTCGCCCTGTCCGGGCGCTTCCCGTACCTGGCCCCCGGCGACGTGATGGAGATGGAGATCTCCGGTCTCGGGACACAGCGCAGCCGCTGCACACCCGCCTGACGCCCACCATGACGGGCGGGCCCCGTGGAGCACGGAGCCCGCCGCCCTGCCCGCTCAGTGACCGCGGGCGATCCACTCCTCCAGGTGCGGCGCCTCGGCGCCGATCGTCGTGCTGTCGCCGTGGCCGGTGCGCACCACGGTCTGCGGCGGCAAGGTCAACAGCCGGTCCCTGATCGAGTCGACGATCGTCGGGAAGTCGCTGAACGAACGGCCCGTCGCCCCAGGACCGCCCGCGAACAGCGTGTCGCCGGTGAAGACGGTGGCAAGGTCCGGCGCGTACAGGCTGACCGCGCCCAGGCAGTGGCCCGGCGTGTGCAGCACCGTCAACTCCGTTCCTGCCACGGACAGTTCCTGTCCGTCGGCCAGCTCGCCGTCGGGGGCGCGGTCGGGGTGGGTCTGCTTCCACAGCTCCGCGTCGGCAGGGTGCAGCAGGATCGGCGCGCCGGTGCGGGCGGCGAGCGCGGGGGCCGCGTCGATGTGATCGTCGTGGGCGTGCGTGCACACGATCGCGACGACCCTGCGGTCCCCGACGGCGGCCGCGATGGCGTCCGCGTCGTGCGCGGCGTCGATGACGACGACCTCGCTGTCGTCACCCACGATCCATACGTTGTTGTCGACGTCCCAGGTGCCGCCGTCGAGGGAGAAGGTCCCGGACGTGACGAGGTGGTCGATGCGGGCGGCCGCCATCAGAAGACCACCACCGAACGCAGGACGTCCCCGTGATGCATCCGCTCGAAGGCCTTCTCCACGTCCTCCAGGGCGATCGTCTCGGAGACGAACGCGTCCAGGTCGAGCCGCCCCTGCCGGTAGAGGTCGATGAGCATCGGGAAGTCGCGTGAGGGCAGACAGTCCCCGTACCACGACGACTTGAGCGCGCCGCCGCGGCCGAAGACGTCGAGCAGCGGCAGCTCGATGCGCATCTCCGGCGTCGGCACACCGACCAGGACGACGGTGCCCGCCAAGTCACGGGCGTAGAAGGCCTGTTCGTACGTCTCCGGGCGGCCGACCGCCTCGATGACGACGTCGGCGCCGTTGCCCCCGGTCAGCTCGCGGATCGCCTCGATCGGGGCCGCCGTGCGGGAGTTGACGGTGTGCGTGGCGCCCAGGCCCTTGGCGGTCTGGAGCTTCCTGTCGTCGATGTCCACCGCGATGATCTTCGCGGCGCCGGCGAGCCGCGCGCCCACGACCGCCGCGTTGCCGACACCGCCGCAGCCGATGACGGCGACCGAGTCGCCCCGGCCGACCTCGCCGGTGTTGATGGCGGCGCCGAGCCCGGCCATGACGCCGCAGCCGAGGAGTCCGGCCGCGGCGGGCGATGCGGCCGGGTCGACCTTGGTGCACTGACCGGCGGCGACGAGGGTCTTCTCGGCGAAGGCGCCGATGCCGAGCGCGGGCGAGAGCTCGGTGCCGTCCGTGAGGGTCATCTTCTGCTTGGCGTTGTGCGTGTCGAAGCAGTACTGCGGGCGTCCGCGCAGACAGGCGCGGCACTGACCGCACACCGCACGCCAGTTGAGGATCACGAAGTCGCCCGGCGCGACCTCGGTGACGCCGTCGCCGACCGACTCGACGACGCCCGCGGCCTCGTGGCCGAGGAGGAAGGGGAAGTCGTCGTTGATGCCGCCCTCGCGGTAGAGCAGATCGGTATGACAGACGCCGCACGCCTGCACCTTCACCACGGCTTCTCCCGGGCCCGGGTCCGGCACGACGATCGTCTCGATCCTTACCGGCTCGCCCTTCGCGCGGGCGATCACGCCCTGTACCTGCTGCGCCATGAGGTCAGCCCTTCTTTCTTCGGCATCACATGTTCCTCGGGCATCCTCACATCCTGGGCACCCCCTCCACGACCCGCTCGCGCGGGTTGCGACGGCCGATTCCGTTCTCTTGGGCGCGCCGCCGCCTAGGGTGGGCGGGTGCGTGATCTCGCTGCTCAGGCCCTGCTTCCGGTCAATGCGACGCTCGGTGCGGCGCTGCTCGTGCTGCTCCTTGTCGCGGCCGCGACGGCCGCCGTGTTCCGGCTGTCCCCCGACGGCTCGTACGGCAGGGCGCGCGAGATCGTGGTGGCCGGGGTGCGGGCGGCCGCGCAGCTGGGCGTGGTGTCCCTGGCGATCGGCTGGGTGATCCACCACCTGGCGGCGCTCTTCGCCTTCCTGCTCCTGATGTTCGCCGTCGCCACCCGGACCGCGGGGCGGCGCATCACCGAGAACGGCAGCTGGTGGTGGGCGGCGCTGCCGGTCGCGGGTCCGGTCGTCCCGGTGGTGACCGGCCTGACGCTGGCCGGGCTGCTGCCGGTGCGGGGCATCGCCATGATCCCGGTGACCGGCATCCTCATCGGCGGCGCGCTGACGGCGACGGTGCTCGCCGGCCGCCGGGCCCTGGACGAACTCCGGGCCCGCAACGGCGAGTTCGAGGCGGGCCTGGCCCTCGGCCTGCTCGCCCGTGACGCCCGCATGGAGGTGATCCGCCCCGCCGCTTCGGACGCCCTGCTGCCCGGACTCGACCAGACCCGCACGGTGGGCCTGGTCACGCTGCCGGGAGCGTTCGTCGGCATGCTCCTGGGCGGCGCGTCTCCCGTCCTCGCGGGCGCGGTGCAGCTGTTCGTGCTGATCGCCCTGATGGCGGTCCAGGCGATCGCGGTCGCGGTGACGGTCGAGCTGGTCGCCTGCGGCCGGCTGAACCGCACGGAGGCGGCGTGAGCGGCGCCGGGCCCTGAGCGTAGGCTCCCAAACATGTCTGTCTACGAGAATGCCGAGATCGCCGCCCTCCAGGGTGGCCCCGCGAACCTGGACCAGCACCTGGGCAAGGCGGTCCTGATCGTCAACGTCGCCTCCAAGTGCGGTCTGACCCCGCAGTACGCGGGCCTGGAGCGACTGCACGCGCAGTACGCCGCCCGCGGCTTCACCGTCCTTGGCGTCCCCTGCAACCAGTTCATGGGCCAGGAGCCCGGCACCTCGGAGGAGATCGCCGAGTTCTGCTCGGCGACGTACGGCGTGACCTTCCCGCTGACCGAGAAGGTCGACGTCAACGGCGATGCCCGCCACCCGCTGTACGGCAACCTCGTCGGCACCGCCGACTCCGAGGGACACAGCGGAGACATCCGCTGGAACTTCGAGAAGTTCGTGATCGACGCGCGCGGATCGGTCGTCGCGCGCTTCTCCCCGCAGACCGAGCCGGACGCTCCCGAGGTCATCGCCGCGATCGAGGCGAACCTGCCGCAGTAGTCGGCGAACGCGAGCCGTCTGCCCTGCTGTGCGGCAAGGCAGACGGCTCGCGTCGACGGTCCAGAGATCAGAGTCGGTGCAGGCAACATGGTGCTCTAGCCGCTGAGCTACGCCGACCCGAAGTCGACGACGGGATTCGAACCCGCGACCGTCCCATTTACAGTGGAAGTAGCCCGCTCCTGCGCACCTGGACATCTCCACCGTAGCGATCACCGCACGCGGGGGCATCGGGTTTTCCGCGGGCCCGTTCAGCGCACGGCAGCCGTCTCCGACACCCGGGCGAGGGCAGCCGCCTCCACGCTGTCCTCGTCGGCGCTGAACACATGCACCACCAGACCCGTCTCGCCGGGTGCGGCCGGTACGTGCAGGGTCTCGAAGTTCAGCGTGAGCAACCCGGCGGCCGGGTGCCGCAGGCGTTTGCGGCCCGCCGCGCACATCACGACCTCGCCGCTGTCCCAGATCCGCCGGAACTCGCCGCTGGCCGCGGCCAGTTCGGCGATGAGCGCGGCCAGTTCCGTGTCCTGCGGGTAGCGCCCCGCGGCGACGCGCAGCTGGCCCACCGCCTCCGCCGCACGGTCCTCCCAGTCAGGGTGTACGAGACGGGACGCGGGGTCGAGGAAGAGAAACCTGGCGTTGTTCCGGTCGCGGCGGGCCGGGTCGGCGAGGCCGCCGATCAGTTCGGCGCCCAGGGGGTTCCAGGCCACCACGTCGAGGCGGTGGTCGGTCGCGAAGGCGGGGAAGTCGCCCAGGGCGTCCAGGATCCGTCGCAGCAGGGGGCTGACCCGGGCCGTGGGCGCGGGCTCCCGACGGGCGGCGGCCAGTGTGGTGAGGTGCGCGCGCTCCGCCGTGCCGAGGCCGAGCGCCCCGGCGAGCGCGTCGAGCACCTCGGCGGACGGCTGGGTGGCCCGGCCCTGTTCGAGGCGTACGTAATAGTCCACGCTGATCCCGGCCAACTGGGCCAGTTCCTCACGGCGAAGCCCGCGCACCCGGCGGCGGCGACCGCCGGTGAGCCCCACGCGCTCCGGCGTCACGCGCCCCCGCCGGGCCCGCAGAAACCCGCCGAGGTCCCGCCCCGTGCCGCCGGTCCCGCCACCGGTGCCGCCCATCTCGTCCTCGCCGTCCACACCGCTCACGCCGTTCATGGGCCAAGTATGCGTGGCCCTGGCAGTACCAGGATCGGCGTTCCGACGTCGGACAGGGTGCTGGCTGACCGGGGCGCGCCCGGAGATCGTGGCTCCATGAACACCACCACGCCGCCCCGCCCGAAGAAGATCCTCGTCGTCAGCGCCCACCCCGAACCCCGTTCGCTCAACGCCTCCTTGGCCGCCTTCGCGGTCGACGAACTGCGCGCGGCGGGGCACGAGGTGCGGGTCTCCGACCTGTACGCCATGAAGTGGAAGGCGACGGTGGACGCCGACGACTTCTCCGGTCACGCCGGGGATCAGCGACTGCATGTGATGGCCGCCTCCGAGCGGGACACGTTCGCCGACCGTCTCTCGTCCGACATCGCGGCGGAGCAGGAGAAGGTGCGCTGGTCGGACGCGGTGATCCTGCAGTTCCCGATGTGGTGGTTCTCGGTGCCCGCGATCCTGAAGGGCTGGATCGACCGGGTGTTCACCAGCGGGTTCGGCTACGGCCCTGCGGTCCCGCCGCCCTACAGCGAGGGCGTCCTTGCAGGGCGGCGTGCGCTGGTGTCGGTGACGCTCGGCGCCCGTGAGTCGTCGTTCTCCGACCGGGGAATCCATGGCCGGCTCACGGACGTCCTGTACCCGCTGCAGCACGGTCTTTCCTGGTTCACCGGCATGGCGCCGCTGGAACCGTTCGCGGTGTACGACGCGAACGAGCTGCCCGATGAGCGGTTCGCCGCGGCGAAGCGGGAGTTCGGGCGCCGGCTCGACGGCCTCTTCACCGACGAGCCGGTCCCCTTCCGTTCGCTCGTCGGCGGCGACTACGACCACGACATGCGCCTCCTTCCGGGCGTGGAGACGCCGGGGACGAGCGGCCTCGACCTCCATGTCCGCCCGCGCGGCTGATCAAGTCACCGCCGTGTGCCGCTACTTGAAGGCGGCTGCGTTGCGCGCCGCCCACTCGGCGAAGGGCCGGGGCGGGCGGCCGAGGACCCGCTCGGCGTCGGGGCTCACCCGCTGTTCGTCGGGCGTGGGTGAGCCCAGGATGGCGAGGGTGGCCTCCACCACCTGCTCGGGCATGAAGGCCAGCATCTGTGTCCGTGCCTCCTCCTCGCTCTGCTCGACAAACCCCACCGGCTCGCCGATCGCGTCCCCGATCGCCGCGGCCTGCTGCCTCGGCGAGACCGGGTCCGGCCCCGTCAGCACGTACGTGGCGCCGTCGTGCCCGGCGTCCCGCAGTGTGAGAGCGGCGACCGCCGCGATGTCGTCCGGGTCGATCACCGGCAGGGCGACATCGCCGAACGGCGCGGCGACCGTCCGGGTCGCGCGGACCGCGTCGCCCCAGAGGAACGCGTTGGAGGCGAAGCCGCCGGGCCGCAGCACCGTCCACTCCAGGCCCGACTGCTTGACGGCCTCCTCGTACGCCGGTGGATGGCGCAGCGTTCCGACGCCTTGGGAGGAGAGCAGGACGACCCGCCGGACGCCGCCTGCCCGCGCGGCGTCGAGGGCGCCGTGCACATCGCCGCCGGCCAGCGTGAAGTCTCCGGACGTCAGCAGGAACAGGGCGTCCGCGCCGTCGAGTGCGGGCTTGAGCCGCTCCGGATCGGCCACGTCCGCCCGCAGCTGCCGCACTCCCGCCGGGACGTCCGTCTCCGACACCGCACGCGAGACGGCCGTGACCTGTTCTCCCGCCGCGACGAGTGCCTTGACAAGTGGCCGCCCGACATTGCCCGTTGCTCCGGTCACCACGATCATGTTCGCTCCCCATGAGTTGTTCTCTGTGGACTTGAAGGAAGCTATCGGCGCCGGGGCATTAGGTACCTAGGGGAAAGTAATGGGGAATCGGCCTGATGGTGACCGGGATCACAGGCCGCGGAGGGTATCCGGCGGCACTATCCGTACGTCCTCTTCCAGCGCGCCCGGTGCCGGCCGTCGCCCTGCCCCGCGGCGCTGACGTCGAGGATCGAATCCAGCGGGGTTCCGCTGTTCCACAGGCCCAGATGGTCGCGGTGCACGGTGGCGATGGAGTGCGTCGCCGCGAACGTCGCGGAGGGGCGGCTGAAGCGTGTGGTCGTCACGAAGATCGCCACATCGGCCCCGAAGTGCACGCGGGAGCCCAGGAGATCGCGCAGTTCACGGCTGGCGATGGTGCCGCTCGGGGCGTACCGCTTGCACTGGACGACCATGCTCCGGCCGTCCGGAAGCCGCCCGATCACATCGGCGCCCTGGTCACCGGCGCCACCCACGCGGCGCACCTCGGTGCATCCGTCCCTGCGGCACAGCCCGGCGACATGCTCCTCGAAGGCGGTGCCGGTCATCGCGTCCACATCCCCGAGGGTCCGGTGCCCCGCCCGTACCTCCTCGTGTTCGCGCCACTCGCGATCCCGCCCGCGCGCCATGCGGTCCGTGCGCCACAGCCACCACGCCACGGCTCCGAGGCCGCCGACGAGCAACACCGCGGCCGCGTAGGGCCAGACGACCGACCAGAAAACCACCACCAGGAGCAGCAGGGCGACCACCAGGGCGCCCGCCTCGCGCCGATTGCTCTCCGCCGTGCGCCGTCCCCGTCGAGCGGCCATCGGTGCCCCCTCCGCCGTCCTTGCCAAGCAGTGTGGGCAGAGAGCGCCGGTTCGGGAAGGGCGGCCGTTCGGCCAGTGGCCGAAGCCGGTGGCCCTCGGCCCTCGCGGCGGCCCTGACCGACGCCCGCCGGCCCCGGCCCGGCAGCGTCCCTCACCCCCCGATACATCCAGCCGGACCAAGCTGACCTGCGGACTTCTGGCCGTGCTCCTACGGTGGCTGAATGGCCATCAGGTACCTTCCGCGCTCCTCATCCGTCCGCACCGCGGCCCTCGCCACCGTTGCCCTGGTCCTCCTGCCCGCTCCCGTCGCGGCGGCCGCCACGGCCGAGCCCGCGCCGCCCAAGCCGGTGCCCGCGTACTCCTCGACCCTGCTCGACCGGCCCGGCACCCAGGCCAGGCCGGGCGCCGGCGCCCCGGCTCTGCCGGCCGACGTCTCGGCGCTGTCCTGGCTGGTGGCCGACGCCCGTACGGGCGAAGTGCTCGCCGCGCACAACGCGCACCGCCAACTGCCGCCCGCCTCCACCCTGAAGTCGCTCTTCGCCCTCACGGCCCTCCCCCACCTGGACGCCACCGCCCGCCACACGGTCTCCCAGAGCGAGCTCTCCGGCGTCGGGGACGGCAGCAGCCTCGTGGGTATCGAGGCGGGCCGCAGCTACCGCGTCTCCGATCTGTGGCGTGGCGTCTTCCTCAGCTCCGGCAACGACGCCGTTCACGTGCTCGCCAAGCTGAACGGCGGCTGGCAGCAGACCGTCCAGCAGATGCGTGCCAAGGCCCGCGCCTTGGGCGCCCGCGACACCCATGTGGTCTCCCCCGACGGCTACGACGCGGCGGGGCAGGTCTCATCGGCGTACGACCTGGCGGTCTTCGGCCGGGCGGGTCTCGCGGACCCCGAGTTCGCCCGCTACTGCGCCACGGCGGTCGCGCGGTTCCCCAACGGCAACTGGTCCTACCCGATCAAGAACACCAACCGCCTGCTGACCGGCGCGGACGGCGTGGCACGCTACCCCGGCCTCGTCGGCATCAAGAACGGCTACACCAGCCATGCCGGCCACACCCTGATCAGCGCGGCGCAGCGCGGCAACCGCACCCTGGTCGTGTCCGTGATGAACCCTCAGGAGGGCGGCGGGTACGCCGTGTACGAAGAGGCGCGGTCGCTGCTCGACTGGGGCTTCAAGGCCGCGGGGCGCGTGCAGCCGGTGGGTTCGCTGCTGTCCCAGAGCGAGCAGTCGCGCACCGCGCAGGGTCTGGCCCCCGCCGCGCTGAGTCCGGAGCCCGACGACTCGGACTGGACCGCGATCCTCCTGGTCGGCGCGGGCTCAGCGGTGGTCCTTGTGGGTACGGTGCTGATGATCCGGCGGCGGACGGCCCGCGTCCGCCGCCCCTCCGGGCGCGAATAGCCGAGCCGGCTACCGCTTCTCCGGGCGCCAGTAGCCGAGCGCGTGCACGCGGTGCTTCGGGACGTTCAGCTCCTTGCGTACGTATGAGGCGATGGCCCGGGTGGTCGTCGTGTCGCAGGTGATCCAGACGTAGACGTCGGCGGGGTCCTGGACAAGGGCGGGCAGTGCGGCCTTGACCTCGTCGACCAGATGGGCGCCGGACGCGCGCCGTTCCACCCGGTGCAGATCGTGCAGGGCCGGGTCGAGGCGCAGGTCGAGGTCGTGGTCTTCGGCGTGCTGGGTCTCGAACCAGATCGTCGCCGGTACGCCGGGCAGGGCGGCCAGGAGCGAGTTGAGGGCCGGGAGTGCCGCCGTGTCGCCGATCGCCAGGAGCCGTGACGGCCGCGGTTCCGGCGCCTCGAAGCCGGTGCCCTGCAACGTGGCCTCGATGGTGTCACCGGGGGCGGCCTTGCGCGCCCAGTCACTGGCGCGGCCGTCGTGCAGGGCGAACTCCAGACTGAAGGTTCCGCTGTCGGGGTCGGGGTTCACCAGGGTGTAGGCACGCTGGTGGCTCTTGCCCGCGTCGTCGAACCACAGGCGCACCCACATCGTGGGATGCACCCCGGTCAGGGCGAGCATGCCGCCGTCCGTCAGGTGCAGCCGCCGGTAGTGCTCGGTGACGTCTTCGGTGCCGGTCACCGTGAACTCGAAGTCCTTGCCGCGGAACAGCTTGAGGACCACCCCCTCCCAGCCGTGTCCCATCGTGGTCCCCTCCCCTGAGCGGCCTGAAGCCGTCGATAAGTTAGGGCAGCCTAACCTAAAACAGGGGAGGCGAAGAACGGGACTCGGCACGGATCACAACTCCTGTGCCCGCTTGAGGAGTTCACCCGCAGTGGCGCCCAGGACCTCGCCCTCCATGGCCGAACCCCCCTCCGCCGTGTCACCGAAACTGTTCACGGACACGAGCTTTCCCCGGCCCGACTTCTCGTCGAAGTCGGCCAGCCAGGGCCCGCCACTTGACCCGCCCTCCATCGGGCAGCGCACGCTCTGCTTGTCCTGGGGCGCGGCCGACGTGGTGCCCGCGCAGTACATCAGCCGCTCGCCGCGCTGCTCCTGGCTGTCGGGATAGCCGAAGACGGTCACCTTGCCGCCCGGCTTGCGGTCCACGGCCACGGCCTGCCCGCCGACCGTGTCGGTCAGCGACCTGCCCTTCCGCTCGTCCACCACGACGACGGCGACATCGTTCTTGGCGTCGCGCTCCCAACTGCGCGGCATCACGGAGGCCCGGACCGCGAACACCCCGTACGGGCTCTTGCCTTCGCCGTAGCCCGGCACGAAGACCATGTTGCTGTAGTGGTTTCCCGGGGAGGCGGGCAGTTGTACGCAGTGCCCTGCGGTCATCACCGCGGAATGGCTGCGGCTGCGGACCGCGGTGGCGGTGCAGTAGGAATCCTGGCCCTGCTCGTTGGTGAAGAACAGCCGCCCGACCGTCTTCATCGCCGGGCCGTTCCAGGGTTTGACGGATGCGGCGTCGTGCCCGAGGTCGACACCGGCGGCGACCTTGCGCATCCGGTCGGCCGTCCAGTACCCGAGGGTCTCGCGGCGCTCTTCCGCGGTGAACTTCACGGTGGTGATCGCCGCCTCACCGCTCGCCGCCTCACCGCTCGCCGTGCTGCCGGCCGCGTTCCCGGCGATGACGGCCACGACGGAAGCGACGGAAGCGATAGCCAGCGCGGGCGCAACTATCCGGTGCATGCCTTCCACCTCCGCACCAAAATGCGGAACTCATGAATGCGGAACTCATGGGCTTGAGACCCCCTGGAAATCACCCCTGATACGACGCTAGGCGAGGGCCGGACGATCCGCCCGTCGAGTCCGGTGGGCCCGGCGTTCAGACCCCGCCCAGCAGGCGCGCGAGATTCCGGTCCAGGTCGAGTCCCGTCACCTCGCTCCCCGCGCCGACGATGGCGTACGAGCGCAGCAGGAATCGCTGCAGCACGGCGCGGTCGAACTGCACCAGGGCCAGGCCCTGCGGCGCGTGGAACTCGAGGACCGTCCGCGCGCGACCGCACGGCCAGATGTGCACGTCACCGCTGCCCGCGGGGGCACGCAGCCCCTCGTCGAGCAGCTGACGGGCGAAGATCCAGGTGACCTCCGCGCCGTCGAGGGAGGCCTCGGACGGGAAGGTGATCTGGGCGGCCAGGGGGTCGGCCGACGAGTACCGGAGGGTGACGGACAGGCCGCGCTCGCGCCCCTCCGGGGTGATCAGGCGGGCTCGGGCGGGCTGCTCAAGGGTGACGGCCATGATCGGTTCCTCTTTCTCGTAAGGCTTCCGCTTCGCGGTCTGGTTCCTTCCGCGCCTGTACGAGTCCGCGGCGAGCGCGTGCATTACGGCGACACGCGAGGAGTTCGTGTGACCTACGCCACTCATGCATCACAAGTCGGACATATCTGACCTAGGCTTTCGAACTCGTCCGGATCCCCCGCAGTGGAAACGGGAGAGTGCTCTGCCATGTCCGACGCCCCTGCCGAGGCCCCCGCCGACGGTCCGGTGACCGTGCCGGCCACGGCCGCTTACGCCCGCCTCTACCGGGAGGAACAGCCGCGCCTCGTCGCCTACGCCCGCTCGCTGACCGGCAACGCCTGGATCGCCGACGACCTCGTCGCCGAGGCACATTTCCGCGTCTGGCGGCGGCTTTCGGCCGGGCACGAGATCGAGAACGTACCGGCGTATCTCATGACGACCGTGCGGCACCTCGCGGCGGCGGTGGGGCGCGGTGCGGCGCGCGAGACGCCACGTGACCCGCGGACCGTCGAGTCCGCGGAGCGGGTCGACGTGCACAGCGACGGCGCGGACGATCCGGGCGACCGGGTCTCCTCCGTGGACCTGCTCGGCCGGGTCCTCGGTCAGCTGCCCGAGCGCTGGGTGAAGGCACTGTGGCTCGCGGAAGCGGAGGGCCAGCCGCTGGAGGCGGTCGGGCGCCGGATCGGGGCCGGGCAGGGCGCGACCGCCGTGCTGCTGCACCGGGCGCGCGAAGGGATGCGGCAGGCGTTCCTGCGCGCCCATCCCGGTACGCCGGAGGATCCCGCGTGCGAGCAGCACTGGGACCGCATACCCGGCCACATACGCGGCGAGGCATCGGCCCGGCAGTCCGAGCGTCTCCTTGCCCACCTCGACGGCTGCGCCGACTGCCGGGCCAGACTGGCACTGCTCGCCCGCGCCAACGACCGACTGCCGGCGCTGGTCGGACCGGCACTGCTGATCTTCGTCCTGGGCGGCGCGGGCAAGTTCCTCGTGCCGCTTGCCGCGGGGTCGGCCGGGGCAGCCGGGGCGGCTTCGGCACCCGGCGGCCACAGCGGCTTCCTGCACGGCGTACGTCACGTCCTCACCGGCGGCGGAAAGATCCCGGCCGCCGCGGTCGGCGTCGTAGGCGCTTCGGTGGCGGGGGCGGCAGTGGCGGCGGGGCTCGTGCTCGGCGGCTCCGGCAGCGCGGCACCGCCGCAGCGGGCCACCGCGGTGGAGAGCAAGCCGGCCCAGCCACCGGCCGCGGAGGCACCAGCGCCGGCGCCCCGCAGCGAGGACCGCCCCGCGACTCCGGCCGAGAAGCCACCGCCGGCCCCGGCGGAACCGCAGGCACCGGCGCCTCCAGCTGCACCCGCCGAGCAGGACGCCCCTGCAGAGCAGCAGGCACCCGCGCCACAGCCACCGCCCCAGCAGCAAGAGGCGGAGCCGGAAGCCCCGGCGCCCGCGGACCGGGCAGACCCGGCCACAGCGCCGACGCCTGCCGAACCGTCGGAACCGGCCGAACCGGTAACCCCGACGGAACCGGCCGAACCGGTCACTCCGACGCCTCCGCCCCCTGCACCGACGCCTACTCCGACCCCCACGCCGACCCCGGTGGACCCAGCTCCCCCTGTACCGACGCCAGTCGACCCGACCCCTCCCCCGGAGCCGACGCCGACGCCGACACCGACACCGGTTGAGCCCACCCCGCCCCCGGAGCCGGTCTGCGAGCCCTGGATAGGGCCGATCTACATCTGCCACACCCCATGAGAGAGGGGTGACCGCCGGTCACCGGGCAAGGCGACGGCCGGTCACCGGGGGACCCGCCACCCGGCGGAAAAGGTGTCAGGAACGGGTGCGACCGGGGAAAGGGAGACACATGCTCCTGGCCCGGCTAGCCCATGTGTCCCACTCGGTCGCCACGACCTCCGCCCGCTCGGGGAAGATCGCGCTCCTGGCCGATCTCTTCCGGGCCGCGGAGCCTGACGACGTCCCGGTCGTGATCCCGTATCTGGCGGGGCGGCTACCGCAGGGGCGTCTGGGGATCGGGTGGAATCTGCTCAAGGACCCTGTCGAGCCCGCCTGCGAACCCACCCTGACCGTCCGGGGCACAGATGCCGCCCTCACCGCCATCGGCGCCGTCACGGGTCCAGGATCCCAGGCCGAACGCAAGCGCCTCATCCGGGAGTTGATGGGCGCGGCCACCGCCGAGGAGCAGCGGTTCCTGTTCGGGCTGCTGACCGGCGAGGTCCGGCAGGGGGCGCTTGACGCCATCGCCGTGGAAGGGCTCGCTCGCGCCACGGAGGTTCCGGCCACCGCGGTGCGGCGTGCCGTGATGCTCGCCGGGGCGGTGAGCCCCGTCGCGCAGGCGCTCCTCGCCCGCGGGCCCGCCGCTCTTGACGAGTTCCGGCTCAGCCTCGGGCGGCCCGTCCTGCCCATGCTCGCGCACGGCGCCGCCTCCGTGGGTGAAGGCATCGACAAGCTGGGACCGTGCGCGGTCGAGGAGAAGCTGGACGGCATCCGCGTCCAGGTGCATCGCGACGGGGGCGACGTACGTGTCTACACCCGCACCCTCGACGACATCACCGACCGGCTTCCCGAACTCACCGCTGCGGCGCGGGAGTTGAAGGGCGAGCGGTTCATTCTCGACGGAGAGGTGATCGCCCTCGGCGGCGACGGCAGGCCCCGTCCTTTCCAGGAGGTCGCGGGGCGTGTCGGCTCACGTGTCGACGTGGCCACCGCGGCCGCCGAGCTGCCTCTCTCCCCCGTCTTCTTCGACGCCCTGTACGCCGACGGGCTCGACCTGCTCGATCTGCCGTTCACCGAGCGGCACGCCCGCCTGGCCCGGGTCGTCCCGGAACCGATGCGGGTGCGCCGCACCGTCGTCGACGAGCCGGAGAACGCGGCCCGACGGCGGGACGCCGAAGCCTTCTTCGCCGACACGCTGCGACGCGGTCACGAAGGAGTCGTGCTCAAGGCGCTCGACTCCCCCTACAGCGCAGGGCGGCGCGGCGCGAGCTGGCTGAAGGTCAAGCCCGTGCACACCCTGGACCTCGTGGTCCTTGCCGCCGAGTGGGGGCACGGGCGGCGGACCGGCAAGCTCTCCAACCTGCATCTGGGCGCCCGGCGCGCCGACGGGACGTACGCCATGCTCGGGAAGACCTTCAAGGGCATGACCGACGCGATGCTGGCCTGGCAGACGGAGCGGCTGCGTGAGCTCGCCGTCAGCGACGACGGATTCCTCGTGACCGTACGTCCCGAACTCGTCGTCGAGATCGCCTACGACGGGCTGCAGAAGTCCACCCGCTACCCGGCCGGCGTCACGCTCCGCTTCGCCCGGGTCGTGCGCTACCGCGAGGACAAGTCGCCCGCCGAGGCCGATTCGGTCGAGACGGTGCTGGCAGAGCGTCAGCCGTAGCCCTCCCCCTCTAGTCCTGAGGCGCGGTGGCTACCACCAAGTTCAGGCAAAGATCCGGCCGATAGGGTGACCTTAACGCCTTATTGACGCCCATTCGCATCAGCAGCATGAGAGGGAGAGCTGTGCCCGCATCACGCCTGAGCCAGACGCCGCTTCCAGGCATCGGCATCCGGTACGACCTGACCACCCGAGAACAGCGGCAGATCTCGGTGGTCGCGCACCGGGACGGCGCGCGCACCCTCAGCGCCTACCGTGCCGACGACCCCGACGCCTGCGCGCTCTCGCTGCGGCTGAGTTCCGGAGAGGCGGCCGCACTGATCGACGCGCTGATGCCCTCGCACCACAGCACGAATCTGCTGCACACCACCGATCTGGGCCTGGTCGCCGAGCGCATCGAGATCGCGGGCACCTCGCACTGGAACGGGCGGCTGCTCGGCGAGACCCAGATGCGCACCGAGACCGGTGCCTCCATCGTGGCGGTCCTTCGCAGGGCCGAGGCCATCCCGTCGCCCGCACCGGACTTCCGCCTCTCGGGCGGGGACACCCTCATCGTGATCGGCACCCGCGAGGGTGTGGAGAGCGCCGCCGCGATACTCGGGCGGGAGTGATTCGATGCATTCGGCTGTCTTCCTGATCGAGTTCGGCGCGATCATCCTCGCGCTCGGGCTGCTCGGCAGGTTCGCCGGGCGGTTCCGCTTCTCCCCCATCCCCCTCTATCTGCTCGCGGGGCTCGCGTTCGGTGAGGGCGGGCTGCTTCCGCTCGGCACCAGCGAGGAGTTCGTCGCGATCGGCGCCGAGATCGGCGTCATCCTGCTGTTGCTGATGCTGGGGCTCGAATACACCGCGAGCGATCTGGTCAGCAATCTCAAGACCCAGTACCCGGCCGGTCTTGTCGACATGGGGCTCAATGCCGTGCCGGGCGCGATCGCCGCGCTCCTGATGGGCTGGGGTCCGGTCGCCGCCGTCGTCCTCGCGGGCGTCACCTGGATCTCGTCGTCCGGGGTCATCGCCAAGGTGCTCGGCGACCTGGGCCGGCTCGGCAACCGCGAGACCCCCGTCATCCTCAGCATCCTGGTCCTCGAAGACCTCGCCATGGCCGTGTATCTGCCCATCATCACCGCCCTGTTGGCCGGTGTCGGCTGGGCCGCGGGCAGTCTCACCCTCGCGATCGCGCTCGGCGCCGCGGGTCTTGTGCTGTTCCTGGCCGTGCGCTACGGACGTGTGATCTCGCGCTTCGTGTCGAGCGACGACCCCGAGAAGCTGCTCCTTGTCGTCCTCGGACTGACCATCCTGGTCGCCGGGATCGCACAGCAGCTCCAGGTCTCGGCCGCCGTGGGCGCCTTCCTGGTCGGCATCGCGCTGTCCGGCGAGGTCGCCGAGGGGGCGCACAGTCTCCTGGCGCCGCTGCGGGACCTGTTCGCCGCCGTGTTCTTCGTCTTCTTCGGTCTGCACACCGATCCGGCGAGCATTCCCCCGGTGCTGCTTCCCGCGCTCGCCCTCGCGGTCGTGACGGCCTGCACGAAGATCGCCACGGGGTACTGGGCCGCCCGCCGCGCCAAGATCTCCGTGAAGGGACGGTGGCGTGCGGGCGGTGCGCTTGTGGCGCGCGGCGAGTTCTCCATCGTCATCGCGGGGCTTGCCGTCACCGCGGGCATCGAGCCGTCGCTCGGCCCGCTGGCCACGGCGTACGTCCTGATCCTCGTGATCGTCGGCCCGCTCACCGCGCGCTTCGTACAGCCCGTGGCCGCGCGCGTGGACGGCGTCATGTCGCGCCGCCGGGAGGCCGCCGCCGCGGTGGCCCTGCCGTCGCCCCGGGAGCCGGAGCAGCCGACGTCGACGTCGACCTCGACGGAGGAGTCGCTCGACGGGCAGGGTACGAGCGGGCGCCCCTGACGCACGCCTTCGGCCGGGCACGCGACGCCGCGTACCCGGCCGAGCCGCAGGGATCCTCGGATCAGCGTCGGCCGGGTGCGCGCCGTTGCCGACCGCGGGTCGTGGTCCGTCCTCGCGCAGTTCCCCGCGCCCCTTCGGGGCGCTCTCCGGGTTCTCTACCGCCCCACGGCGTACCCCTGCATCCCCCGCGGGTTGGCCGCCGCCGAGAGCACCCCGGTCCGCGGATCCCGCGCCACCGCGCACAGCCGCCCCTCCGACCAGGGCTCGCCGACCGTCACGTCGTGGCCGCGCCGCCGCAGCTCCTCGATGACCGCCTCGTCCATGCGGGACTCGACCGTGACGCTTCCCGGGCGCATGCCGCGCGGGTAGAAGGAGCCGGGGAAGCTGTCGTTGTGCCAGTTCGGGGCGTCGATGGCGCCCTGGAGGTCGAGGCCTCCGCGCACGGAATCGCGCAGCGCCACCGCCAGGAAGAAGTGCACCTGCCACTGGTCCTGCTGGTCGCCGCCCGGCGTGCCGAAGGCCATCACGGGTACGCCGTCCTTGAGTGCGAGGGACGGGGTGAGGGTGGTGCGCGGACGGCGGCCCGGCGTAAGGGAGTTGGGCAGGCCCTCCTCCAGCCACGCCATCTGGAGGCGGGTGCCGAGCGGGAAGCCCAGTTCGGGGACGACCGGGTTGGACTGCAGCCAGCCGCCGCTCGGCGTGGCCGCCACCATGTTGCCCCAGCGGTCGACGATGTCTAGGTGGCAGGTGTCGCCGCGGGTGGCGCCGTCCGGCGAGACGTCCGGTTCGCCCTGCGGGGGCGAGGCGACGGTCGGCTCACCGGCGCCCGCTCCGGAAAGGCCGAGCGCGTCGAAGCCCTCCTCTCCCTCGGCCACCGCGCGCGCGTGGGCCGAGATCCTCGCGGTGCGGCCGCCAGGGCTTCCGGGGCGCAGTTCGAGCGATGCCTTGTCGCCGATGAGCGTGCGCCGCTCCTCGTTGTAGGCGGGCGACAGCAGATCGGCGACCGGGACCGTGTCGGGGCCGTCCGCGTCGCCGTACCAGGCCTCGCGGTCGGCCATGGCGAGCTTGCAGCCCTCGATGAGCAGATGGACGTAGTCGGCAGAGCCGTACGCGGGCAGGTCCGCGCGCTCGGTGGGGAGCAGGGCCAGCTGCTGGAGGAAGGCCGGGCCCTGGCTCCAACCGGCCGCCTTGCACAGGGTCCAGCCGTTCCAGTCGTACGTCGCCGGGGCCTCGAAGGTCGCTTCCCATCCTGCGAGGTCGGCGGCGGTCAGCGTTCCGGTGTGCCGGGTTCCGCTGGTGTCCATCGTGGGGCGGGCCGCCTGGCGGATCAGCGCCTGGGCGATGAACCCTTCGCTCCAGATCTTCCGCGCGGCCTCGATCTGCTCGGTGCGCGAGCCGTCGCCCGCCTCCTCGATCAGGCGGCGCCAGGTCGCGGCGAGCGCTGGGTTGCGCAGGAGTTCGCCGGGCCGCGGGGCGTGGCCGCCGGGCAGGTAGACGTCGGCCGACGACGGCCATTCCGTCTCGAAGAGCTCGCGCACCGTCTCGACGGTCTCGCCGACGCGCTCCACGGGCGCGTGCCCGTCATCGGCGTACCCGATGGCGTACTTGAGGACATCGGCGAGGGACTTGGTGCCGTGGTCGCGCAGGAGCACCATCCATGCGTCGAAGGCGCCCGGCACGGCGGCCGCAAGGGGTCCCGTGCCCGGTACGAGTTCCAGGCCCAGCGAGCGGTAGTGGTCGACGGTCGCTCCGGCCGGCGCGACACCCTGCCCGCACAGGACCCGCACCTCTCCCCCGGCGGGCGCCAGGATGATCGGCACCTCGCCCGCCGGGCCGTTGAGGTGCGGCTCGACGACGTGCAGGACGAAGCCCGCGGCGACCGCGGCGTCGTAGGCGTTGCCGCCGTCCTCCAGGACGGCCATCGCGGACTGGGAGGCGAGCCAGTGGGTGGAGGACACCATGCCGAAGGTGCCTTGGAGGGTCGGCCGGGTGGTGAACAAGGGGGCTGCTCCTAGCGTGCGGTGCGGATACGGGGGATCGTACGGAGGGTCTGGGCGGCGGCCGCGTCCGGAGCCGTGCCGTCGTCGGCGACGAGGTGGCAGGAGACCTGGCGGCGGCCGTCTCCGGGGACTTCGCGCAGTTCGGGGACCTCGACACGGCAGCGGTCGACGGCCAGCGGGCAGCGCGTGTGGAAGCGGCAGCCCGGCGGCGGCGCGAGCGGGCTCGGCAGTTCCCCGCTGAGGACGATGCGCTCGCGGGTGCGCTGGAGGGCCGGGTCGGGCACGGGCGCGGCGGAAAGGAGCGCCTGCGTGTAGGGGTGCTTGGGGTCGGCGAACAGCTCGGCGGTCGTGGCTTGTTCGACGATCTGGCCGAGGTACATGACCGCGATGCGGTCGGCGAGGAACTCGACGGCGGCCAGGTCGTGGGTGATGAACAGACACCCGAAGCCGCGGTCCCGCTGCAGGTCGGCGAGGAGGTTGAGGACGGAGGCCTGGACGGAGACGTCGAGGGCGGACGTGGGTTCGTCGGCCACCAGGAGATCGGGGTCGACGGAGAGGGCGCGGGCGATGGAGATACGTTGCCGCTGACCGCCGGAGAGTTCGTGCGGATGCCGGTCGGCGTGCTCGGGGCGCAGGCCGACCTGGCCGAGGAGTTCGGCGACGCGCGCGCGTGCCGCGTCTCCCTTGGCGATGCCGTGCAGGCGCAGGGGTTCGGCGACGATCTGCCCGGCGGTCATGCGGGGGTCGAGCGAGGAGGAGGGGTCCTGGAAGACGAGGTGGAAGTCCTTGCGCAGGGGCCGCAGGGCGCGCCGCGACAGGCGGGTCACGTCCCGGCCGTTGATGCGGACGGTGCCGCCAGTGGGCTCATCCAGGCGTACGGCGCACCGCCCCACCGTCGACTTGCCGCTCCCCGACTCCCCTACGAGTCCCACGACTTCGCCTTTGCCGACGGTGAGCGTCACGCCGTCGGCGGCGCGCACGATGCCGCCGTGTCCCGCGAAGTGCCGTTCCAGGTCGCGGAGTTCGAGCACCGGCGCCGCGTCGCCCTCGCGCGTCTGAGTGGGGATCACTGGCCGGCCTCCTGGGTGGTGGGCGTGAGCGCGGGGGCGTCCTGCGGGTGCCAGCAGGCGGCCCGGTGCGCGGCATCGACTCCGGCGTGCGGGGAGACCGCCTTGAATGCGGGGCGCCCGGTCGTGCACCGGTCGTCGGCGTGCGCACAGCGCGGGGCGAAGGTGCAGGCGTCGGGCTGAGCGTCGAGGCTCGGCACCAGGCCGGGGATCTCGGGCAGCCGCCGCTTGCCCTCGCCGCCTGGGCGGAGGACCGCGCCGAGCAGACCGCGGGTGTACGGGTGGCGCGGCTCGGCGAACAGCTCGTCCACCGGGGCCTGTTCGACGGGGCGGCCCGCGTACATGACCAGGACCCGGTCTGCGGTGTCGGCCACCACGCCCAGGTCGTGGGTGATCAGCACGATCGCGGTGCCGAGCCGTTCCCGCAGGGACTGCAGGACTTCGAGGATGCCCGCCTGGACGGTGACGTCGAGCGCGGTGGTCGGCTCGTCGGCGATCAGTACGGACGGGTCGCAGGCGACCGCGATGGCGATCATGACGCGTTGCCGCATGCCGCCGCTGAGCTGATGCGGGTATTCGTCGACGCGCTGGGCGGGGGCCGGGATGCCGACGAGGTCGAGGAGTTCGACGACGCGCGGGCGTGCCTCCTTCTTCGACAGGCCCTGGTGGCGCCGGAGCACCTCGCCGATCTGCCGGCCGATGGTCAGGACCGGGTTCAGCGAGGTCATCGGCTCCTGGAAGATCATCGCGATGTCCTTGCCGCGGACCCGCCCGAGCTCCTTCTCGCTCGCTCCGGCGATCTCGGTGCCGCCGAGCCTGATCGACCCGTCGATGTGCGCGGTGGGCGGCAGGAGCCCCATCACGGCCATCGCGGTGACGGACTTGCCGCACCCCGACTCCCCGACGACTGCGAGCACTTCGCCCGGTGCGACGTCGTACGAGAGATGGTCGACGGCATGCACGGTGCGGGTGTCGGAGCGGAAGGAGACCGACAGATCGCGCACGCTCAGTACTGGGGTGGTCATCGGGTGGCTCCTCGGGGGTCGAGGACGTCCCGCAGGCCGTCGCCGAGCAGATTGAACGCCAACGTGGCCGCGACGACGGCGAGTCCGGGGAAGACCGCCATCCACGGCGCGGGCGCGAGGAAGGACTGGGCGCCGGAGAGCATCACGCCGAGCGACGCGTCCGGTGGCTGCACGCCGAGGCCCAGGAAGCTGAGCAGCGCCTCGCCGATGATCGCGGCGGGGATGCCGACGGTGGCCTGGACGGTCAGCGCGGAGGTGGCGTTGGGGAGGATGTGCCGGAAGAGCACGGTGGCGTCGCCGCCTCCGTTGGCGACGGCTGCCGCCACATAGTCGACGTGGCGCAGCCGCAGCGTCTCGGCGCGGGTGATGCGGATGACGGCCGGGATCTGCGAGATGCCGATCGCGATGGTCGCGTTGGTGAGCGAGGGGCCGAGCACCGCGGCGAGTCCGACCGCGAGCACCAGGAAGGGGAAGGCCAGCATCGTATCGGTGAGCCGCGAGACGACACTGTCGGTGAACTTGCCGTAGTAGCCGGCGAGCAGCCCCAGCGGTACGCCGACGACGAACGCGAGCGCCACCGCCAACACGCCCACCTGCATCGACGCCCGCGCCCCGTACACGACGCGGGAGAGCTGGTCGCGGCCGAGGTCGTCGGTGCCGAGCCAGTGCGACCAGCCGGGCGCCGCAAGGGCGTTGGCGAAGTCGGGGCGCGCGGGATCGTACGGCGCGATGAGCGGCGCGATGAGCGCCGCGAGAACGAAGACTGCGGCGATGATGCCGCCGGTCATGGCGAGCCGGTTCTTGCGCAGGGCGCGCAGTTTGCCGCTGCGCGCGCTCGCGGAACGTATCCGCCCGAGCGTGGTGAGCACCGCTGTCGTCACCGGGCACCTCCGAGCCGGATGCGCGGGTCGATGACCGAATACGCCACGTCGACCAGCAGGTTGATGAGGATGTACGCGGCAGATGTGCAGAGCACCACGCCTTGCAGGGTCGCGTAGTCGCGGGTGAAGACGGCGTCGATGGTGAGCTTGCCGAAGCCGGGCAGGACGAAGATCTGCTCGGTGACGACGGCACCCGAGATGAGGTGGCCGAGCTGGAGGCCGAGCACGGTCACGACCGTGACCAGGGAGTTCCGCAGTGCGTGCCCGCCGATGACCTCGCGCCGGGACAGGCCCTTGGCGCGTGCGGTGCGTACGTAGTCGGCGGAGAGCGAGTCGAGCATCGCGGCCCGTGTCTGGCGCATCACGACGGCCGCGAGACCCGATCCGAGGACGATCGCGGGGAGCACCATGCGGCGCAGGTTGTCGAGCGGGTCGGTGCCGAACGGCACGTATCCGGAGGCCGAGAAGACCGGCAGGGCGATGGCGAATCCGAGGACGAGGACGATGCCGAGCCAGAAGGTGGGAATCGAGAGCCCAAGCAGGGCAAGGGCGTTGGCCAGCCACTCCTCGGGCCTGCCGCGCCGCACGGCGGCGACGATGCCCGCACCGATGCCGAGCGTGACCGCCAACAGCAGGGAGAGGGCGGCCAGTTCGAGGGTGATGGGCAGCGCCGCGGTGATCGCGTCGGCAACGGGCAGGCCGGTGCGCGACGAGGTCCCGAGGTCGCCGGTGACGGCGTGTCCGATGAACCGCCCGTACTGGACGACGATGTTGTCGTCGAGGCCGTAGCTCTCCCGGATCGCGGCGAGCGCCTTGGGGCTGCGCTCCTCACCGGCGAGCGCGAGGGCGGGGTCGCCGGGCAGCGCGCGGACCCCGGCGAAGACGACCATGCTGACCAGGACGAGTGTGATGAGGGACTGCCGGATCCGGGTGACCAGATAGGACGTCATGGGGCTCAGACGCACCGGCCTCGGTCGGGCGGAAGCCAGACGCAGCGGGTTCAGGCTCATCGGGTGTACCCCGCAGTCGTGACGCGGACCAGGCCGTCTCCGTAGACGCGGACGCCTGCGACGTCCTTGCGGGTGACGACGTAGTTCTTCTGGCGGTAGAGGTAGACGAGCCCGCGCCGCTCAGTGGCGAGCTCGGTCAACTCCTCGTATATCCGGGCGCGTTCGTCCGGGTCGGCTTCGGCGCGGCCGCGTTCGACCAGTCGGTCGATGGCCGGGTCGGAGAGCCCGTAGGCGTTCATCGCGCCGCGTGTCTGCAGGAAGCTGGCGATGTTGCCGTCCGGGTCGAGCCGTCCCGACCAGCCACTGGTGAAGGCGTCGTAGTCCCCGGAGTCGGTCTCTTCCAGCATCGTGGCGTACTCGGTCGGACGCAGCGTGACGGCGAAACCCGCTTCCTTGGTCATGGCCTGCAAGACCTGCCCGAGGCGGCTGTGTTCGGGCGTCGTGGACACCTTCAACTCGATGCGGACCGGGGTCTTCACCCCGGCCTCGTCGAGCAGCCGCCTGGCCTTGGCGACGTCCCGCTTGGGGCAGGCGGACGCCTTGACGCCGGGTGCGATGGCCGACTCAGGCGAGACGGGGCCGCAGGCGGGTTCGTACATGCCCTGGAAGACGACCTTGTTGATCAGCTCGCGGTCGATGGCCAGCTCGAAGGCTTCACGGACCTTCGGCTCGCGGGCGAGCGGTGTGTCGATGCGGCCCGGCTTCTCCCCGATCCCCTTGACGTTTCCCACGTTGAGGCCGATGCCCTGGTAGCCGAGCGAGGGCGAGTTGAAGAGCTGGAGGCCGGGCTCGGTCAGCGCGCTGCGTACGTCGACGGGCGTCATTTGGTCGCCGACCTGGATGTCTCCGGACCGCAGATTGGCCAGGCGGACGTTGCCGTCGGGTATCGGCTTGTAGATCACCTTGTCGAGGTGGACCCGGTCGGCCGCGTAGTAGTTCGGGTCCTTGGCGAGCACGATGCGGTCGCCGCCGACACGCTCGACGTACTTGAACGGGCCTACGCAGGACGGGTGGTTGGTGAAGTTCTTGCCGTACTTCTTGAGCGCGCTGGGCGACATCACCATGCCGGAACGGTCCGCGAGGACGGCGGTGAGCGGGACGTAGGCCTGCTTGAGCGTGAGCTTCACCGTGTACGTCCCGGTCGCCTCCGCCCGTGCGAGCGGGGCGAGTTCGGTGGCGCGCGCCGAGCCCGCGAGGTCGCGGTGGCGCAGCAGCGAGGTGACGGCGGCGGCCGCGTCGAGCTTCGTCCCGTCACTGAACTTCAGGCCCTTGCGCAGGGCGAAGGTGACGGTGCGGCCGTCCTTCGACGTCTTGGGCAGGGCTCTGGCGAGTTGCGGGATCACGGTCCCCTGCTCGTCGATGTCGTAGAGCTTCTCGCACATTCCGGCGAAGACGGTGCGGCCCACGAGGGTCTGCGCGAGGGTCGGATCGAGCTTGTCCGGGTCGGCGTTGAGGGCGACGGTGAGGGTGCCGCCGTCGCGCACGGGACGGTCGTCGGTCATGCGCTCACCGCCGACCTCGGTGGCCGAGGACTGCAAGGAGCCGCAGCCCGCCGTCAGGGACATCACCAGGGCAACTGCCGCAAGGGCAACCGCTTTTCGGCGCACGGGTGGGTACCTCCGCCAGGGTGGTTCCGGGCTGATCGCGGACGATCAAGGAATACCGCAGAACGTATTTCGCATACAGTCCGCACACAAGAGGCCCGCTCGGATGACGGCCCAGATTTGATGAAGATTGAATGACCGAACGCGACAATCCGTTCCGGATCCCTGCCGGATCCGTGCCCCGACCCTTGCCGGATCCGCGCCCCGTCGCTCCCGGCGGGCCGTTGTCAGTGCGCCGCGCTACTCTCCGCGCAACTGACCGTTCACCCCGTTCTGGGAGGTTTTCATGGCCTCGCGCCTCAACCCGTACATCAGCTTCGACGGCGATGCCCGCCAGGCAATGGAGTTCTACAAGGAGGTCTTCGGCGGCGACCTTTCGCTCAACACCTTCGGTGAATCCGGCCAGCAGGGCACCCCGCACGCCGACAAGATCATGCACGCGCTGCTCGAGGCACCCAACGGCTTCACCCTGACGGCCTCCGACACCCCGCCCGGCATGCAGCACTCCACGGGCACCAACTTCTCGGTGAGCCTCAGCGGCGACGACGAAACCGAGCTGCGCGGCTACTGGGACAAGCTCTCCGCCGGCGGCACGGTGGCCGTGCCGATGGAGAAGCAGATGTGGGGCGACGTATTCGGCATGTGTACGGACCGCTTCGGCATCCCCTGGATGGTCAACATCAGCGAGCCGGCGAGCTGAACAACTGAGCGCGAGCGGCGGCGGGGCCGACCCCGCCGCCGCACCCGTACGCCCAGGTCGCGGGCGCGCACCAGCACGCCTACCGTGTGACGGGGGTGCCTTGTGTGACGGGGGCGTCTGGAGGCAACCGATGGACCGCTCGCCCATGCCGGAACCCTTCGAGACCACACAGTCGGCAGGATCACCGCCCGACTCCGTGCGGGTCCTCGACGCGACGATCGTGAACATCGCACTGCCATCGGCGCAGCAGGACCTCGGGTTCAGCGACGGCAACCGGGGGGGGCACCTCCCGCGCCCTTCAGGCGTGGGGGCGGATCGTCACCGCATATGCACTCGCCTTCGGCAGCCTGCTGCTGCTCGGCGGTCGCATAGCCGACCTGGTGGGCCGCAAGGTCGTCGCATCGGCGATGGTCAACACCAGCCAGCAGGTGTGCGGTTCGATCGGCACGGCCCTGCTCAACTCGCTGGCCACCAGCGCCGCGGCCAACTACCTCGTGGGCGGGCAAGGAACCGACGCCTCAGGTGCAGGCCGAGCCGGCGATGGAGAGCTACTCGACCGCGTACTGGTGGTCGGCTCTCTTCTTCGCCGTCGGGCTCGTCGTTACGGTCGTGCTCTACCGCCGCGGTGCTCCCGTCCCTTCCGAGGCGAGCGGCGGCGCGGCGCACATGTAGGAGGAGGGCGAGGCAATGGCGTCCACATCGGAGGCTTCGGCGACGGACAGCGCCGACGGCGGTGTCGCACTGGCATCGCCACGGGGCCGCTGGGTGCTCGCCTGCGCCGTACTCGCATCGGGCATGGCGCTGCTCGACGGCACGGTGGTCAATGTCGCCCTGCCCACCCTCGGCCGCGACCTCGACACCTCGATCGCCTCGCTGCAGTGGGTCGTCAACGCCTACATGCTCACCCTCTCCTCGCTGCTGCTCCTGGGCGGCGCACTCGGCGACCGCATCGGCCGCCGGCGCACCCTGGTCATCGGCATCGTGTGGTTCGCCCTCGCATCCGCGCTGTGCGGGCTCGCGCAGAACGCGGGGATGCTCATCGCCGCCCGCGCGCTCCAGGGCATCGGCGGAGCGCTGCTCACTCCGGGCTCGCTGGCCCTGGTGCGTACGTCGTTCCGCCCCCAGGACCAGGCACGCGCGGTGGGCGCGTGGTCGGGGCTCGGCGGCGTCGCGGGGGCCATCGGACCGTTCCTCGGCGGCTGGCTGATCGACGGTCCCGGCTGGCGCTGGATCTTCCTGATCAATGTGCCGCTCGCCGCGCTCGTGCTCGTCGCGGCACGTCATGTCCCCGAGAGCCGCGACGAGGGCGCCGCGGACAAACCGTTCGACGTGACGGGGGCTTGCCTGGCCGCGCTGTTCCTCGCGGGCATCAGCTTCTCGCTGATCGGGGCGTCGGGTGACTCCTCGGCGGCGGCCCTGCTTCCGGGCCTGCTCGGCCTGGCGGCGGGCGTCGTCTTCGTCCTGGTCGAGCACCGCCGCAAGGACCCCATGCTGCCGCTCTCGCTCTTCCGCTCCCGCCTGTTCAGCGCGGCCAACGTCATGACGCTCTGTCTGTACGCGGCCATCGGCGGGCTCCTGTTCATGCTGCCGGTGCAGTTGCAGACCACGCTGGGCTACGACGCCCTGGAGGCGGGCACGGCGACACTGCCCATCACGGTCCTGATGCTGCTGCTCTCGGCGGCCGCCGGTGATCTCTCGCGGCGGGTCGGCCCCACCCTGCCGCTGGTCGCGGGCCCGCTCATCGCGGCCGCCGGGGCGCTCCTGATGCTGCGGATCGAGCCGGGTGCCTCGTACGTCACCTCGGTCCTGCCCGCGGTCGTCGTCCTCGGCCTGGGGATGAGCGTCTTCGTCGCCCCGCTCACCGCGACCGTCCTCGCCTCGGTGGACGCGGGCCGCGCGGGGCTTGCCAGCGGGGTCAACAACACCGCGGCACGGGTCGCGCAGATGCTCGTCGTCGCCGCACTGCCCCTCGCGGTCGGCCTGTCCGGCACGGCGTACGCGGATCCGGCCGCGCTCAACACCGCGTTCGGCAAGGCGGCCGTGGGCTGCGCGGGACTCTTCGTGCTCGCGGCGGCGGCAGCGGCGGTCTTCATCCGGCCGAGCCCCGCCGCCTGGCACGAGGATCCGGGCAACACACCGCGGTGCAAATCCCATCTCGGGGTCGGCGCACCGCCGTTGGAGCCGGGGAAGGGCTGCGCGGGGTGAGGGTCGGCGACCAGGCGGGCGCGGGTCAGATCGGAGCTTCCACCTCACGTACGAAGAGGGTGACCGTCACGCTCTCCTTGAAGCCGTTGCGCCGCATGAGCGCGGCGGACGCGGTATTGCGTGCCGCGACATCGGTCACGACGGCGGTGGCACCGGCGGCGGTCAGCGTCGCGCAGCAGGCCTGTACGAGATGGCTGGCGACGCCCTGCCCCTGATAGTCCGGGGCGCTGGCGATCCACTCCAGGTTCCCCCAGTCCGCCCGCTGCTCGAAGCCCATGGAGCCGAGGACGAACCCGGCGAGACGCCCGCCGTCGAGCGCCACCCAGCAGGCGGAGGCGTCGGCGTCCATGTGCCCGGCGATGGCCGAGAGTGACCAGGACGTGTACGGCTTCACCGTGGTGTCGTACAACTCCCGGCCGAGGGCGAGGACGTCGACCAGATGGGTGGGCGCCATCGGTTCCAGGACGATCGGGGACCGCTGGTGACCGGCGGGGGCGGGCATGGGACCTCCCAGGTGGCTGACGCCGCGGACGGCACGACGGCCTGACGCCGGACGCAGGCTGCTTCCACGCTATGAGGCCCACGGGCCCGGCGCATGCCGAGCCGGCGGCGGCTCGGGCACCGCCGGAGCCGCGCTCGAACCGGCATCGCGGTGACCAGCCCTTGTCCCGGCGGCTGTTGGGCAGGCCCTATCGTGGTGCACATGTCCGCTCCTGAGCTGATCCGCATCGTCTCCCGTTCCTCGCCCATGGCGCTCGCCCAGGTGGAGCGCGTCCGCGCCGAACTGGCCGTACTGCACCCGGGGATCCGTACCGAAGTCGTGCCGGTCACGACGTCCGGTGACCGCTGGATGGGGGACCTCGCGAAGCTCGGCGGCAAGGGCGCGTTCACCAAGGAGGTCGACGCGGCGCTGCTCGCCGGTGAGGCGGACCTCGCGGTGCACTGCGTCAAGGACGTGCCCGCGGACCGGCCGCTGCCCGCGGGCACCACGTTCGCCGCTTTCCTCAAGCGGGACGACATCCGTGACGCGCTCATCCACCCCGGTGGGCTCACCCTGGACGAGCTGCCCGCGGGAACGCGCATCGGCACGTCCTCCGTCCGGCGTATCGCCCAACTCGCGGCTTCCCACCCGGAGTTGGAGTGCGTACCGATGCGCGGGAACGCGGGGCGCCGGATGGAGAAGCTGGCCGCGGGCGACGCGGACGCGCTGCTGCTCGCCGTGTCCGGCCTCGAACGCATCGACCGGATGGACGTGGCGACCGAGGTTCTCTCGGTGGAGACGATGTGCCCGCCGATCGGCGCCGGGATCCTGGCGCTCCAGTGCCGCGAGGAGGACACGGAGACGATCGACGTCGTGTCCGGCCTCGGCGACCCCGACGCCTGGCGGGAGGCGACCGCCGAACGGATGTTCCTGCACGTCCTGCAGGGGCACTGCAACTCCCCCATCGCCGGGTACGCCCGCTGCGAGCCGAACGGCGACCTGTCGCTGCGCGCCAGCGTGTTCACCCCTGACGGCAAGACGGTCCTGAACGCCCACGAGTGGGCCGGACGGCTCGACCCGGCGACGCTCGGCACGTCCGTGGCGGTCACGCTGCTGCGCCAGGGCGCGCGCGAGCTCATCGACTCGATCGCGCACTGACGGCCAAATTACTGACAGTCGACTACTGACGGCCGCCTACTGACCGGGGCGGCGGGCCACCCAGAGCTGACGCGTGGAGCGCACCACGAGGTCGTCGCGGTGCCGCACGTCCTGGGGACCGCCGCCGAGCAGCGTGTCGAACGCGGCCAGGTCCGCGGGGTCGATCCGGCCTTCGAGCGCGCCGCGGATGCCGCCGAGGGCGAGATACGCGTAACGGCCTGCGCCGTCCGGCAGGGGTGCGCGCAGCTCCAGCTGCTCGGTGCGCTCCTGCTCGACGGTGAGGCCGGCCGCCGTGAGCAACGCACCCCAGTCGGCACCCAGGTGCGGCACTCGCTCGGCGTGGAGTGCGTCCAGTGCCTCGCGGCAGCGGGCCTCCAGGCCGGGACGGTCCGGTACGGCGTCGGCGGGCAGGAAGCGCGGTATGCCGTCCAGTTCGGCGACGGCCAGCAGCCCGCCGGGGCGCAGCGCGGTGCGGATACCGGCCAGGGCCGCGGCGGGGTCGTCCAGATGGTGCAGCGAGGCCGAGGCCCAGACGAGGTCCGCGTCCATGACGCCGGGCAGTCCCGCGCCGGCGTCCGCCCGCAGGGTGTGCACGCGATCCCCCAGGCCCCGCGCGCGGGCGGCCTCGGTGAGCCCGGCCAGCATCTCGGCCGAGCTGTCGACGGCGGTCACCCGGGCCGTGGGGAACTGATCGAGCAGCGCGAAGGTACCGGTACCGGTGCCCGCGCCGAGGTCGACGATGTGCGTGACGTCGCCCGCGGCCAGGCATGCGACCCGGCCGGTGACGGCGGTGAGGTAGGAGGCGAACAGCGCGGCGTCGAGGTCGAGTATCTCGGCGAGGCTGTGCTGCGGCTGCGGCCCTGCGCCGTCTTCTCCATGGGCGTGGGCGTGAGAGTGAGGGCCGGTGCCGTGCGGGGCGGAACTGTGGGCGTGGGAGTGGGGCTGCGATGCGAGGTCTGCCATGCGCCCGACCGTACGACGGTTTGCGGCCAACGCATACACTCTTGCGCATGACGCAAGAAGGTACTGATCTGGACGGCCTCGTGCGCAAGCGGATCCGGGCCTTGCGGGCCGCGCACGGCTGGTCGCTCGACGACCTGGCCGGCCGCAGCCATCTCAGCCCTTCGACCCTCAGCCGGATCGAGACCGGGCACCGCAGGATCGCCCTGGACCAGCTCACCGCGATCGCCCGCGCCCTGAGCACCTCGCTCGACCAGCTCGTCGAGACCGACGCCGAAGACGTCATCTCGAACCCCACCTACCACCGGTCCCGCTCCCAGACCCACTGGACGCTGCGCGGCGAACCGGGCGTCACGGTCGCCCGGATGCGCCTGACCGACCCGCCCCCGCAAGGTGCCACCGCACTGAAGGCGCACCCCGGCCGTGAGTGGTTCACGGTGCTGTCCGGAACGGTCGAACTCCTCCTGGGCGAGCGCCGGTTGCGGGTCGAGGAGCGGCAGGCGGCGGAGTTCCCGACCATGCTTCCGCACGCCGTGGGCGCCATCGGCGGCCCCGCGGAGATCCTCGGCATCTTCGACCGCGAGGCCCGGCGCAACCACCTCGCTGAAGGCGGCCGAACGTAACGAGGACGGAGCTGCGGTTCATGGCTCCTGCACGCCTCACGACTCCTGCGTGTCCGGCGCCGGTGGGGCCGTCGCACCGGCGGCCATCAACCTCTCCGCCAGTACGCGGCAGCGCCTCCCGAGCTCCGGAGGGTCAAGCACCTCGAAGTCGTGCCCCAGCAGGAGTACATGCATGAGTACGGCGTCGAGACCGGCGGCGCCACTGAGCACCTCGCAGTGCTCGCTCCCTCTCTGCCGCACGACGGCCGCCGACGCCGGGAGCTGCGCGCGCACCGTGTCGGCCGGCGCGTGCACGAGGAAGCGCGCCCGCTGCGGGTAGACCCGGCTCGCCACACCCTCCTGCACGTACGCCGCCGCGTCGGGCGCCGCGCGCGGGCTGAAGCGCCAGGTCCGGGCGACCGCCTCGGTCATCCGGTCGACGCGGAAAGTGCGCCAGTCGTCGCGATCGAGGTCGTAGGCGAGGAGGTACCAGCGCCGGTCGGAGGCGACCAGGCGGTAGGGCTCGGTACGCCGCCGCCGAGTCTCACCCCCGGACGGGTAGTCGAAACCGGCCTCGACCTCGTCGCGACAGGCCCTGGCCAACGTCATGAGGACCTCGGGGTCGACCGGCGTGCGGCCTCCGCCGAAGGACTCCACCGAGCCGGAGAGCGCGCGCACCTCGTGCCGCAGCCGGCCGGGCAGCACCTGATCGAGCTTGGTCAGCGCCCGGAGTGCGGCGTCCCCGGCACCGGCGACCGCGCCGCCCGCACCGGCGAGCAACGAGACGGCGGTGGCGATCGCCTCCTGGTCGTCGAGCAGCAGCGGCGGCAGGTCCTGCCCCGGGCCGAGTCGATAGCCGCCGCCGACGCCCTGGCCGGCGTGCACCGGATAGCCGAGGGTGCGCAGCCGCTCGACATCGCGCCGCACCGTGCGCGTCGTGACCCCGAGCCGCTCGGCGAGCTCGGGACCGCTCCAGGTCTGCCGCTGCTGTAGCAGCCCGAGCAGGGTGAGCACCCGCTCCGTCGTATCTCGCCCGTCACCGCTTGCCGCGTTCATGCCGCCCACGTTGCCAGAGATGGCGGACCGATCCTGTCCGCCTCTGGTGTCACGGTGGCTCCATGGACGCAAACGAACTCGATGTGAACCGGTCGCTGCGCGAGCAGCTTGAGTTCCACTGGAACCACCAACTGCGGGCCCGGCTCGACGGCCTCACCGACGAGGAGTACTTCTGGTCGCCGGTGCCGGACGCCTGGAGCATCCGGCCGCGCGGCAGCTCGACGGCTCCCATGCAACTCGGCGCCGGAGACTTCACGTTGGAATACGCATACCCCCAGCCGGTCCCCGCGCCCTTCACGACGATCGCCTGGCGGCTCGGCCATGTCATCACCGGTCTGCTCGCCGCGCGCAACGCGGCGCACTTCGGCGCGCCGGCAGCGTCGTACGAAACCTGGGAGTACGCCGGCAGTGCGAAGACGGCGCTCGACCAGCTCGAAACCCAACTCGACGTCTGGCTGGCCGGGGTACGCGACCTCGGCGACGCCGGGCTCCGGGTCCCGGTCGGCGCGAAGGAACCCTTCCCCGACATCCCTATGGCCGACCTGGTGCTGCACATACACCGCGAACTGATCCACCACCTGTCCGAGGTCTGCCTGCTGCGCGACCTCTACCTGCACACGAATCCAGGCACCCGTCAGGAGAAGCTCATGACCGCGAAGACGACACACATCGACCCTGAAGAGCTCCACCACAATCCCGCCTTCACCCAGGGCGTGATCACACCCGCTGCCCGGATGCTCCATGTCGGCGGCCAACTCGGCACCGACAGCACCGGCAGCCTGCTCGACGGCATAGAGGCGCAGACCGCTCAGGCAATGCGCAACGTACTGACCGTACTTGCTGCCGCGGGCACCGGTCCCGAGCATGTCACCAAACTCAACATCTACCTCGTCAACGGGGTCGACGCACAGGTCGGATACGCGGCGTCGCGATCAGTGTGGGGCGATCACCGCACGGCCATCACGGTTGTCTCCACCGCGGGACACGCTCGCCCGGGCGCGCTCGTGGAGATCGACGCGGTGGCTGTCATTCCCGACTAGGTCGACGAACTGGGCCCAGGCTCACGCCAGTTACTACGCGATGACGGCGACGGAAGCGATCACGCCGACCGCGACGATCACTCCGCGCAGGACGTTCGGCGACAGGCGGCGGCCGACTCGGGCACCCAGTAGTCCGCCGACCGTGGAACCCACGGCGATCACGCCGACCGCCGTCCAGTCGACGTCCGTCACCGCGATGAAGACGATCGCGGCGACGCCGTTGACGATGGCGGCCAGCACGTTCTTGGCGGCGTTGAGCCGCTGCAGGTCGTCCCGGACGAAGGTGCCGAACAGGCCCATGAGCAGGACGCCCTGGGCGGCGCCGAAGTAGCCGCCGTAGACCGCCGTTCCCAGCACCCCGAGCAGCACGGGCGCCTGGCGGTCCGCTCCGTCGTGGCCGGGGCGCTGCCTCAGCCACCGGTTCAGGCGCGGCTGGAACAGCACGAGGACGCAGGCCAGCAGGATCAGCACCGGCACCACGGACTGGAACGTCCCTTCGGGCAGGAGCAGCAGGAGCGCCGCCCCTATCAGCCCGCCGACGAGTGCCGCACCACCCCACCGCAGCAGCCGGGGCAACTGCCCTTTCAGCTCACGGCGGTAGCCGTAGGCAGCGGTGATCACCCCTGGCACGAGCCCGATGGTGTTGGAGACGTTGGCAAGGACGGGCGGCAGGCCGCAGGCGAGGAGGGTGGGGAAGGTGATCAGGGTGCCGGAGCCGACGACGGCGTTGATGCCGCCCGCCCCAACGGCCGCGGCCGCCAGGGCCGCTGTCTCGAGTGCGTGCACTGCTCGCCTTTCCGGGCACGGCCCAGCGCCGGAGCGCGGAGGCTCCGGCGAAGGCACAGCCAGGTGCTGGGTGTTGGGAGTGATCAGTTACGTGTGATGGAGGGTCGGCACCCAGGAGGGACCGGGCGCTGTCCGGAACTGCGCCCGGGCCCACCCGGGTTGCCGCCCTGGGCCCGCCAAAGATCGTCTCGCTCCGGCCACGGCCAAGTCAATCCTCGGGTTTCCTTACCCATCCCCAAGCTGTAGCTTCACCCTCCATGACCCTCGACGACCTCCGCGTCTTCGCCGCCGTATGCCGCACGGGCAGCCTCAGCGCCGTGGCCCGCGACCTGTCCTGCACACAGTCGGCGGTGAGCCAGCACATCAAGCGACTGGAGCGGGAGACCGGCATCACCCTGCTGGAGCGCCGCCCCCGCGGCGTCACACCCACCGCGGCCGGACACCTCCTGCACACCGCGGTGGCCGGCGGCCTCGGCGACATCGACCACGCCCTGCTACGGCTGCGCGAGCTGGTGCGCGGCGAGTCGGGCTCGGTCCGTGTCACCACCGGCGCCACCACCGTGCGCCACTTCATGTCGGCCGCCGTCGTCGCCTTCCGCCATCACTACCCCGACGTCAGCCTGGAGTTCCAGACCGCGCACTCCAGCCGCAGCTGCTTCGATGCCCTGCTCGCGGGCGGCCTCGACCTGGCCTGGATCACGCTCGGGGAACCCGTGCGCGGCATCGAGCAGCGCCCCGTCGTCGAACTGCCCTGGGTGCTCGCCGTCGCCGCCGACGACCCCCTATCCGCCAAGTCCCGTATCGACATGGCCGATCTCGCGGACATCCGGCTGATCGGCCTGCCCGAGAACGCGACATCGCGCTCCCGCCTGGACGCCTGGCTGGCCCAGCACGGAGTCCGGACCACCTCCGACACGAGCGTCGCCGACTGGGACACGGCGATCCTGCTGGCCGAACTCGGCCTCGGCCACGCGGTCGTCCCCGACCTCCCCGGCTGGCACGGCCCCGCCCACCCCGGCCTGCGCCTCATCCCGATCCCCGAACTCCCCACACTGTGGACCGGCTGGGCGGTACGCCGCTGGGACGCACTGTCCCCCCTGGCCAGGGCCTTCGCGGAAACGGTGGAAGAGAACTGCGACGAGACGTTCGGGAGCGAGGCCGCCCATCGCGGATAGCCGAAAAGCCGGGCGGACCGCCGTTGTTACGATCCACCGCATGCACAGCGCAGACACGTCGGACACGACAACCACCGCCATCGGCGCGGACGACGTACGCCACATGGTGGCTCTGGCCATCCAGACCCTGAGGGACGCGGATCCCCAAGGCTGGGAGGCCAAGGCGGGAACCCTTGAGTGGACCTGCTGGGAGACGCTCGAGCATCTGGCCGATGACCTCTTCACCTACGCCGCGCGGTTCGGGCTCGCGGAACCGCCGACGTCCGCGGTGCTGCCGTTCCGGACGGACAGCGACCGGAGCGGTGGGCCGGCGAATGTCTTCTTCGTCGAGCGCGCGTCGGGCCCAGAGGGTCTCCTGACCGTCCTGGAGGCCTGCGGCGGTCTGCTGGCGTCCGTCCTGCGCACCGCCCCATCCACCACCGTCGCCTTCCACGTCTTCGGACCTTCGGGCCCAGAAGGCTTTGCCGCCATGGGTGTTGTCGAGACCCTCGTGCACACGCATGACATCGCTCAGGGGCTGGGCCTGGAGTGGTCTCCGCCAAGGGAGTTGTGCGCACGCGTACTGAAGAGGCTCTTCCCGCACGTCGTCATCGGCTCCGACGCCTGGGACACCCTGCTGTGGGCAACTGGACGTATCGACCTGCCCGATCGTCCACGGCTCACCGAGTGGCGCTGGTACAACGCCCAGGGCGCATGAGCTAAGTCCAAGTGCCGATGCGCGCCCGTCCATGGGCGGCGGGACGCCGCACGGGCACTCTCCTTGTCGCCACACCCTCCTCCGGAAGGAGCTCTGACGATGGCGACAACCACCCCTCCCCGTAGACGACGGGCGCGCTGCGGTGCGCTGGCCGGCGCGGCGGTTCTGGCGATGTCCGTCGGGACGGTCATGACGACCGCCGGCAGCGCATCGGCGTCCGACACACCAGGCTCGTACACGCATTACGGCTTCCCCTCCGGCACCGGGGGCCTGAACAGCGTCACCTTCCGCACGACCGTCACCAAGGACGCGGGGCCCGCCTCCAACATCTTCTGGAGCCACCAGTTCGGCTTCACCGCGGGCAGCGGCGCCTACACCGGGATGCAGTCCAACGGCCCTGGCCAGACCCGCACTTTCCTGTTCTCGCTGTGGGATGCGACGGAGGCGAAGCCCGGTACCGGCGACAGCTACTGCGTCGACTTCGGCGGCGAGGGCGTGGGCAAGAGCTGCCGGCTGAAGACCGACTGGAAGGTGGGGCACACCTTCCGTACGCGAGTGGCCCACGAGGGGGACCGCTGGTTCGGCGTGACGGTCACCAATGAGACCACCGGTGCCTCCTTCAAGCTGGGCAGCATCCGTGCCGGGTCGACGCAGATCTCACCGAGCGGCATGGTCGACTGGACCGAGTACTTCGAGTGGAACAACCCGAAGGCGTCCTGCGACGACCAGCCTTACTCCCAGGCGAAGTTCGGCCTGCCGGTGGGCGACGACGGGGCGGTGACGGCGAGCGTCTCCTCGATGCGTACGAGCGCGACCTGCGCCGATTACACCCGGGTCGAGCAGGTGTCCGGCGGCACCCTGCAGACCAACGCCGTCGGCAATTCGGTGCGCGGCCCGATCACCGGCCTCGGCGGCAAGGTCGTCGACGGCTCGCGGAATGTCGGCGGCGACCCGGCCATCGTCTACGGCCCCACCGGCGGGGCCAATCAGGCCTGGGTGCTCGGCAAGGACGGCGCCCTGCATCTGATGGGCCAGGGCCTGTGCCTCGACGTCAAGGACGGGGCGCACGCCAACGGCACCCCGGCGATCATGTGGACCTGCAACGGCGGCGCCAACCAGCAGTGGCGCCACGAGAACGGCGCCCTGCGCAACCCCGCCGCCAACCGCTGTCTCGACATCCCCGGCGGCGACACCTCCGACGGCACCCGGCTCGTCATCTGGGACTGCAATGGCGGCTCCCATCAGAAGTGGACGGTGCCGGTCAGGCCGTGAGCGGCTCGGCCACCGCGCTCCAGGGCAGCCCCGCGAGTCGTAGCGTCAAGAGGCTTCTGCGGGCGGTCACTTGAGCGTGCATCGACCGAAAGGCGTCCGACGGGAATCCCTCCCGTCGGACGCCTTTCGCGTGCCGCGGCCGTCACGCCGCCGCGAGCGGCCGCCGCCTGACCCCAGGCCATGTGACCGGCATCACAGTTCAAGTTTCACTGTCCGCAGGTCATCATATGACCCGATCGCCGCACGGATTTGAGAGCCGGGCCCGCACCCCGGCACAGCGAGACGAGGATGGGCATGAACGACCAGGACAGGCCGGCACGACCGCGCGTCGGCGTGGTGGGCCTCGGGGCCATGGGGCTCGGCATGGCGCGCAGCCTGCGCACAGCGGGCTTCGACGTGGGTGTCCACGATCTGCGCCCCGAGGTGGCCGCGGCCTTCGCCGCGGACGGCGGCACCGCCCATGCCTCCGCCGGTGAGCTGGCGGCCGAGGTCGACGTCCTGGTCGGCGTCGTGGTCAACGCGGCGCAGGTCGAGTCGGTCCTCTTCGGCACCGACGGCGCGGCCGAGCGGCTGCGTCAGGGCTCCGTCTACGTCATGTGCTCCACGGCCGACCCCAACTGGTCCGCCGGGCTGGAGCAGCGCCTCGCCGAGCGTGGCGTGCTCTACCTGGACGCCCCCATCTCGGGCGGGGCCGCGCGGGCCGCGAACGGCGAGCTCACCATGATGACGTCGGGCGCCCCCACCGCGTACGCGATCGCCGATCCGGTGCTCGAGGCCATGAGCGGCACGGTCTACCGCCTGGGCGACGAGGCCGGCATCGGCTCCAAGGTCAAGATCGTCAATCAGCTGCTCGCGGGCGTGCACATCGCCGCCGCGGCCGAGGCGATGGCGCTCGGCATCAAGGCGGGCGTGCCCGCCGATGCGCTCTACGAGGTCATCACGCACAGCGCGGGCAACTCGTGGATGTTCGAGAACCGCATGGCGCACGTGCTCGCCGGTGACTACACGCCGCTGTCCGCGGTCGACATCTTCGTCAAGGACCTGGGGCTCGTGCTCGACGCCGCCCGGCCGGAGAAGTTCCCGCTGCCCCTTGCCGCCACCGCCCACCAGATGTTCCTGCAGGCGTCGGCCTCCGGTCTCGGCGGCGAGGACGACAGCGCGGTGATCAAGATCTTCCCGGGGATCGAGCTGCCCGAGCAGGCTGAGCATGAGCAGGAAGAGGTCTGACCCATGGGCATCCGACTCGGCTGCATCGCCGACGACTTCACCGGCGCCACCGACCTCGCCAACAACCTCGTACGCGCGGGCATGCGCGTGGTCCAGCTGATCGACGTGCCGCAGGACGGCACCGAGGGCCCGGTCGACGCGGACGCCGTCGTCATCGCGCTCAAGTCACGGACCGCCCCGGCGCCCGACGCCGTCGACGCCTCGCTGCGGGCCCTGGAGTGGCTGCGGTCCGCGGGCGCGGAGCAGATCTACTTCAAGTACTGCTCGACCTTCGACTCGACGCGGGCCGGCAACATCGGTCCCGTCACCGAGGCCCTGATGGACGCCCTGGGCACGGACTTCACGGTCGCGACGCCAGCTTTCCCCGACAACGGGCGCACCGTCTTCAAGGGGCATCTCTTCGTCGGCGACGTACTGCTCAGCGCGAGCGGGATGCGTTATCACCCGCTGACGCCGATGACCGACTCCAACCTGGTGTCCGTGCTCGGTGCGCAGACCGCGCGGCCCGTCGGTCTCATCGACCACACCGTGGTCACCGCCGGTGCCGAGGCGATCCGGCAGCGCGTCGACGAGCTGCGCGGGGAAGGCGTGGGCGCGGCGATCGTCGATGCCGTCACCAACGACGATCTCGTACGGCTCGGTGCGGCGGTCAAGGAGCTGCCGCTGGTGACCGCCGGTTCGGGGCTCGCCATCGGGCTGCCCGCGAACTGGGGGTTCGAGCCAACGCCCGCCGCCGCCCAGCTGCCCCCGCCCGGCGGCCATCAGGCCATCGTCTCCGGGTCGGTGTCCACCGCCACGAACGGTCAGGTCCTGGAGTTCCTGCGCGGCGGCCGCCCCGCGTTCAGCGTCGCCCCGCTGCGGATCGCGGCCGGCGAGGACGTGGCAGGCCAGGCCCTGGCCTTCGCCGCCGCGCACCTCGCCGACGGGCCGGTCCTCGTGTACTCCACCGAGGCTCCTGACGCGGTCAAGAACGTCCAGGGGCGGCTCGGCGTCGCCGAGGCCGGTGAGCTCGTCGAACAGACCCTGGCCCGCGTCGCCCGGGGCCTCGTGGACCTCGGTGTCCGGCAGCTCGTCGTCGCCGGCGGCGAGACCTCGGGCGCCGTCGTCCAGGCCCTTGGTCTCACGGGCCTGCGCATCGGACCGCAGATCGACCCCGGTGTGCCGTGGTGCGCGGCGGACCTGCCGGACGGGGAGACGCTCCACATCACGCTGAAGTCCGGCAACTTCGGCGGCCCCGACTTCTTCACCGCGTCCTTCGCCCACCTCGACCGCGACGCCCACCTCGACGGGGAGACCTCGTGAACCAGCTGCCCGGCACCGTCGTGGACGAGGCGCGCGCCGAGATCGTCCGGGTGGGCACCAGCCTGTTCGCCCGGGGGTACGTCCACGCGAGCGCAGGCAACATCAGCGCGCGGGTCGGCGGCTCCCACCTGATCACGCCCACCGACGCCGCCCTCGGCTTCCTCGACCCGGAGCGCCTCGCCCTGGTCGACGCCGCGGGCGAGCAGAGCGCGGGCGACCGCGCCAGCAAGACCCTCACCCTGCACCGGCGCATCTGTGCCGCCGACCCCACGGCACGGTTCGTCATCCACACCCACTCCACGCATCTCGTCGCGCTCACCCTGGCCGGCGTGTGGAGCAAGGACGACGTGCTCCCGCCCCTCACGCCGTACTACGTCATGAAGGTCGGGCACGTCCCGCTCATCCCCTACCACCGGCCCGGCGATCCCCGCGTCGCCGACCTGGTGGCCGGCCGCATCGCTGATCGCGCCGCGCGGCGCACACCGATCAGGGCCGTACTGCTCGACCGTCTGGGCCCCGTGGTCTGGGGCCCGGACGCCGCGTCCGCTCTCGCCGTCCTCGAAGAACTCGAGGAAACGGCACGTCTCTGGCTCCTGACCGACCGTCGCCCCGAGCCGCTCCCCGTCCCCGCTCTCGACGAACTCAAGGCCGCGTTCAGCGCCGCTTGGTGATCGCTCCCGTATCGCTCTCTTGGTGATCGAGCACCGCCCGTCGGAGAATCCCCTGAGCCGCAGTAAGGATTCCGCATGTCCACGTCCACCGCGACGGCCGATGCCCCCGGCCTCGCCCGCGAGAACGCCGTATTCCGCAAGGTCGTTCTCCGGATCGTCCCCTTCTTGATCCTCTGTTACGTCTTCTCCTACCTCGACCGCGTCAACGTCGGCTTCGCGAAGCTGCAGATGTCCGACGACCTGGGCCTGAGCGAGGCGGCGTACGGTCTGGGCGCCGGTCTGTTCTTCATCGGCTACTTCCTCTTCGAGGTCCCGTCGAACCTGATGCTGCAGCGCATCGGGGCCCGCACCTGGATCGCCCGGATCATGATCACCTGGGGTCTGGTCTCGGCTGCGTTCTCGCTCGTCACCAACGAGACGATGTTCTACGTGCTCCGCTTCCTGCTCGGCGCCGCGGAGGCCGGTTTCTACCCGGGCGTGATCCTCTACTGCACCTACTGGTTCCCGTCGCACCGCAGGGCCCGCGTGATCGCGATGTTCATGTCGGCGATCCCCGTGGCCGGCATCTTCGGCAACCCGCTCTCCGGCTGGATCATGGACACCTTCGACGGGCGGAACGGCTGGGACGGCTGGCAGTGGATGTTCCTGCTCGAGGCGGTCCCCGCGCTCCTCATCGGTGTCGCCACGATGTTCTACCTCGACAACAACGTGCGCAGCGCCAAGTGGCTCTCCGACGAGGAGAAGGACATCGTCGAGGCGGCGATCGCCAAGGACACCGCGCACCAGAAGCACGGCCGGGTCTGGGACGGCTTCCGCGACCCCAAGGTGTGGCTGATGTGCCTCATCTACTTCTGCTTCGTGATGGGCCAGTACGCCCTGACGTTCTGGATGCCCACCTTCGTCAAGTCGACCGGCATCGAGGACAACTTCACCATCGGCGTGCTCAGCGCCGTGCCCTTCCTGGCCGCGCTGATCGCCATGAACCTGTTCGGACGCTCCGCCGACAAGCGCCGCGAGCGCCGCTGGCACCTGGTCATACCCAGCCTCATGGGCGCCGTCGGCTTCTCCCTGGCCGCAGGCTGGAGCGGATCGACCGTGCTGTCCCTGATCGCCCTGTCCTTCGCCGCGGCCGGCGTGCTGACCTGTGCCCCGCTGTTCTGGTCGCTGCCCACCGCGTTCCTCGGCGGCACCGCGGCGGCGGCCGGCCTCGCCCTGATCAACTCGGTGGGCAACCTGGCCGGCTTCGTCAGCCCGTACATGATCGGCGGGCTCAAGGACGCCACAGGGTCGACCTCCATCCCGATGTACGTCCTGGCCCTCAGCCTGGTCATCGGCGCCGCCGCGGTGCTCACCACGAAGAAGGACGTCGTCAACCGATGACCGGGACTGGACCTGGCCTCCCTGGCCCCGGCCCCACCACAGGAGCAAGCATGCCGAGGTTCGCCGCGAACCTGTCCATGATGTACACCGAGCACGACTTCCTCGACCGCTTCGCCGCGGCGTCGGCGGACGGCTTCGACGCCGTCGAGTACCTCTTCCCGTACGACCACGAGCCCGCCGAACTGCGCCGTCGGCTCGACGACCACGGCCTGCGCCAGGTGCTGTTCAACGCACCTCCCGGCGACTGGGAGTCCGGGGAGCGTGGCATCGCCTCGCTGCCAGGACGCGAGGCCGAGTTCCGCTCCGGGATCGACCGGGCGCTCGCATACGCCGTGGCGCTCGGCTGCGGCCAGGTGCACGTGATGGCCGGTCTCCGGCCCGCGGACGCCACGCCCGCACAGCTCGCCGAGCACCGCGCCACGTACCTGGACAACCTGGCCTGGGCGGCGCAGCGGGCCGCCGCCGTGGACGTCGACGTACTGATCGAGCCGATCAACGGCCGTGACATGCCGGGCTACTTCCTGCACCGGCAGGCCGAGGCACACGCGATCGTGCAGGAGGTGGGCGCCCCTAATCTCAAGGTGCAGCTCGACCTGTACCACTGTCAGATCGTCGAGGGCGACCTCACCACCACACTGCGCCGCGACCTTCCCACCGGCCGCGTCGCCCATCTGCAGATCGCGGGCGTGCCCGACCGCCACGAGCCCGACCAGGGCGAACTCGACATCCGGTATCTGTTCGACGTCGTCGACGAGCTGGGCTTCGAGGGATGGATCGGCTGCGAATACCGCCCCCGCTCCGGTACGAGCGAGGGGCTCGGCTGGCTCAAGAACTACGGCCGGCTCAAGAACAACCGAGGAGAGCGCGTATGAGGATCGTCATCACCGGTGGCTTCGGCTTCCTGGGGCAGCAGGTCGCCGAGGCGTTGCTGAAGCGGCGGACCCTGTGCGGCACGACCCTGGACCGCCTGGTGCTCGCCGACCGGTTCGTCCCTGCCGGGTCGTCCCTTGCCGCCGACCCGCTCGTGGACGTCGTACAGGGTGACCTGAGCGAGCGCCTCGACGAGATCTTCGCGCGGCCGGTGGACGTCCTGATCCACCTGGCGTCCGCGGTATCGGCCGAGTGCGAGGCCGACTTCGACCTCGGCATGGGCGCGAACCTGGACACCACGCGCGCGCTGCTCGACGCCGCCCGCGCGCAGTCGGCGGCCGGCGGGCCGACGCCCCGGGTCGTGTTCTCCAGCAGCGTCGCGGTCTACGGCTCCGACCCCGCGCTGCCGCTGCCGCCCGTGGTCGGCGAATCGACGCTGCCCACACCGCAGTCGAGCTACGGAACGCAGAAGCGCGTCTGCGAGATGCTGGTCGCCGAGTACACCCGCAAGGGCTTCGTCGACGGACGTGTGGCACGCCTCATGACGGTCTCGGTGCGGCCGGGCAAGCCCAACGCTGCCGCATCCGGCTTCCTGTCCGGCATCATCCGCGAGCCCCTCTCCGGCCTCCCCGCGACCTGCCCGGTCGGCCCCGAACTGCGGGTCGCGCTGGCCTCACCGCGGCGCACGGTCGACGGCATCCTCCGCATCGCCGAGGCCGAGCGGGGCAGCGGCCCCGGGCAGCTCGACGGCGGGCTTCCTGTCAACCTGCCGGCGCTCACGGTGACGGTCGCCGAGATGCTCGCCACGCTGCGCCGGGTGGCCGGAGACGCCGTCGCCGATCTGGTGACGGTCACGCCCGACCCCGCCGTCGAGGCCATCGTCGGCTCGTGGCCCGCCGCCTTCGACAACGCGCGCGCCACGGCGCTCGGTCTCGCGCCCGACGAGAACTTCGAGTCGGTCGTACGGGCGTACGTGGCGGACCACCCCGATGCGGTGGCGCCTGGTTCGCTGCCCGCACCAGGGGCGATCGGGGCCTGACGGATAGACTGACGAGCATGTTCTCCAAGGTGAGTGGTCCCGTACGGCTCGCGGACAGGGTCGCCGCGATCCTCGCGGAGGAGATCGAGTCCGGACGTCTGGCCGAGGGCGACAAGCTGCCGACCGAGGTCGAGTTGGTCAAGCAGCTCGGCGTCAGCCGCACCGTGATCCGCGAGGCCGTTTCGCGGCTGCGGAACGCGGGCCTGGTCGAACCGCGGCAGGGCCGGGGCGTGTTCGTCATGCCCCGGCGCACCCGGCCGCTCGACCTCGAGGCGGAGACCGGGGCCGGGGCATCCGAAACCAAGGCCAAGGTGCTGCAGATCGTGGAGGTCCGCCGCGCCATGGAGGGTGAGGCGGCCTCGCTCGCGGCCACCCGCGCCACGCCGCAGGACGTCGACCGGATGCGGCAGTCCCTGGCCGCGATCGACGAGGCGGTCGCGGCGGGCGGTGACGGCGTGGACGAGGACCTCGCGTTCCACCAGTCGATCGCCGAGTCGACCGGCAACGCGGTGATGGTCTCGACCGTGCGGTACCTCGGAGAGGTGCTGCGCAGCGGCATCCGCGTCACACGGGCCAACGAGGCGCGGCGTGACGACTTCATCGAGGCGGTCCGGGTCGAGCACCACGCCATCCTGGCGGCGGTCGAGTCCGGTGACGCGCGGGCGGCGCGCAGCGCTGTGCGCCGTCACCTGAAGCACGCCGCGTCCCGTCTCCAGGACGCGGACGACGGCTTCTGGACGGAGGCGGACGACCTTGAGGTGGATCTGGACGCGCCTTGACGGGCCCGGGGCGCTGTAACGGCGCGCCGTGCTTGTTTCGACCCGGGAAGCTACTTGCTCGAACCCCGGAAGCGCCCGAACGCCTTCGTGAGAGAGCCCAGCGGTGAGCCGTCTCCCTTGGTGAGGCCAGGCGCGGGCGGCCGGGGCACACCGTCGCCGCCGGTCACCTCGGCCAGCGCGGCGTGCGCCGTCTCGGCAGCTTCCTGGTACAGGTCACGGGATTTCGTCATGGCGTCGAGCTCTTCGGCGTACCTGGTGACCATGGACTGGGCGTGCACCAGCTCCTCGTCCGGGGTGAGCAGGTGCCAGCCCCGGCGCAGCCGCGTCAGGGCCTGCTCGGCCTCGGCGGGCAGCGGCCGCGGCAGCACGGCGAACTCCATGATCCTGTCGAGGAGTTCGGTCGGTTCCGAGCCGTCCAGGAAGACGCTGCGCACCGTGAAACGCTCCGCGTCGTAATCCGGGCCCTGCGGCGCCGCGGGCAGGACGACGGCGCCGCCGCGCGGCATGCGCACGCTCAGCTCCCGCTTCATCGCGAAGTCGGCGATCTGCGCCTGCTCCGGCGTGCCCCGGTGCTCGACCACACGGTGCCGCAGGCTCGGCGGCAGGAACTCCGCGATGGGCCGCTGCCCCTTCGCGTCCGGCGTCATCGCCTCGTGCACCACGATGTGGATGTACCAGCTCTGCCGGGTGCACTCCCGCAGCCTGCGGCGCAGTTCGTCGTCGTCCTTCGGCAGGTGGTTCGTCGTCCGCAGCCGCAGGCCCGGCACCGTGTCGTGGTCCCAGGCGACCTGGTCGCTGTCGGGCCAGAACATGGTGGCGGGCGAGGGCCAGCGTGCGTCCCACGCCCGTTCCGCCTCGGCTGCGATGACCCAGGTGACACCCTCGCCGTCCTTGCGGCGGGCCTCGGGGCCGTACGTGGTCAGCTGTGCGCGCACCGTGACGTCGTCGGCCACGCGCCAGCGGGCCTCGAAGAGGCGGCGGGCCGACGGACCGGGGTCGGCGGACTCGTCCCGCGGGTGCAGGACCGTGGAGCGGGCCGCCTCGACGGGGTCGAGGTCCAGGAAGTCGTCGAGCACCCCGGCCGCCTTGAGGGCGATCAGGTTGCGCCGGACGTCCTGTTCGGGCTCGGGCCCGAGGTGGCGCCCGCGCCCCAGCCACGCGGTGTCGGGGGCGGTGGTCGAAGAGTTGCTGTTCTTGGCCATGGAGTCGTTCTGTGGGTGATCGGGGCCCGACCAGTATGGCCCTTGTACCCGGCGATCGAAGAGGTACCCCGTCAACGACTTTGACCTGCGGAGCCTCGGGGCCGGGAAAACGCGCGGGGTGTCGGGCCGGGAAGGGGACACTGGCACGCGCCCGCGCCCCTCCCCCCATCGCCATCGCGCCGGCGCCTACGGGCGGACCGTGATCACCAGCTTCCCCGTGACGCGACCCGTCTCGCCTTCTTCGTGGGCCTTGACCGCATCGGCGAGCGGATACGTGTCCGAGACGTGGACCCGCAGCTGCCCGGACTCGGCGAGTGCCGCGATCGCCACCATGCCCGCCTGATCGTGCTCCACCAGCATGTCCGTGGCCCGAACCCCCAACTCGGCGGCGCGCTCGGCCACTTCACCGAAGTTGCCCGGCAGGATCGACACCAGGATGCCGCCGGGCCTGAGCACCTCGAGGGAGCGCAGCCGGTCATCGCCGCCCAGCGGGTCGAGGACCACGTCGATGTCGCGGGCCTCCTTCACGAAGTCGGCGGTGCGGTAGTCGATGACCTCGTCCGCGCCCAGGCCCCGTACGAAATCGTGCTTGGCGGCGGAGGCCGTGCCGATGACATACGCGCCGCGCGCCTTGGCGATCTGCACCGCGACATGGCCCACGCCACCGGCCGCCGCATGCACCAACACCCGCTGCCCCGCCTCCACATGGGCGTTGTCCACGAGGGCCTGCCAGGCGGTCAGCGCGACCAGCGGCAGTGCGCCCGCCTCGACGTGGCTCAGGGTTGCGGGCTTCGGCACGAAGGCGCGGGTGGGGCCGGTGACGTACTCGGCGTGCGAGCCGACGCCGTACGGGTACGGCAGCATGCCGAACACCTCGTCGCCGGGCTGGAACAGCGAGACGCCGAGGCCGACCGCCTCGACGACGCCCGACACGTCCCAGCCGAGCGTGAACGGCGGCTCGCCCAGGAAGTAGCCGAGCCCGCGGTGCTTCCAGTCGGTCGGGTTCACGCCCGCCGCGTGCACGGCGACGAGGATCTGTCCGACGCCGGGCTTCGGGCGCGGGACCTCGATCTCCTTCAGTACGTCGGGCTCGCCGAGGACGTCCTGGCTGATGGCCTTCATGGTGTGCTCTGCCTGCTCAGAAGCGGTGTTCTTAGTCATGGATTCAGCCTGCGGCAAGGGCTTGACCTGGGCAATGGCAAGATAGCCATTAAGCGATAGAATCGTGCCATGGCTTCGATGGAATTCCGTGCCGCTCGCCCGCACCGCGTGGCCGTCCTCGCACTGGACGGCGTCTACCCCTTCGAGCTGGGCATCCCGAACCGCGTCTTCCCGCTGGTCCCAGGGGCGTACGAGGTGGTGACCTGCGCGGCGACGGACGAACGCACCCTGGCCACCAACGCCGACTTCAGCATCACCGTCGAGCACGGCCCCGAGGCGCTGGAGAGCGCGGACACGGTGGTCGTACCGCCCTTCGATCTGCGGCACATCACCGCCGAGCTGTCGGAGCCGGTGCGCGAGGCGCTCGCCCGGGTCAGGCCGGGCACACGGTTGGTGTCCATCTGCACGGGGGCGTTCACGCTCGCCGCGGCCGGTCTGCTCGACGGGCGGCCCGCGACGACGCACTGGTCGCTCGCGGATCTCTTCCGGCGGATGTTCCCCCAGGTCGACCTGGATCCGGACGTGCTGTTCGTCGACGACGGCGACATGCTCACCTCGGCGGGCGCCGCGTCAGGCATCGACGTGTGCCTGCACATGGTCCGCTCCGACCACGGCAGCGCGGTCGCCAACCGGGTCGCCCGGCACTGCGTCGTGCCGCCGTGGCGGGAGGGCGGCCAGGCCCAGTACATCGAGCAGCCGGTGCCGGACGAGGGCGTCACCGGCACCGCCGCGACCCGCGCCTGGGCCATGGAACACCTCGACCGGCCGCTGGCCCTGCGGGAGTTGGCGGCGCACGCCCGGATGAGCCCGCGCACGTTCGCGCGCCGCTTCCAGGAGGAGACGGGCACGAGTCCCGGCCGGTGGCTGATCCAGCAGCGGGTGCACCGGGCCCGCCATCTGCTGGAGTCCAGCGATCTCTCGGTCGACCGGATCGCGGCAGAGGTCGGCTTCGCCACCGGGACGTCGCTGCGGCAGCACTTGCAGGCGGCCATCGGGGTGTCACCGCAGGCGTACCGGAAGACGTTCCAGGCGGGGGCGGCGGCTGTGGGCGGCCAGGCGGTTTCGTTTGGATCACCGGCGGCTCACGATCGGGCGGTCAAGCGTCGGTGAAGTCGGCTCCACCACCAGGCACCCATCAGGCACCGCTTCCAACTGCGTGACTGCCGATGACTGCCGGACGACTCCGTCCGGAAACCTGCCATGATCATCCCGAAGTGTTCCTGGGTGGGAGGCAAGAGATGACGATATCGCTGCCGGGCGGGCTGGCCACGCCCGCGCTCGTGGTCGATCCGGATGTTCTGGACAGAAACATCTCGCGTATGGCGGAGGCTTCGCGGTCACAAGGGTTCGCACTACGTCCGCACGCCAAGAGCCACAAGTGCGCACAGATCGCCGACCGTCAGTTGCGGGCGGGCGCTCGTGGCCTTTCGGTGGCCACCATCAGCGAGGCCGAGGCATTCGCACGCAGCGGCGTGGACGACCTGTTCATCGCCTTCCCCGTATGGCTCGACGCCGACAAGGCGCAGCGGCTGCGCCGGTTGGCGGACGAGGTTGCCGTAAGAGTCGGCGTCGAGTCGGTCGAAGGCGCGCGGCGGCTGGGGGACGCCGTGCGGGGCAGCGCACGGCCGGTCGAGGTGCTCATCGAGGTCGACAGCGGCAACCACAGGACCGGAGTGCTGCCGCACGCCGCTGATGAGGTGGGGAAGGCGGCAGTCGACGCGGGACTGGACGTTGTCGGCGTGTTCACCTTCCCGGGACACGGTTACGGCCACGACGCGCAGGCGCGCGTGCGCGCCGCGCGGGACGAGGAGCACGCCCTCGGCGAGGCCGCGCAGGCACTGCGCGACCTCGGGCTCGACATCCAGGTGATCAGCGGCGGGTCGACTCCGACGGTGGGCCAGTGGCAGCCGGGCGCGGTCAACGAGCTGCGGCCAGGTGTCTACGTCTTCAACGACGCCACCCAACTGGCCATCGGCACCTGCGGGGTGGAGGACCTGGCGTTGGCCGCCGCGGCCACGGTGATCAGTGTCCCCGCCCCCGACCGCTTCGTCCTGGACGTCGGCAGCAAGGTCCTCGGCTCCGACCGATCGCCCTGGGTGACGGGCCACGGCTATATGCCCCGGTTCCCGCAGGGAACCATCACCGGGTTGTGGGAGCACCACGCCGTTGTGCGCCTGCCGGACGGCGTGCAAGGACCACGCCTGGGATCGGTCGTCGCTGTTGTCCCCAACCACGTCTGTACGCCGGTGAATCTCGCCGATGAACTGCTGGTCGTCCGGGACGGCGAGGTGCTCGACCGCTGGCGGGTGTCGGCGCGGGGTGCCAATACCTGAGCACCATCCCAACCCACCAGGGGCGCCGGCGGCGAAGCGTCCCTGACTCGCTGACTCGCCCCTGTCCGGTCGCCGGGCAGGCTCAGTCCGACACGACGTACAGGATTGCCGTGCCGTCTTCCCCGGTCGCCGCCTGGATCACGACGGCGCCGGACTGAGCACTCGGCCGGGCGCCGCCCAGTCCCCCGCACGAGTTGCTGCTGCCGTTGCTCCGAAGAACAGTGACGCAGCCCTGCCCCGGACCGCTCGCACCGCCTTTGGACTGACCTCTGTCGGACTTCACCGAGTACGCAACGTTGTTCGGACCCACTTCGCTCACGGAGAGCGTCGCCCGGCCGGCCGGGCCCTTGAAACGGACCACCACAGGGTCGGACACCGCAACCTCACAGTTGCCGTCCGCGCAGGCGTCGATGTCACGGCCGTCCGCCGCTGATGGCGAGGGTGTCGCCGAGGAGTCACCGCGTGCGGACGGCCGATCGTCCTGGCCGGAACCGCCGCAGCTGATCACGGTCAGGGCAGCCAGGGCCGCCACCGCCATGCCTGCTCCCGGCCGACGCGTACGCACCCGTCGCGCCCTGCACGCTGTCCGCGTCGATGCAGTCGCGGCCATGGTGCTCCCCCTCCCTCCCCCCCGTGTCCTGCCCCGCGTGGATTCGCCTTGCGTCGGATCTACTTGGGTCGCTTCTACCACCGTGAGGAAGTCGAGGGCCCACCGGCACGTGCTGCCCGGCGAGCGCGTACGTACCCTGGGCGAGATCACACACGATGAACACCTCACCCACCGGCCGCTGCTCCAATCCGGAGGGGCCACCCGACGGTCCCTGTCGCCGCGTTCGCCTACGAACACGACGGGCCCACCTGCCACCGGCCTGCCCCAGCACGCGGCGAGCACACCGGGGCCGACGAGCACGGGCAGCTGACCGAGGAGGCGTTCGTCGGCGCGCTGATGCTCGCCCGGCAGCGGGGAGAGATCGCCGATCTGGTGCGGCCCCCGGTCAGGGCCCATGTCGCCCTCGTGGACACGGACGGGGACGGCGTCGTCAGCCCGGAGGAGTTCACCCGGTCCGCGCAGGCACTGGGCATGACGGCGCAGGACGCGCGGGAAGCCTTCGCGGCGATGGACGGCGACGGGGAGGGACAGTTGACGGTCGAGGAGTGGCAGCAGGCCGTCGAGGGCTTCCACACCTCCGCGGAAACGGCCGGGCCGGGATCTCTGATCATGGGCATGAAGGGCTGACCTCAGGAAGCCCTGCGTGCTTCCGTGCGCGCCTGCATGCGCCTGCTGCGGTGTTTCGGATCCTGCCGAGGATGGTGGCACCTCCAGAGATCAGGCACGGTCTGTACGAACTGGCGGGCGGGCGCGAGGGTTTCTACCGGCTGGTCGCGGCGATGCACGAGCGCGTCATCCGTGACGACATCCTCGGGCCTCTCTTCGCTGACGCCGATCATCTGGTGCCGGTGACCGAGTTCTTCGTCGGCGCCTTCGGAGGCGAGGGCGATCCCGACGCCCCCGAAGTACGGGCCGTCTTCGCCGCGTGGCTGGAGTGGGGCACCCGGAGCGCTCTGCTGGCCGCCCGGGACGAGCCGGTGCCGCAGCCACCCGGCTGGCTGCTGGCGGCGCTCGACAAGCCGTCGCGCCCCCTGACCGAGCGCTCGGCTTGGCGCATGTGAATTGCTGACTCGGGTGACGCGCTGTGCCACGCAGCGCTGGCTTGACGCCACACGGCGCTTCTCAAGCCCGGCCCTGCACATGCAAGTTCTCAAGCAGTCGCTCAGTCGCGGGTGAAGACCGCGCTGAGGGTGTAAGGGCGGTCCATCGTCAGGGTCACGTGGTCGGCTGTGATGTCGTGGCGCACGCCGTTGGCAATCCACGCCGCCACGCGGTAGCCCTCTGCGGGCTTGGCGGTGACGGCGACGGTGGTGCCCGGAGCGTAGGGGCCGTACACGGCGGGGCGGATCGTGCCGTGCGCACTCGGCTCAAGGGTGAGGGCGTGGCGGGGACGGCGCATCGTCAGGGCGCGGTAGTCGGCGACGATGGGGATGGTCAGGCGGGCCAGGGCCGCATTGTTGTTGGAGGCATCGCCCAAGGGCTGGCCGTCGACGGTGTTCTCGGTGTTGGAGTACTGGTTGACCGTCCTGCACGGCCCGCCGCACGTGACCGCATAGGCCATCAGTGTGTGGTAGTCACGGCGCGGGGTGATCCAGCCGGTGCCGTAGGGGCGGTTGAGCATCTGCTCGTATCTGCCGGGGGCCTGTTGGTCGAGGGTGGCGCGGTCGTGGAACAGGCCCAGGTTGTGGCCGATTTCGTGACCGAGGTTGTACCAGTCGACCAACGACTGGACGTCGACGACGGAATAGGCCAGCTCACTGTCCATTTCGCCGCCTGTGGGCAGGCTGCCCTGCCCGGAGGAGCCGACGAGGACGTTGTTGACGACAGTGACCAGATCGACGCCCAGCTGCTCGCGAAAGCCGTGTGCCTTCGCGCCCAGCTGCGGATCCTCGGAGTCGGAGAGCTTGCCGAGCATGACGGCGGCCGTCTGCTCACCCTGGTAGCCGGTGTTGTAGCTTGCGACGATGTCGATGCTGGCCGCGACGTTGCTGTCGGCCAAGGCTTGGTTCATGTATGACTCCGCGAGCCGCAGACGTGCCAGCATCGCCTGCTCGCCACCGACGCGCTGCACGGCGGCCGGGGTGTATCCGGCCAGAACGTCGACCACCGCCGGATTGGCCGGGGACACCGGGGCACGCCCACGAAGCGAGTCGTGCAACTTGCGGACAGTGGAGGCGTCCAGATGGGCGTTGTCGGGTTCCGGACGGCGCCGGGTGTTCGGATCCTCCTCGGTGATCCGCAACCGCGGCGGCTGCCCCGGCAGGGTCGTGATGTGGTAGGCCCGCGTCTGCAGATCGATCAGGGCATCGACGGCCGGCGGCCGTCCCCTGGTGGGAGGGCATACGTGACTCGCGGAGATCACCGCGCCCGCCTCTGGTTCGTCCTTCACATGTCCGGTCCAGGTCACCGTGTCCTCTTCCCGCTCACGGCCGTCCTGCACGACCGTGATCTTCACCCCCGGGAAGAACTCAAGCGTGTGTTCCTTCGCCTTGCCGAATCCGTCGGCTGCGCACAGCCACGCATAGTCACTGACGTCCACATCGACGATCCGCTCGCGCAACACTCCCCGCTCTCCCGTCGACGGGGCCGGGTTGGAAGGGCCGGCATCGGCAACGGCTATCGAAGCGAACAAGGACAGCGCCGCACCACAGATCGCGGCGAGCCGCAGGCCGCCGCGGCACCAAACGGTTCTGGTGAGAGTCATGCCGCTACCCGTTCCACCACACCCCTCCGCGCCACGCCACCGCATGCCTCGCATCACCCATGTGGCACTGCGCTGTAGACGAGGTGGCTCACGGGTTCGGTGCGGTGCGGGTGGGCTTCGTGGTAGGCAGGCGAGTCTGCGGTGGTGCATGAGCCATCAGCGGGACACCCCGAGGCCCGGTACTGGCGCGCCCGCGTCGCTCCTGTCCCCTACCGGCGAGGTGCTGCTCCGGCTACGGTGCCGCAGGTGGCCAATTCGTACGCTGGGCTCGCAGATCACTACGACCTCATCATGACCTCGGGGTACTACGACTACGACGCCTACGCAGAGGATCTACTGAGTCGCATCGGCGAGCACAGGGACCTTCTGGAACTCGGCGTCGGCACGGGGTTGGTGTGCGAACGGTTGCTGGAGCGCGAGCCGCCCGGACTGCAGATCACGGGCATCGACCACACCGAGAGCATGCTGGCCCGGGCGCGCACCAGGCTCGGCGGCCGAGTGCGGCTCATCGAGCAGGACATCGTGGACGCAGCGCCGCCGCACGGTTTCGACGTCGCCTACTCCGTCGGCGGCATTTGGTATTGCGTTCACGATCAGGGCCGCACCTGGCTGGGCAGCCACCTCGTCGACGAGGCCGAGAACGTCAAGGGCCTGGAGAACCTCGCCGCCGCCCTCCGCCCCGGAGGCGTCTTACTGCTGGCCGTCCAGGAAGCTCACCGGCCTTACCGGCGGCCACTGTCCAACGGGCTGGTCTACGCCCAGGATGTCCAGACCGACGGAGACGGCCGGTTCACCAAGGACTACCTCGTCATGCGGGAGAACACCGTGGTGGCGCGCCAACGCCTTGGCTATCGCCTCTACCCCGAGAAACAGGCCGACCAACTCCTGGAAGCATGCGGGTTCAGGCTTGAACCCGACGGTGCCAACGGGCTGTTCCGCCAGTACCTGCGTGTGTAGCGAGAAGCCGCTCAGGCCGGGCGCACTCCGAACCATGACGCGCTTGGCAAGGTGCTCCGTGCTGCGGCGCGGAACAGCAGCGAGGCTCCCTACCTGCTGGTGCCTGGTGACACGGGCGTGATTCCTCACCACGGTCAGTTCGGTGCCACTCGCCGGCATTCCAGTGCACGTCGGCGCAGGAGTTCCCGGGAACTCGCGGGCACTCGCAGGAACAGGAGGGAAGTCCAGCGGTGCTCGGAGCGCCCGACAGGGCGTTTGGCCTGGGCGGCGTGGGCTTGGTGAACTCCCCGGCTCTGGGGGAAAACCCCCAGTACAGACGGAGGAAAGCCACGTTCCGGCGGGTCCTGTCGCAGACCTAACGTGAAGTTGTCCGACCCCATCGGGTCTGCGTGTCTGCGGCAGGAGATGTGATGATCGAGGCTCAAGGTCTCACCAAGCGGTACGGCCCCACCGTCGCCGTCGACGCGTTGAGTTTCGACGTGCGGCCCGGCGCCGTCACCGGGTCCTCGGCCCGTCCGGGACGGTCCGCTCGACCCTGGCGGCCATACCGAACCGGCGTCTGGTCCTTGCCGCGAGGGCGGCCGTCTACGGCGGGATCTCCCTCGCGGTGGGCGAGGCCGTCACGTTCGTGGCGTTCTTCGCGCGGCGGGCCGCGCTGGGCGAGGGGCTGCCCGAGCCCGCGCTCAGCGATCCGGGGGTGCTGCGGGCGGTGCTCCTTTCGGGGGCGTATCTGGGGCTCATCGCGTTGATGGGCATCGGGATCGGCGCCATCACGCGGCACACCGCGAGCGCGATAGCCGTGCTGGTGTCGGTCACGTTCGTGCTTGCGGCGATCATCGGCGGGGCCTCGGGGACCACCGTGGCGAAGTTCATTCCGACCATCATCGCCGGGAACTCCCTGGCCGTTTCCAAGCCCGTGGCCGACGTCCTCTCCCCCTGGGTGGGCTTCGCGGTGCTCTGCCTCTACACACTCCTCGTGCTCGGCGCGGGCCTGCGCTTGGCGGCACGCCATGATGCCTGACGGGACACTGGACACCATGCACGTCACACCCCCGATGGTCACGCCGGAGCGCCCCGCGCCAGCACGTGGCGCGAGTAAGGCTCGCGCCCTCGGGCGCGCCGTCCTGCGCGCCCCCTTCACCCGGCGGGCATGGGCCGAGGCGGCGTACTGCCTGATCGGATTCCCGCTCGGTCTCGCAGGTGGGGCGGTCCTCCTGGTGTTGCTCGCTCTGGGCGCGGGGTTCACGGTGTCGTTGGTGTTCTTCGTGGTCGGCGCGCTGCTGGTGATCGCGGGGCTCCAGCTGGCCCGAGCGCTGGGCCGGCTGCACCGTCGGCTGGCCGCGGGGCTGCTGGGCGAGGATACCCAGTCGCCGCCGCCGCTGCGGCCCGATGGCAGGTTCGTCAGCCGCATCGATGCCCGGTTGTGGGACGGGAACGGATGGCGGGCGGCGGCCTACACGCTGGCGAAGCTGCCGGTCAGTTGCCTGGGGGCGTACGCCGTCCTGTGGTGGGTGACGGGACTGGTGAGCCTGACCGCGCCGCTGCGGTGGGCGGTGTTCGGGCAGCGGCCCGAGGCAGGGGATCCGGAGGGGATGCCGGTGCTGTCCCCCATTCCCGCCGGCGGGCTGCATGTGGACACCTTCGCGGGCACCTTCTTCGCGGCCGCGGTCGGAGTGGCCGTCCTGCTGTGCGCGCCCTGGGTGACCCGGCTGGTGACGGAGACCGACCGCTGGCTGATCCGCTCGCTCCTCGGTCCCGGTCAACTCGCCGACCGGGTACGTGACTTGGAGGAGACCCGGGCGCTCGCCGTGGACGACTCGGTGGCCCTGCTGCGGCGCGTCGAGCGCGATCTGCACGACGGAGCACAGGTGCGGCTCGTCGCGGTGGCGATGAGTCTGGACATGGTCAGACAGCGGCTGACCGCGTACGACGGTGGTGGCGGGGGCGCGCCGCTGGACGTCGGCCGTATTCGTCAACTGGTCGACGGTGCACATCAGAACGCCACCGACGCGCTCACCGAACTGCGCGATCTGGCCCGCGGCATCCATCCGCCCGTGCTCGACGACGGGCTGCCCGATGCGCTCGCGACGCTGACCTCGCGCAGTGCCATTCCCGTCGACCTGGTCACGGAGGTGCCCGAGCGGCCGACCCCGGCGATCGAGACCATCGCGTACTTCTGTGCCGCCGAATTGCTCACCAATGTCATCAAGCACAGCGGTGCGCGGCGGGCCGCGATCACGGTGGCCCAGTCGGACGGCCGGCTCTACCTCCAGGTCAGTGACGACGGGCAGGGCGGCGCGGAGATGGGGGCCGGGAGCGGACTGAGCGGGCTCGTCCAGCGCGTGCGTACGGTCGATGGCGGGATAGAAATCAAGAGCCCCGCGGGCGGGCCGACGGCGGTCACTGTCGATCTTCCCCTGCGTGCGTGAGAGCATGCGGCCATGCGCGTCGTGATCGCTGAGGATGCCGCGGTACTGCGGGAGTTGCTGGCCCAGATGCTCGCCGAGCGGGGGCATGAGATCTGCGCGGCCGTGGGGGACGCGGACGCCTTGCGCGCCGCGGTCGCCGAGCATCGCCCGGACGTCACGGTAACCGACATCAGGATGCCGCCGACCCACACGGACGAGGGACTGCGCGCGGCCATCGACATCCGCCGCGATCACCCCGGCACGGGCGTTCTGCTCTTCTCGCAGTACGTCGAGACGAAGTACGCCACGCGGCTGCTCGCGGAGGGGTCGGCGGGGGTCGGCTATCTGCTCAAGGACCGGGTCGCCAATGTCGCGGAGTTCGCCGATGCCCTGGAGCGGGTGGGCGCGGGCGGCACGGCCCTGGACCCCGAGGTCGTCACGCAGTTGGCCGGTGCGGGACACCGCGCGGCCGAGCTCGCGCCGCTGACCGAGCGCGAGCGCGAGGTGCTCTCCCTGATGGCCGAGGGGCGGTCCAACGGGGCGATCGCACAGAGCCTCGTCGTCTCGGCGGGCACGGTCGAGAAACACGTGGCCTCCGTCTTCGAGAAGCTGGGCCTGCCCGCGTCACATGACCACAACCGCCGCGTGCTGGCCGTCATCCGCTACTTGCGCGGCTGACGCAGGGGGTGTGCGGAATGCCGCCCACCCTATGGACATAGGCATATGCCAGGTGCAACGCCGCCTCGGGTGTTGCCAAATCCCTTACGAGCCACCCCTCGCTGTGCGAAAGTCATTAGCGGTCCATTCCGCCCGTCTGGTCGCACCGCATCGTCAACGGAGCACCTCATGCCGTCCCATGTCTTCGCGGACCGCCCAGCCGCCCAGCCGCCCGAGCGCGGCTCGGTCGAAGCGCTGATCACGCAGACGCGTCGGCTCCGCGGCGAGGTCGACGCCGTACGCCGCGACGCCATGACCGACCACGGCGACCCCCAGGGACGCTGGCAGCGCGCCCTGTGCGACCTCGCGGTCCACCAGCTCAACGACCTGGACGACCACCTGGCGCAGTTGCGGGACGGGCCCGTCCAGCCGACGCCGGAGCCGTCGGCGCCGGCCATCCCCCCGCCGCTCGAACCGCAGCACGGTTCGCTGCTCAGCCGGGTCGGCAGCGCGGAGTGGAACCTCCTGAACGACGAGGCGAGTTGGTCCGGCGAGCTCTATCAGATCCTGGGCCGGGACCCGGACGCTCCCCCGCTCTCCCTGGACGAACTGCCCTCCCTGGTGCACGTCGACGACCAGCCGATGCTGACGGCCATGGTCACGGACTGCCTGATCGACGGTAAGCCGATCGACGGCGAGTTCCGGATCACGCGCCCCGACGGCGGTGTACGACAGGTGCACATGATGGGCGAGCCCGTGCTCGCCGCTGACGGCAGCACCGCCTCCATGTGGGCGGTCCTGCGGGACGTCAGCGAGCTGCGCCGCAGCCAGCGAGTGGTGCGCGAGACCCGTGACTCGCTGCAGCGCCAGCGGCACATCGCGCAGACAGAGCACCGGCTCGCGGTCGAACTGCAGGAGGCCGTGCTGCCGCCGTGGCGTGGCTCCCTGCAGTTCCCGCACGGCGGACCCGCGGCACTGGACCTCGCCGCGCACTACCTCCCCTCGTCGACAAGTGCACTGATCGGCGGTGACTGGTACGACGCCATGGAACTGCCCGACGGCCAGTACTTGTTGAGCGTCGGCGATCTCACCGGTCACGGCGTCACCGTCACCTCCGGCATGGCGATGCTGCTCGGCGCCGTGCGCGGCATGGCGGTCGCCGGGGTGTGCCCCGGTCAACTGATGGGCTGGCTCAACCAGTTACTGGACACCACCGCCCAACCGGCCCTGGGCAGCGCGGTCTGCTGCCAGTACTCCCCCGCGACGGGCACGCTGTCCTGGGCGCAGGCGGGACACCCCGCCCCGCTGCTGTTCCGCGACGGGACGGGGCGCGCGCTGACACCACCGGACGGCGTGATCCTCGGGGCGACCTCCGGCGCCACCTACGAGCAGGCCGAAGAGCAACTCCAGCCAGGCGACGTGCTGTTGCTGCACACCGACGGACTTGTTCCCCGGCGCGCCAGGGACGCGGCGACCAGCAGGCTGCTGGCCCTCGCACCCCGCTTCACCGACACACGTGGTGCTCAGGACTGCGTACGGACGGTCGTCGAGGAGTTCGGCGTGGCCCCGCGCGAGGACGATGCCTGCCTGTTGGTCGCACGGGTCAACTAGAACCACGGGTCGACTGGAACCCGGGCACCGACCCCCTCACACCCCCCTCATCACACCTGGACCCGCTTGCCACCCCCGCCCTTACCCGCCGACTTCGGCAGCGCCATCTTGATCTCCTCGCGCAGGTCCTGGATCTTCGGATAGCCCGAGTACTGAGCGGTCAGCCGGTACATCTCCCGCAGCCGGTCCCAGGTGCGGTGCGAGGAGTTGGAACCCATCGACACCAGCGCCAACCGCGCGTACCGGTCGGCCTGTTCGGGATCGTCGGCGATGAAGCACGCCGAGGCCAGCGAGATGTAGTCGAAGATCTGCGACCGGTCGCGGCCCTTGGACCGCAGGTCGATCGCCTCCTTGGCGTGGCGCTGGGCGGTGGCCGCCGCGGACGCCTCGTGATCGGCGAGGGTGCGGTAGGCCAGTGCCTGCATGCCGTGCATGTCCGCCTCGTCGAACATCTGCATCCAACTGGGCGGGGGGACATCCCCCTTGTCGGACACGAAGAGGTCCTCCGCGATGCCGAGCGTGCGGCGCATCGCCTGGCCCTTGCCCATCGACGCCTGCGCCCAGGCCTCGATGGTGTAGAGCATGGCCTGCGTGCGCGGCAGCATCTCCTCGCCCGATCCCGACTGGGCGAGCTTCATGAGGTCCAGGGCGTCGTCCGGCCGGCCCAGATGCACCATCTGGCGCGCCGCCCGGGACAGGGCCTCACCGGCGCGCGGCCGGTCACCGCCCTCGCGGGCCGCGTGCGCGGCGATCACGAAGTACTTCTGTGCCGTGGGCTCCAGGCCGACGTCGTGCGACATCCAGCCCGCGAGGACGGCGAGGTTGGCAGCGACGCCCCACAGGCGCCGCTGGAGATGTTCAGGGTGTCGGTAGGCGAGCATGCCGCCCACTTCGTTGAGCTGTCCCACCACAGCCTTGCGCTGCAGCCCGCCGCCGCGGGCCGCGTCCCAGGCCCGGAACACCTCGACGGAGCGCTCCAGTTCCTCGATCTCCTGCGACCCGATGGGGGCGGCCTCATAGCGGTCGAACCCAGCGGGGTCGGCGTGCAGGGGATGTTCGGTGCGGGGAGCGTCGGCAACGAGGGCCGGATCGGTGTGCAGCCAGTCGTGCATGGCGCTGCTGAGTGCGGAGCCTGCGGCAAGCGCAGCGCCCGCGCCCACCAAGCCGCGTCGGTTGAGCATGAGGTCCATTCCCGTGAATTCGGTGAGGACCGCGGCTGTCCGTTCGGGCGCCCACGGCACGCCGTCGGGGTGCTCCACACTCCCGTCGCCGCGCCGCTTCCCTACGCGCCCGTGCCGCACCAGACCGAGATCCTCAATGGTCACGACACGGCCGAGACGCTCGGTGAACAGAGCCGCCAACACCCTGGGCACGGGATCGCGCGGGATTTCCCCCATGTCGATCCAACGCCGCACCCGCGAGGTGTCGGTGGCCAGCTGCGGATGGCCCATGGCCGCCGCCTGCCGGTTCACCAGTCTCGCGAGTTCCCCCTTGGACCAGCCTGCCAGGCCGAAAAGGTCCGACAGTCGGGTGTTGGGTTGTCCGTTCACGTCAAGCCCCCAGGTTCTCGGCTGAGTTGACAGTAACCCTCTGTCAGTTGCTGGGCGACTATTCGCCAGGGTTCGCCAGGGTGCGCCACATGGTGTGCCAGGGGACGCCGGGTGTCAGGTAGGAATGCGCCACCCCGACCCGGACCACCTCGGGACATTCCCCAGGGTGCTCCAAGGCGTCCGGGCCGGTGGCGCGGCAACTCGCAGGCACACGAAGGGATCTGTATCGCCCATGTACGCAGCATCGTCCTCCGTGTCCGCCCCGCCCCGGCCGCTGCATTCCCGACAGCCGGGCAGCGGCCCCTACTTGGAGCCCGCGCGGCCGGCGGCCGGGTCGCTCGGCGCCGGCCGGACGCGCCGCGTCCCGGGGTCCGGCACCCAACCGCTCAGCGGGAGACTCGACTTGTCCGGCCCCCAGGGGGCGCAACTGCGCACCGCGATCGCCTCGGTGCACCGCATCTGTCCGGAGTTCAACCCGGTGCAGGTGCTCCGCCGCAGCGGACGCACCGTGCTCCTGGTGGGAACGACAGGGCGCAGCACGGCGATCGCCAAGTGTTTACTGGACCACTCGCCAGTGTGGGCCGAGCGGATCCGGCACGAGATAGCGGCATACCGCTCGTTCGTCCGGCACCGTCCGCCCGTCCGGGCCCCGCGGCTGATCGCCGCGGACCCGGAGGACTGCACGCTGGTGATCGAGCGGATGCAGGGCCGCGTCGCGGCGCTGACCCGGCACCCCGTGGAGCCGCCGCCGCGCGCGGACGTACGGCTCGCGGTCGGTGCGATCGACCGCCTCAACCGGTGGCGTCCGCCGCAGGAGATGTTCGGCAGGCCCCTGGACTACGGCAAGCGGATCTCCCGCTTCCATGAGCTGGGTCTGCTCACCGACCGGGACATGGGTGACCTGCAGAAGCTGCTGCACGGCATCGCGCACTCGGCGGGGCAGCAGGACACCTGGCAGTTCTGTCACGGTGACGCGCTCCTTTCGAACATCCTGCTCTCGCCTGCCGGTCCGGTGTTCGTGGACTGGGAGCACGCGGGCTGGTATCTACCGGGCTACGACCTGGCGACGCTCTGGGCGGTGCTGGGTGACGCACCGGTGGAGCGCCGCGAGATCAGTCAGCGGGCGCAGCACGCGGGGACAGCGGCACGGGACGCGTTCCTGGTCAACCTGATGCTGATCCTGACCCGGGAGATCCGTACGTACGAGATGGCCGTGCAGCGCTCGATGCACGACGCGGCCCCGGCGGCACCGGGCCCGGCCCATCCTGGTGCTGCGCCGTCCGGCGAGGAACAGCGACTGCTGCTCAGGCGGTTGCACGACGACTGCCAGCTGGCCCGACGGGCCGTGCGGGCGGCGGTCGGTACTCGCTGACGGGGATGACGGTCCGCAGTGCGCCTTGGACAGCGGCGCACTGCGGACCTTCGTATGCCTCTGGCGACTACCGAGCGACTATGACGTGGTGAACTGCACCGCGTCTACGTCGAAGGAATTGTCCTGCGTCGACTTGAAGACCACATACAGCTTGTGGGTGCCGGTCAGCGCCTCGACAGGGACGTCCGGAGTTGCCTGATAGGTGTCCCAGCCCCCGGTGTTGGGGACAGGGGTGGTGGCGAGCAGCTTGCCGTCGGGGGCGTCCGCGCGCAGTTCGATGGAGCCGACGCCGTAGGGCGAGGACAGCTTGTAGCTGACCTTGCCGACGCCTTCGACGCTCATCGGGCTGTACGCGATCCAGTCGCCGTTGCTGATGTCGCCGATGCGCTTGCCGTTCTCGGCGCCCGCCTGGGAGACGATGCGGGTTCCTGACTGGTCGTCGTGGTACTCGGCCTGCTTGTGCTTGGGGTGCATGACGGAGCGGCCGTAGCCAGTCAGGGCGCTGACGCCGTCGCCGCCCTTGTCGGTGTACTTGGCGTTGAGCACGTAGGTGAGGTCGGCGCCCTCGGGGTGGCCGCCCAGGTCGCCGGTGTCCACGGTGCCTTCGCAGCCGGGGATGTCGGTGGTGGGGTGCTCGTGGTCGTCGTGGCCGAGGGCCGGGTTGACGGTGACCTTGGTGCAGTCGATCGTGCCGTCCTCGGGGTCGGTGACGGTGACCTTGTAGGGGATCTTGTCGCCGAACTGGATGAGCTTGCCGTCGACCGGGGTCTCGATCGTCACCTTGGGTGCGGTGTTGCCCGCCGTGACGGGGACGTTGGCGTAACCGGACTTGCCGGTGGAGTCGGTGACCTTCAGCTGGGCGTTGAAGTCTCCCTTGGCGTCATAGGTGTGCGAGGGGTTGGCCTCGGTGGAGTCATAGGTTCCGTCGCCGTTGAAGTCCCAGGCGAAGGTGAGCGGATCGCCGTCCGGGTCCTTGCTGCCCTCGCTGGAGAAGTCGACCTTCAGCGGGACGGGGCCGTTGGTGGCGGAGGCCTTGGCCTGGGCGAGCGGGGTGCGCTGGCCCTGGGCGTAGTCGATGCGGTAGAGCCCGGAGTCGTTGTTGCCGCCGCCGAACTCGCTGCCCCACTCCAGGACATAGAGCGAGCCGTCGGGCCCGAAGGTCATGTCCATGGGCTTGGCGAACTTCGCCGACTTCAGGAAGTCGTTGATCTTCAGGAGCTTCTCGTCCTTGTCGAAGCGGATCTCCTTGACCGAGTCGCGGGCCCACTCGTAGAAGAAGCTCGCGCCCTCGAAGTAGGCGGGGAACTTCGTCTTGGAGGGGTTCTTGGGGTCGTAGTGGTAGACGGGGCCGCTCATCGGCGCCGAGCCGCCCGCGCCCATCTCCGGGAACTCCTTGGACTCGCCGTAGCCGTACCAGATCTCCGGCTGCTGCAGCGTCGGCAGGTCCTTCAGGCCGGTGTTGTTCGGCGAGGGGTTGGTGGGCTTGGCGCAGTCGAACTTGGCGCCGACCTTCTGGGTGTCGGGGTCGTAGGGCGCGTACGCCTGGTTGTTGCCGTGGCAGAACGGCCAGCCGTAGTTGCCGGCCTTCTTGATGACGTTGTACTCGACCAGGCCCTCGGGGCCGCGGTCGGTCGTCGGGCCGCCGCGGTCGGGGCCGTAGTCGGAGGCGTGCACATAACCCGTCTTGGGGTCGACGGTGAAGCGGAAGGGGTTGCGGAAGCCCATGGCGTAGATCTCGGGCCGCGTCTTGTCCGTGCCCTTCTCGAAGAGGTTGCCCTTGGGGATGGTGTAGCCGCCGGAGTCCGTCGGCTTGATGCGCAGGATCTTGCCGCGCAGGTCGTTGGTGTTGCCCGCGGTGCGGGCTGCGTCGAGGCGCTCCTTGCCGGGGCGCCAGTCGAGCGGGGCGTAGCCCTGCCAGTTGGGGTCGAGGTTGGGCGGGACGTCGTCGCCGACGCCCAGATAGAGGGTGCGGTCGGGGCCGAACTCGACGGCGCCGCCGGTGTGTCCGGGCTCGGGGAAGCTGCGGTCGCGGTAGGCGGGGACGTCCAGGAGCTTCTTCTCGCTGGCCAGGTCGAGGGTGTTGTCCGCCTTGACCGTGAAGCGGGAGAGGCGGTTGACGTCGTCCTGTGCGCTCGCGGGCGCGTAGTAGAGGTAGAGCCAGCGGTTGTCGGCGAACTTCGGGTCGAGTTCCATGCCGACCAGGCCGTCCTCGCCGCCGGTGTAGACGTCGAGCTTCCCGGCCGTGGAGGTGGAGTGGCTCTTCGGGTCGAAGATCTTCACCTCGCCGCTGCGCTGGACGTAGAAGACCTTGCCGTCCTTGGCGACGTCGAGCTCCATGGGGTCGGCGGTGTTGTCGTCGAGCGCGGTCTTCTCGTAACCGGACCAGACCGTGCCGCCGCAGTCGCCCGCCTTGTTGCCCGAGGCCCACTGGATGCCGCCGAGCACATGCTCGCGGAAGGCGGCTTCGGTGTACGACGCCTTGTCGTGGCCCATGGCGGTGGCCCAGACCTTGCCGCCCTCGGCGTTGCGGCACCAGGAGATGGGGTGGTCGGCGCCCATCGCGGACCCGCCCGGGTTGTACGTCGTCTCGTCGGCGGTGACCAGGACGTGCACGTCGCCGCGGGGATTCTTGTCGAAGTTGTACCACTCCTCCGGGCGCTCCCAGCGCTCCGGAAGAGCCTTCGTGGAGGGGTGGTCGCGGTCGGCGACCTTCGCGGTGCCCTTGAGGACTCCCGGCGAGTGGGCGGGCATATGGGCACCGGCGTTGATGAGCTCGTCCCACCAGGGGAAGGAGTCCTCGACGCCCATGTCGAGGGTGTTGTGCAGCGCGACGACGCCCTTGCCGCTCTTCACGTACTTCTTCATGGCGTCGCGCTGGGCGTCGGTGTCCCAGACCATTCCGGAGTTCTGCAGCATGATGATGACGTCGAAGTCCTTGAGCTTCGCGTCGTCGAAGACGGTGGCGTCGTCGGTCTGGACGACCTCGAAGTTGTTCGCCGCGGCCTGTTCCTTGACCATCTGGATGCCGGCCGGGATCGAGTCGTGGACGTAGCCGACGGCCTTGGTGAAGAGCAGGGCGCGGAAGGCGGGGTCCTTGTCGGCCGCGGTTGCTCCGGATCCTGGCAGGAAGCCCACGGTGAGGAGCAGTGCCGCAAGCAGGGCGACGACCCCTCTTCGTAGGCTCCTTAAGGCGTGAATGTCACGAGCATGACAGCTCATGAGCGGTTCCTCTCTGTGTGGACGGGGTGCGGGTGCCTGGTGCCGGAATCAGAGGGCCGCGAGTGTGCGGCGCAGAAAGCCGAGGCCGTCGGTGGCTAGGGCGTCCTGGGTGGGTGCGAGGGGGCGCCAGACGGAGGCGGCGACGGCGATGGCGTCGTTGTGGGCGGTGAACGACTCGATGCAGAGGGTGCCTTGGTAGCCGGACTCGCTCAGGGCCCGCAGAAAGCCGGGCCAGTCGAGGTGGTCGGCGCCGGGCGCGCCGCGGTCGTTGGCGCACACCTGGACATGGGCGATGCGGCCGGCCGCCGCGCGGACCGCGTCCGGCAGCGTGTGTTCCTCGATGTTCTGGTGGTACGTGTCGAGCGCGACGCCGATCGCGTCCTCGGGCAGGCCTTCGAGGCCGGTGAGGGTCTGGGCGACGGTGTTGAACAGGCTCGTCTCGTAGCGGTTGAGGGGTTCGACGGCAATGCGCACCCCGGCGCGGGCCGCGTACTCGACGACCGGCGCGATGTGCGCGCGCCATTCCTCGTACGTCGCCGAGCGCTCCGCCCGGTCCATGCGCCAGGTGCGGCCGACCGCCGCGTACACGGGTCCCGCCACCACGGGGGCGCCGATCGCATGGGCGGCGTCGACACAGCGGCGCAGGTAGTCCTGGGTGGCGCGGACCATGGCCTGGTCGGCGCGGACCAGGTTCCGCCGGCCGGGCATGACGGCGACGACGGCGGCCGGCGTCAGGCCCGTGGCGTCCAGGAGCTTGGCGGCGGCCGCGGGCTCCCAGTCGTCGGCGTTTTCGAGGGGCAGCTCCACGCAGTCGAAGCCCAAGACCGCCAGACGGGGCAGGGTTTCGTTGAGCACTTCACCGGAGACCGGCGAGTGCCAGATCCAGGGGTTCGCCCCCAACTGCCAGGCTGTGTATGTCACTTCTTCTTCCAGTCCTTGGGGTAGCCCGGCATGTCCTGGCATCCGCACATCGCGTAGTGCAGCGGCGGCATGCTGTCCTGGAGGTACTCGTCCAGGTTTTCCTGGGTGACGGTCGGCTGCGGCAGCTTCCACTCCTTGGGCACCTGTTTTCCGTCCAGGATCCGCAGGGCCGCGATGACCGGCGTACGCCACTGGAAGGTCGGGTAGGTGGGGGCGATCGCGGTGAGCTTCTTGTCCTTCCAGGCCTCCAGGAAGTCCTGCTGGTCCTCGCCGGTGATCGGCGGGACGTCGACGCCCGCGTCCTCGAAGGCCTCGACGGCGGCGACGGCCGTGGCGCCGGAGTCCATCCAGACGCCGTCGATGGAGCCGTGCCGGGAGATGGCGTCGGAGACGATCGACTTGGTCTTGGCGGGGTCCCCGTCGGTGAACTTGGCGTCCACGACGTCCAGTTCACTCTTGTCGAAGGCCAGCTTCGCCGCCGACCAGCGGGTCTCCAGGACGTCCACGCCGGGCGAGATGCGCAGGGCGAGGATCTTCCCCTTGGGCTTGACCTTGTCGACAAGGAAGTCGGCGGCGACCGCGCCGTAGCCGTATCCGCCGATCGGGTTGACGAAGGTGACCGCGCAGTCGGTCTCCACGCCTCGGTCGAAGACGATGACGGGCAGCTTGCCGCAGGCCTCCTTCACGGCGGGGGTGAGGGTGGCGGTGGTGTTCGGCGAGACGATCAGCGCGTCGCAGTCCTCGTTCCCGGCCAGCTCCTGGATGTCGGAGATCTGCTTGTCGTCCTTGCCCTGGGCGTCCAGGACGGTGAAGTCGCTGATCTCCTTGTGGAGTTTCACTTCGGCCTTCATGTTCTTCAGGCCGACCTGCCGCCAGGGGTTGAAGACTCCGGCGTTGGAGAAGCAGAGGTGGGTGCCGCCCGAGCCCTTCTTCTTGTACTGGGCGGTGTCGGCCATCTTCGGTTCGAGCATCTGCTCCCAGGGCTTGTCGGCCGGGCCCTGGGGAGTCTCCTTGCCCAGCGCCAACTGGCGGTCGTACTCGGCCTGTTCGAAGAACTTGGAGGGTTTGTCGCCCTGCTCCGACGAGCCGCTCTGCGAGGCCCCGGCCGGCGCGTCGGGCGGCGTGTCGCTGGAACAGGAGGCGAGCAGCGCGCCCGCGAGGACGGCGGCAGCGGGCGCGAGCGCGCGCCTGCGGTTCGGGTGGATGTGCGTCACGAGGGTCTGCCTCCTGAGGAGTGGGTACGACGGCGGCGCAGCCGGGACCAGTCGGCGGCCCCGAGCCCGACCGCGGCGATGACGATGACGCCCTGGACGGTGGATTCCAGGGCGCCCGATACGCCCTGCAGGTTGAGCAGCGTGAACAGGGCCTGCAGCGAGAAGGCGCCGGCCATCGCGGCGACGACACTGCCCCGTCCGCCGCCGAGCACGACCCCGCCGAGGACCACGGCGGTGATCGCCTCGAACTCGTAGCCGCGCCCTGCCTGCGCGGACACCCCGGAGAAGCCGCCGACGAGGACGGCGGCCAGCGCGGCGGCCGCACCGGACAGCACGAAGGCGATGACGCGAGCGCGGTGGACACGCACCCCCGCGAGGGCGGCGGCTCGTTCGCTGTCCCCGGTGGCGACGAGCGTGCGGCCGAAGTCGGAGCGCATGAGCAGCACGGCGACGCAGCCCGCGACGAGGCAGGCGAGGACGGCCCAGGGCAGCCAGCCCATGGCGGTGCCACGCCCCAACTGCCGGAAGCCTTCCGACAGTTGGCCGTGCGGTGAGCCGCCCGTCCAGTAGAAGACGGCGCCCTCCAGGATCAGCATCATGCCGAGCGTGGTGATGAAGGAGGGCACTCTCAGACGGGTGGTGATCAGCCCGTTGACCAGGCCGGTGAACGCCCCCGCGAGCAGCAGTCCGGCGGTGATGAGCAGCCACGGCGCGTTCGGGAACGAGCCGTAGACCTCCGCCGCAGCGACGACGCCCGCCGTGACGATCGCCCCGACGGACAGGTCGAACTCGCCGCAGACGATGACCAGATACTGCCCGGCGGCGAGGATCACCAGAGGCGCGGCTCGCTTGACGAAGGCGAGGAAGCGGTCGGGTTCGTAGAAGCCGGGGTCGGTGGCGGCGAGCGCGACGAGGAGCACCACGAGCAGGGCGTAGACGGGCGCTCCGCTGCCGAGGGAGCGAACAACTCTCTTGTACGGAGCGGCCGTTGCCGTCTGGCTGCTCATGCGGACCTCCTGCTGCCGCGCCGGGCGTAGATCGCGACGGCGGCGATGATGACGATGCCGCGGACCACGTTCTTGAAGAACGGGTCGACGCCTAGCTGGTTGAAGACGGAGTCGAGCACGGCGAGCACCAGGACCCCGCCGAGGGTGCCCGCCACTCCCCCGCGGCCGCCCGCGAGGACGGTGCCGCCGAGCACGACGGCGGCGATCGACTCCAGGTCGTAGCGGGCCTCGGTGCCCGCCCAGGGGGCGCCGGCGCCGAGCCGTGAGGCGAGGAAGAGGGCGGCGGCGCCCACGCAGAGCGAGCACAGGACGTGGGCGGCGATGATCGTGCGCCGGGTGCGGACACCGGACAGGCGCGCCGCGTGTTCGTCGCCGCCCGTCGCGTACAGATGATGTCCGAAGCGGGTGCGGCGGGTGACGAGCCACATCGCTGCGGCGACGGCGGCGAGCAGGAAGACCGAGACGGGGACCGGGCCCATCCGGTCGTAGCCCAGATGCTGGAAGGAGGCGGGGACCTTGCCCGCCGGGCCGGTGTAGTTGTCCTCGATCCAGCCGCGCAGGATGTACGCGGTGCCGAGCGTCGCGATGAACGCGTTGACCTTGAGGCCGGTGACGATGAGGCCGTTGGCGAGTCCGACGGCCGCCGACAGGGCGAGGACGGCGAGCACCGCGGTGACGACGCTGCCGTCCTCCATGGTGGTGGCGGCGACCAGCGTGCCGAGGCTGATGAGGTAGGCCACCGACAGGTCGAGCGAGCCGGTGAGGATGACGGCGGTCTGGCCGACGGCGACCAGGCCGAGGGCGACGCAGTTCTGGAGGATGCCGACGACGTTCGACACGGTGAGGAAGTCGCCGCCGCGCGCGGCGACCACGATCCAGCCGAGCACGGTGACGGCGGCGGCCGCGAGCCAGACGCCGACGGCCGGGTCGGTGAGCCGACCGCGCGGTACGGCACGGGACTTCACTGCGGGCGGCGGGGCGACGGTGGTGCCGGTGGTACCGCTCACGCGGCGGGCTCCTCTCCGGAGGAGTCGGACAGGGCGGACGGGCCGGTCGTGGCGAGCCGCATCACGTCCTCCTCGGCGGCGCCCGCCGGGAGCTCCCCGACGATGCGGCCATCGGACATGACGAGGATGCGGTCGCTCATCCCGATGAGTTCGGGCAGCTCGGAGGAGACGATCAGGACGGCGATGCCCTCGCGGGCCAGCTCGCGCACGAGGGTGTGGATGGCGGCCTTGGCGCCGACGTCCACGCCCCGGGTCGGCTCGTCGAAGAGCAGGACGCGGGGGCGGGCGGCGAGCCACTTGGCGATGACGACCTTCTGCTGGTTGCCGCCGGAGAGGTATTGGGCCTGCTGGTCCTCGCCGCGTGCCTGGAGCTTGACGCGTTCAAGGAGCGCAGTGAGTTCGCGGGCCGCGGGCGGGCCTTCGCGGGCGGGGACGGCGCGCGTGACGAGGAGGGCGTTGTCCCGCACGGACTGGCGCAGGGCGAGCCCCTCGGCCTTGCGGTCCTCGGTCACCAGGGCGATCCCCGCGCGGATGGCCTGCCGCGGAGTGGTGGGCCGCAGGGCGTCGCCGCCCACCGTCATGGCCCCGCCGGTGAACGGTGCGGCGCCGAACAGGGCCCGCGCCAGGGACGTACGGCCGGAGCCTTCGAGGCCCGCGATGCCGGTGACCTCGCCGGCCCGCAGCGTCAGGTCGATGCCGCGGAGCCGGTCGTTGCCGCCGCCGGTGACCGTGAGGCGGACCTCGCCGATGTCCTCGGGGCCAGCGCGCGGTGGGTAGTAGGCGCTCAGCTCCCGGCCCACCATGGCGCGTACGACCTGGTCGGTGTCCGTGTCGGCGGTGGGCACGGTCGTGACGTGACGGCCGTCCTTCAACACCGTGATGCGCTGCGAGAGTTCGAAGACCTCCCGCAGCCGGTGCGAGATGTACAGGATGCCCAGGCCACGGCCCGCGAGGCGGCGCACGAGGTCGTGCAGGAGGCCCGCCTCGTGGTCGGCGAGCGGTGCGGTCGGCTCGTCCATGACCAGGACGCGGACGTCGGATGCGAGCGCCTTGACGATCTCGACGGTCTGCTGCCGGGCGACGGACAGATCACGGACGTACGTGCGTGGCGTGATGCCCGATACGCCCACCGCCGCGAGCAGTTCGGCCGTACGCGCCTCCATCGCGCGGCGGTCGACGAGGCCGTAGCGGGTCGGCTCGCGGCCCAGGAAGACGTTCTCGGCGACCGTGCGGTGCGCGAGCAGCGCGAACTCCTGGTGGATGATGCCGATTCCGGCGGCCTGGGCCTGCGCGGGGTGGCTGAAGGAATGCTCTGTTCCGTCGAGCACGATGCTGCCCTCGTCCGGTACGTGTTCGCCCGCCAGGACCTTCATCAAGGTGGACTTGCCCGCGCCGTTCTCCCCGACCAGCGCGTGCACCTCACCCGCGGCGAGGTCGAGCGAGACGCCGTGCAGCACCCGCACTCCGAGAAAGCTCTTGGACACCCCGCGCATCGCCAACATCACTTGCGTCGCCTGCATCGCCTGCACCCTCGGCTCCTTCGGCAGCGGTCTGCAGAGCAATGTGATGAGCGAGCTTTGACCTGTCAAGGTCTCAAGCAGCTTTCCTTATACGGCAGTTGACGGTTACTTAGGTCGATCGCCGAACACCATCAGCCTTGTGAGCAGCGGAAGTCGTCCCTATGGTGGCTGCCATGTCTGGAGCGCCGGATCACCCCGTTTCCCTGCCGTCGTCGCCCGGCGAGGTCCTCGCCCTGATCCGGACGGGGGCCGCGGAGACCCGCGCCGACATCGCCCGGCTCACGGGGCTCGCGCGGTCGACGGTCTCGCAGCGGGTGGACGCGCTCATCGCGCACGACTACGTCATCGAGGAGGCCGACGGCGGTTCGACGGGCGGCAGACCGCCCCGGCGGCTGCGCCTGCGCACGCGCGAACACGCCGTAGCCGGCGTCGACTTGGGGGCGTCGCACTGCCGGGTCGCGCTGCTCGACATCGGCGGCGAGATGCTCGCCCTGCGCGAGGATCCGCTCTCCATCGCGGACGGCCCGCAGGAGGTGCTCGGCCATGTCGAGCGGACGCTGAACTCCCTGCTCAAGGAGGCCGACCGGGACGCCGCGTCGTTGCAGTCCATCGGGGTCGGCGTGCCGGGTCCCGTGGAATTCTCCACGGGCCGTCCGGTGGATCCGCCGATCATGCCGGGCTGGCACCAGTACCCGATCCCCGAGTTCTTCGCCGAGCGGTTCGGCGCGCGGGCCCTCGTCGACAACGACGTGAACGTGATGGCCCTCGCCGAGCAGCGCCGCGCCTTCCCCGACACCCGCTATCTGCTCTACATCAAGGTGGGCACCGGCATCGGCTGCGGCATCGTCGCGGACGGCCGGCTGCACCGGGGCGCGCAGGGCAGCGCGGGCGACATCGGGCACATCCGGGTCGGCGACACCGAGGAGCCCTGCCGGTGCGGCAACTCCGGCTGCCTGGAGGCCGTCGCGGGTGGCGCGGCGATCGCCCGCAAGCTCTCCGCTCTCGGCCTGGAGGCAGCATCAGGCAGCGATGTCGTACGCCTGGTGAAGTCAGGGAACCGCGACGCCGTCCGCATGGTGCGTGAGGCGGGCCGCGCGGTGGGCGAGGTGCTCGCGGGTCTGGTGAACTTCTTCAACCCCGACACGGTGGTGGTCGGCGGCGCGCTGGCCGCCGTCCACGACCAACTCCTCGCGGGCGTACGGGAAGCGGTGTATCGGCGCTCGCACCCGCTGGCCACCCATGTGCTGCGCATCGAGCCGAGCCGCACGGGCGAGAACGCGGCGGCGGTGGGCGCCGGCATCCTCGCGGTGGAGCACGCGTTGTCGCCGCGGCAGGTGGACCGCGTCCTCGCGGGCGGTGAAGCCAGACGCTGAGGGACGGAGGCGGCCGTCGGAAGACGGCCGCCTCCTTACGCTCCCGAACCCCTGTCAGGCCTGCGCACCATAGGCCTGGACAGGCTTCTTCAGGCTCGAATTGACGGAGGTGCAGTAGGCGTACGAGGTGGTCCCCGCGGCCGCCTTGGCACCCTGGGCCCACTTGCCGTTCTTGCACTTCGCGACGGCGATGAAGGGTCCGCCGCCGGTGCACTTCACACCCGCGGTGTTGTTGTCGTTCCACACCAGCTTGCACCGGAAGGCACGGGTGTCGTCCGGCGCCGCCGACGCCGTCGCAGCGGTGGCGGTCAAGCCCGAGGCTGCCAGCGCCACGACGGCGAACGTACTGGCGATCACACGCTTCATCGGTTCTTCCCCCTTCGATTCACGGAAGCCGGAGGTCGTCCCGGCCACCAACGAAGCTAGGTCAGGCCCCGCGCCGTGGCGTCAACTCCTGGTTGGGCATCGGGTAAACCCTGGCCGTAGACCGGACAAGCACCATGCAACACCGGCCAACCCGTCAACTGCCCTGTATCGCCGGGGGACTTGCGACCGTAACTTCGGGCTATGTCCCTCAACGACGCACAGCAGATCGACCGGGCCAACGCAGCGACCGACCGCGTGCCCGTCGTGTTCGTGCACGGTTTGTGGATGCTGCCCAGCAGCTGGGATCTGTGGACCGCGCACTTCGAGGCGGCCGGGTATGTGCCCGTCGCGCTGTCCTGGCCCGACGACCCGGACACGGTGTCCGAGGCCAGGGAGCGCCCCGAGGCCTTCGCGGGGAAGACCGTCGGACGTATCGCCGACCATCTCGCCGGGCTCATCGACGGCCTGGAGCGCAAACCCGCGATCGTCGGGCACTCGGTCGGCGGGCTGCTCACGCAGATCCTCGCGGGGCGTGGCCTTAGCGCCGCGTCGGTGGCGATCGATCCGGCGCCGTTCCGCGGCATCATGGCGCTGCCGCTGTCGACGCTGCGCTCCCTGCGCCCCATGATCGCCAACCCGGCCAACCGGAAGCGCGCACTGCCGCTGACCTTCGAGCAGTTCCGATACGCGTACGCCAACGCGGTCAGTGAGCGGGAGGCCAGGGAGCTGTACGAGAAGTTCGCCGTCCCCGCCCCGTGCGCGCCGCCGTTCCAGGCCGCGGCCGCGAACCTCAATCCGTGGACCGAGGTGAAGGTCGACTGCCGCAATCCCCGGCGCGGTCCGCTCCTGATCATCTCCGGCGAGAAGGACCATGCCGTGCCCTGGGCGCTCGCCAACGGCGCGTACAAGAAGCAGCAGCAGAACTCCGGCGTCACGGAGATCACCGAGCTGCCGGGCCGCGACCACGCGCTGATCATCGACAGCCGCTGGCAGGAGGTCGCCGACACGGCACTGGCCTTCGTACGCCGCTTCGTCTGACCGCCCCGGCCTCCCGAGAGGACACCCGTATGGGCACGTTCACCACCGTCGACGGGACCACGATCCACTACAAGGACTGGGGCGAGGGCCGCCCGGTCGTCTTCAGCCACGGCTGGCCGCTCAACGCGGACGCCTGGGACAACCAGCTGCGTCTTGTCGCCGAGAGCGGCTTCCGCGCCATCGCGCACGACCGCCGCGGCCATGGCCGTTCGGGCCAGCCGTGGCTGGGCAACGACATGGACACCTACGCCGACGACCTCGCGCAGCTCGTCTGGAACCTGGATCTGCGGGAAGCGGTTCTGGTGGGGCACTCGACGGGCGGCGGGGAGGTCGTCCGCAGCATCGGCCGGCACGGCACCGACCGGATCGCCAAGGTGGTGCTCCTCGGCGCCGTTCCGCCGCTCATGCTGCGGACACCGGCCAACCCGGAGGGCCTGCCCCGCGAGGTGTTCGACACCATCCGGGAACGCGTGCGCACCGACCGCTCGCAGTTCTACCGCGAGTTGAGCGAGAGCTTCTACGGCGCGAACCGGCCGGGGTCGGCCGTGTCGCGGGGCACCCGGGACGCCTTCTGGCTGCAGAGCATGCAGGCCGGCGTGAAGGCGGCGTACGACTGTGTGGGCGAGTTCTCCGAGACGGACTTCACCGAGGACCTGCGGCGCCTCGACGTGCCCACGCTGATCGCGCACGGCGACGACGACCAGATCGTGCCCATCGTGGCCTCGGCCCACAAGTCGGCCCACCTGGTCAAGGACGCGGCCCTGAAGGTCTACCCGGGCGCCCCGCACGGTCTGACGGGCGCGTTCGAGGAGGCTTTCAACACGGACCTGCTTGAGTTCCTCAGCTCTTGAACTCGCCCGGCTCTCCCAACTCGCCCTGGTCGCACAGCCGCTCGCACAGTGACCAGACGGCGTAGCGGGTACGGGGATCGGTGGCGAAGTCCGGCCACGGGACGCGGCGGCATCGGGTGTCGAAGTAGGCGCCGGTGACGCCTGCGAGCTCCGGGCTCGTGGCGAGGTGGATGCTGGAGCGGGCGGGCTTGGCGAGGTCGGCGAGCAGGATCGGCCCGAGGAGCCGGACGAGGGGCGCGGCAGGGCGGTACAGGCGGGGGAACGCGCGCATCGGCGTCGCCTGGTTGCCCGGCGTGTAGGCGTGTCCGGGGTAGGCCACGTTGACGGTGACGCCGCCGTCCGCGGTCCGCTGCGCGTACTCGTAACTCACCGCCATGAGCTGGGCCTTGGTGTGGTTGTACTGACCGAAGGTCCAGCCGATGAAGGCCTTCTCCGCCTGGAGATTGTCCGGGTCGACGGGGCCGCGCGGGATGCCGCCGGTGAGGTTGATGACGCGGGCGGCCGGCGCCTTCCGCAGGTGCGGCATGAGCAGCCGGGTGAGGGCGAAGGGCGCGAGGACGTTCGCCGCGAAGGCGGTCTCCACGCCGTCGGCGGTCAGCCGGCGCTCGGCCGGGCTCATGCCGAAGTTGTTGACGAGTACGTCGAGTCGCGGGTGCCCGGCGTTCACCGCGTCGGCCACCCGCAGCAGCCCCGCACGCAGCGTCAGATCGGCGGCCACCGCCTCCACCCGCCCGCCGCCGCCCTCACGTTCGAGCTCGCGCACGGCGTCGGCGGCCCGCCCGGGATCGCGACCCACCAGGATCACGTGCGCGCCGCGCCTGACGAGTCCGCGGGCCGTTTCCTTGCCGATGCCTCCGGTGCCGCCGGTGATCAGCGCGGTCGTGCCGTGCAGGGTCGTCATGTCCGCCTCCATCTCCACCACTTCCGAAAATGCGTCACTCGGTGACACGTTAGGCAGTCGGTGAATCAAAGTAAACTCCGGTGCATGTATAGCCGAGCAAGCACCGAGAGCCCGGAGAGCGGCGGGCTGCGGGCTCGCGCCCGACGCACCATGCGGGCCGAACTGGCCGCGCTCGCCCTTGAGTTGTTCACCGAGCGCGGCTTCGACGAGACGACCGTCGAGGACATCGCCCGCGCCGCAGGACTGTCGAAGCGGAGCTTCTTCCGGTACTTCCCGTCCAAGGAGGACGTGGTCTTCGGCGCCGTCGAGTCGATGGCGCAGGACGTCGCTGAGGAGGTGCGCGGCCGCCCCGCCGACGAGGCGCCCTGGGACTGCCTCCATCAGGTGCTGCGCGCATGGCAGCAGCGGATCCACAGCTCCGGGCAGGAGTTGGCCGAGCTCACGCTCATCGAGGCCACGCCGTCACTGCGGGCCCGGCTGCACCAGCGGCGTGACGCGATGCGCGCCCAGGTCGCCGAGGCGCTCGCGCAGCGCCCGGGCGCGAAGCTGGACGCCCTCACCGCCGACGTCCTGACCTCGGCTGCGGCCGCGGCACTTGACGCGGCGGACCGGGAGTGGCTGCGCTCGGGCGGTACGGCGGACCGCGCCACGCTGGTCGACCGGGCATTCGCGACACTGCGGCCCTGAGAGGGGTCAGGGGCCCCTCAGGACGTCTCGGCGTCGCTGAGCAGCGGGTCGGGGATGGCGGTCCATCCCTCGCGCCCCAGGGCCAGTTCGGCGTCGGTGAGCAGGGCCGCGTCGAGTGCCGAGCGGATCCGCTGGTCGTCGAGGTCGATGCCGGTGAAGACGAGTTCGTTGCGGCGTTCGCCGTAGTAGTCGTGCCAGAACCAGGAGGCGAGCGTGCGCCGCTGGGGGGTGGCCGCCTCCCAGGCGCGAGGAGAGGCCTCCTCCAACCAGCGGTCGGCTTCGCGCAGTTCAAGGTGCGCGCCCGCCGAGCGCCAGGTCACCACGGTATCGGGGCGACTGGTCAGCCACAGGTGCCCACGACTGCGTACCACGCCGAACATCACGGCGGGCAACGCCCCGGCGAGGCGTTCGGGGTGCAGGGGGCGGCGGGCGCGCCAGAGGACCGATGCGACGCCTTCGTGGCGGCCGCGCCGCAGCGAAGGGACGGTCACGGGCTCAAGGCGCGACCGCCAACGGTCGCCGCACCCGGGCGGCGCGGGTCGGAGGAGGGGCGAGGGCAGTTCCGCTCCGGCGGGCGGCAACAGCAGGGCCTGCCCGTTGAGGTGACCGGCGAGTGCCACGGCGCCGGAAGCGGCGGGACCGATGCCGGGCTCAGGGATCAACAGGGCGTCGGCCGCCTCGACTTGGCGGGCGGCGATCTCGGCGGGGGTCAGCGGATCGCCGCGGTCGTCACCGTCCCACAGGCGTACGGCCCGGTGGACGCAGCCGATGTCGGCCATGAAGGATTCCGGGTCCACGCCCACCAGCAGCGGCGCCGGGTCGTAGTGGTCCCCCAGGGAGCCGCTGCCGACCCTCGGCCGCCACAGCTCCACCAGGAACGGCAGCACGTCGAGGTCCTCCGGGAGGGCGAGGACGACATGCGGGCGACCCGCGGCGCGGCGGACGGCCATCAGGTCCTGGCGCAGGATGACCACCGGGTCGCCGGTCGCGCCCTGCGCCGCGGCGTCGCGCAGGGCGGGGTCCGCGCCGGACAGGAAGCGCTGGACGACGGGGTACCCGGCGTCGGCGCCGTGGATCGACACGGCAAGGACCACGGCGTTCGGCGCGGCGCGCAGCAGTTGGTCCACCACGGCACCGCGGACGTCCGGCGTGTTGCCGGCCACCACGCTCAGCAGTCCCTTGGGCACGAGCGCCCCCCTTCACCAGTTACTGAAAATGATTTCCATCTGTATAGCATGGCCTTCAGAGGCCCGGAGCACAGCCCGGCACCGGCGCCCCGGCCCCTGCGCCCCGACCCCGGGCACACGGCCCGCCGAAATCCCGGGCCGGGCCCGACCGGCTCGCTATCGTGACCCTCCCGGCCCAAAAATCGGAGAAATTGTGCGCAATTCGGAGCTGATCGAAAGACCGCCGGCCGGCCCCGGCCCCGCGCCGACCCGGCCGCCGAACGGCAGCCCCGTACCCGGCCTTGTCGCCACCGGCGTCCTCTCCGTGGCTCTGCTCCTGGCACTGGCCTTGGCCATGGGAGGCGCGCAGTGGCTGACCCACCCGGGATTCCGGGCCTGGCAGACCGTCTGCCTGGCGATCACGGTGCAGGCCCTGCCCTTCCTGGTGCTCGGCACCCTGATCTCCGGGGCCGTCAACGCCTTCGTCCCCGCGCATCTGTTCAGCAAGATGCTCCCCCGCAACCCCGCGCTCGCGGTGCCCGTGGCGAGCGCGGCGGGCGTGGTCCTTCCGGGCTGCGAGTGCGCGTCGGTGCCGGTCGCGGGAAGCCTGATCCGGCGCGGGGTCACACCGGCCGCCGCGTTCGCGTTCCTGCTCTCTGCGCCCGCGGTCAACCCGATCGTGCTCGCCTCCACCGCGGTCGCCTTCCCCGGCAACCCGGAGATGGTCGCCGCCCGCCTGATCGCCTCACTGGCCACCTCCGCCGCCATGGGCTGGCTCTGGCTGAAGCTCGGGCGCTCGGAATGGCTGCGGATGCCGTCCCGGCACACCGGCCACCAGCACGGACACAGCCGCTGGGAGGAGTTCCGGCTCGGTTTCCAGCACGACTTCCTGCACGCCGGCGGGTTCCTCGTGCTCGGCGCCATGGCCGCGGCTACCTTCAACGTCACCGTGCCGCGCTCGGTCCTCGACACCTTCGCCGGATCGCCCTGGCTCTCGGTGCTCTTCCTCGCGGCGCTCGCGATCGTCCTCGCCGTCTGCTCCGAGGCCGACGCCTTCGTGGCCGCCTCACTGACCGGCTTCTCCCCCACGGCCCGCCTCGCGTTCATGGTCGTCGGCCCCATGGTGGACCTCAAGCTGATCGCCCTGCAGGCGGGCACCTTCGGCCGCGCCTTCGCCCTGCGGTTCTCGACGGTGACGGCCCTGACGGCCGTGACCTGCACCGCCCTGACCGGATGGTGGCTGCTGTGAGACGGAATCTCCAGGCAGTGGTGCTCCTGCTGACCGGTGCGGCCGTGCTGCGGGCCGCCCTCTTCGACGACCTCGCGCTGCGGTACGTGAAGGAAGGCCTGCTCCCCTTCCTCGTCATCACCGGTTTCGTCCTGGTCGGCGTGGGGCTGCTGGGTGTCGTACGCGACGGGCTGCCGCTCGCCGGGCGGCGCCGCACCAAGACACACGAGCCCGCCCCCGAGCCGCCGAGCGACGGCGCGCACGGCCACGACCACTCCCACGGCCCCCGTGTCGCCTGGCTGTTGCTGCCGCCCGCGCTCGCGCTGCTGTTCTTCGCACCGCCCGCCCTCGGTTCCTACACGGCCGCCCGCGACAGCCCGAAGGTCGTCGCGGACTACGACCGTTTCGAACCGCTGCCGGCGCACGGCCCTGCCCCGCTCTCCCTTACCGAGTTCATCGGCAGGGCCCAACAGGACGACAAGGGGAGCCTGAAGGGACGTACGGTCCTGATGTCCGGGTTCGTCACCCCCGGCAAGGGCGGCACCTGGAAACTGACCCGCCTCGTCGTGGCCTGCTGCGCCGCGGACTCCCAGTCCCTGACGGTGACCGTGCACGGCGCCAAGGCTCCGCCCGCCGACACCTGGGTGAAGGTCACCGGCACCTGGCACCCGAAGGGCACCCTGGGCACCTCATCGGCCGCCCTCGCCCTGGACGCCGACTCGCTCGAGCGGATCCCGGAACCGCCGAGTCCCTATATGGACCGGGCGCCGACGCCTTGATCGGATACGCAGTCGCCCAACTACCGCTCCATGCAGGATAATTGGCAGCCTGACAGGACGAAGGCAGATGTCGGCGCACATGACTTGGGCGCACCGGAGGTGCGAGCCGTTCGCGCTCTCCACCCGGTATTCGAACCTGAGGGAGATCCATGACCAGCGCGCCCATCCCTCCAGGAGCCCCGCCTCGCCCGCAGGTGCCGCCTCGGCGCTCTACGCTCTCGCCGACGGTCTGGGAGAATGTGCCCCCACGGAACCCGAATTTCACCGGCCGGGAACGACAGCTCACCGAGCTGGCCGAACACCTGGAACGCGGCAGAACAGCAGCGATTCTGCCGCAGGCCATGTACGGACTTGGGGGAGTCGGCAAGTCCCAACTGGCCGTCGAATACATCTACTTGCATCAGAGCGCGTACGACTTGGTCTGCTGGATACCGAGCGACCGCACCTCCGGCATCACCAACGCTCTGGCCCAGCTCGCTTCACGCCTCGGCATCGCCCACGGATCCGAGCCGACGGTGACAGTACCGGCCGTTCTGGACGCACTGCGCCGCGGGGAACCGTACAGCAGCTGGTTGCTCGTCTTCGACAACGCCGAGAATGTCGAGACCCTCACACCTTTCCTTCCCAATTCCGGCTCCGGCGCAGTCCTGATCACCTCGCGAAACCCCCACTGGGACCACGTGGCGCTCTGTCTGGAGGTGGACATCTTCGACCGCGCCGAGAGCATCGATCTTCTCAACAAGCGTGGCCCCGAGCTCGCCCAGGAAGACGCCGACCTGCTCGCGGACGTACTGGGTGACCTGCCCCTCGCCGTCGAACAGGCCGCGGCCTGGAGGGCCGAGACGGGGATGCCGGCTCAGGAGTATTTGCGGCTGTTCGAGGAAAAGCACAACGAGTTGCTCTCCGAGTCCGCGCCGCACACGTACCAGCAGTCGATAGCGACAGCCTGGAATGTATCCCTCGACCATGTCGAGCGGACGGACTCCGAAGCCATCCAGCTCCTGCAGGTCTGCGCCTATTTGGCGCCCGAGCCGATTCCCCGTGACTTGTTCTCTCAAGTGCACCACGGCTCAATCACCCCGGAGCTGGACGCAGCGCTCGCGGATCCGCTGCGGCTGGGCCGGGCCATTCGGGAGATCAGGAGGTATTCGCTGGCGCGGGTGGATCTGCGCACCAATTCGATTCAGATCCACCGGCTCGTCCAAAACGTTCTGATCAACCGCATGACGCCACATCAGCAGGAACAGATGAAACGCGGAGCGCAGCTGTTGCTGGCCTCTGCCGACCCACGAAATCCGTCGTCCAGCACCACGTGGAAGCGTTACTCCGTGCTGTATCCGCACGCTGTCGCTGCCGCCATCGTCCACTCCACGGATCCGTGGGTGCGCAGGCTAGTGGTCAACATCGCCGTATATCTCCAGCGCTGGGGCGATCACGAGAGCGCGCTGCGCTTCACCGACGAGGCGTACGAAGCAGCGCGTGAACTCTTTGGCCCCTACGACGAAAAGACCCTCTGGCTGGCGCTCTGGCTCGGCTGGACCCTCTTCTGCGTGGGTCGCTACAAGGAGGCAGCCAAGATCAACAAGGTGACGCTGGTGGCCTACGAGTCCGTTCACCGATCGTCCCCGGTGCCGGTGCCCAAGACCAGGGAGAGACGCCTACACGCGATGGGCGCCGTCGCCGCCGACCTGCGGGTCAAAGGTGACTTCGGCGAATCGTTCGCACTGACGCGGCGGGTGTACGAGGAGGCGAGGGCGGAGTTCGGCGAGGAGGACCCTACGACGTTGACTGCCGCCCACAACCTCGCTGTATGTCTGCGGCTCGTCGGCCGGTTCCAGGACGCGTACGAACTCGATCGCACCACCTGGGGGTCGATGGAGGCACTTCTCGGCAGCGATCACGAACTGACTCTGCTCGCGCGGACCTGCCTCACGGTGGACGAGCGGGAACTCGGCCAGTACGCCCGCGCCCGCGATCAGCAGGAGAAGGTCGTCGCCCAGTACGAGCGGCAGCTCCCAGCGGACAACCCGGCCGCGCTGCACGCCAAGCGCCTCCTGGCGGTGGCCCGCCGAAAGACCGGCGACCACCGCGCGGCGTTGGAGGTGTCGGAAGAGGTGTGGGAGGTGATGGTCAGCCGGTTCGGGCAAGAGCATCCGGACACGATCGCGGCATCGCTCGGCCTGGCGATGGACCTGCGGCACGACGGGCAGTTGGACCGGGCCCGGAAACTGGCCGACGTCTGCTGCCATCGGTACCGGCGCCTCTTCGGGGAGCAGCACCCGCACACCGTGTCGGCCGAGGCCAACCTCGCTATCACGTTGAGGCTGGACGGGCGGCCGCAGGAGGCGTACGAGCTGGATGTGCGCGCCCACGCCGCGCTGAGCGAGAAGCTGGGCGAGCGGCACCCGTTGGCGTTGGTCGTGGCTACGAACCAGGCCAGTGATCTGGCGGCGCTCCAACGACACGAGGAGGCGCTCGCACTAGGCACGGAGACTCTCGCACTGTCCACCGACGTTCTGGGACGCGCGCACCCGTCGACGCTGTGCACGGCTGCAAATCGAGCCCTCGACTTGCACGCCCTCAACCGCAACGACGAGTGCGACGCGCTGCACAGCACGATCCTGGACGAGTTGCGGATACAGCTCAGCGCCACACATCCGGCGGTCACGGACTTGGCCGACCTGACCCGGGCCAATTGCTATATCGACCCCCTGCCACTTTAGAAGTCACGCGCCGTCCGTGGAGTACGCGAATGCAGACCATGGCCTGCCGCGCAGCAGCCAGCTCGGTCACAGTGGGCGGAGCGGTGGCGGTCCAGGAAGCTGAGAGGTGCAGTTCGCCCGCGGCGCGCCGCAGCGAGCCCAGTCGCGTGACGGCTCGATGCACTCCAGCTCGATTGCCCACTCGACGCCCGCGCGGGCAGATGCTTGAATCGAGCACATGAATGCAGTGCGACACCACCTCACGCGGCGACGTCACGTCGACCTCGCGCGGGTGTGCAGCGCCTGCTGTCGCCCTGGCCGCTGAGCAACCGCCGGGCAGTACGCGCGCGGTTCGTACGCCGCAACTTCCTTTCTCTCGGACTCCGTTGACCGGGTCTGGCCGACGGGCTGCCCGTTCCGCCCCGCCCCATCGTCCGTACGCGTCGAACCCCCGCCGAGCGTACGGCACTTGAGTGTGCCCCTCTCCCCATGACTCGTACGGCCCTCGCGGCCGCGTACCCGAAGGACTTCCATCATGGCCACCGTCCTCGCCCTGACCGGCAGCGCATCCGCCCCCGGTTCCTCACGCACCGCGCGTCTCGTCCAGCAGCTCGGCCGCGAACTGGCCGTCCAGGGGCACCAGGTGCACAGCCTGGACGTGCGGACGCTGCCCGCTGACGCGCTGCTCTCCGCCGACATCTCCCACCCGGCCGTCGCCGACGCCGTCGCGCTCGTGGAGGGCGCCGACGCGCTGCTCGTGGGCACGCCGGTCTACAAGGCCGCGTATTCCGGAGTCCTGAAGACCTTCCTCGATCTGCTTCCGCAGTACGCGCTGCGCGGCAAGAGCGTCCTGCCCCTTGCCACCGGCGGCTCCCCTGCCCATGTCCTGGCCGTCGACTACGCGTTGCGGCCCGTGCTCACCTCGCTCGGCGCCGATGTCGCCCAGGGATGGTTCGTCCTGGACCGGCACATCACGGCCGCGGAGGACGGGAGCGTGACCTTGGCGCCCGACGCCGACGCCGGTCTCGGCCCGGTCGTCGCCCGCTTCCGCGCGTCGCTTCCGGAGCCGGCACGGCTCGCCGCCGCATGACGGGGTGATCGGCACGGTCAGAGTCTGAACACCACTCCGCGCCACGTCCAGCCCGCGCCCAGGACCGCGCCCCGCAGGGGATCCTTCATCTCTGCGGGGTCGAAGCGGAACACCTCGGTCTTCTCCAGGGCGCCGTCGGCGCCCCGTTCGAGCTTCCACTGGCGGGAGACCGTGGTCACCTGCCCTCGGGAGTACTCGCGCGACAGCGCGAGGCGCGGGGTGTCCCCGGACCAGGTGACCTCCCACTGCTCGTCGACGGCACGGACCTCATGACCCTTGGCGTCGAGGCGCATCCGCGTCTTGATCGTCCGGTCCAGCTGGGTCCGGACGAAGAAGGTGCGCCAGGCAGGCTCCAGAATCCGCCACTCGGCCACCAGGTCGGCGCCCTCGTTCGAGGTCGCGTCGCGCACGGCGTACGGCACGTCCGGACCGTTGAGCGCGAGGAGCGCTGCCCGGACGTCCCCGGCCGAGCGGGGTGCGACACCTGCGTCGGGACGCCTGGTGCCGGTCAGCTTGTCGAAAAGACCCATCGGGTCAACCTATGCCTCGGGGAACGAAGTGGTCGACCAGGAGCGCAAGCCGGTCGGCGACCCGTTCTGCGGGCAGGCGTCCCGCGCGGGTGAGGGTGACCAGGCCGTGCAGCGCGGCCCAGAACGTCTCGACGAACAGGCCCGGTTCGTCGGGGTTCGCGTGGTCGACGAGCGGGTCCAGAGGGGCCTGGAACGCCTCGCGCAGCGGTCCGGGGGTGGCCTCGTCGGCGAAGGGGAGGCCGTTGTCGAGGATGAACATCGCGTCGTACAGGGCGTGATTGCGTGCGGCGAAGTCCGTGTAGGCGCGCGCAAGGCGCGCCACCGCGTCGCGTCCCAGGGGCCCGTCCGGCACCGCGTCGCGTCCCGCGGGCCCCTCCGGCACCGCGTCGCGTCCCGCGAGCCCCTCCGGCACCGCGGCGCGCAGCGCGCTCGTCAGCTCCGCGAACCCTTCCAGCGCGACCGCCCCCACGATCTCCCGCTTGCCCCGGAAGTGGCTGTAGAGCACGGGCTGGCTGTACTCGATCAGCTCGGCGAGCCGGCGCGTGGTGACGGCGTCCCAGCCGTGCGTCTCGGCGAGTTCGCGGGCCGTGGAGACGATCAGCCTGTGGCGGTTGGCTCGCTCGCGTTCCTTGCGTTCGCGTACCGACATGACCAGATTCTAGCAGCGCTAGACAATAGAGCAATGACATTGCTAGCATTGCATCTGAACCTAGCACCGCTAGGCCCTGCCTTTTGAAAGCTTGCCCTTTGGAGGGGACATGCAGGACACCCTGGCCGTCGTCGCGGTCGTCGTGGTCGGGCTGATGGTGGGCGTGGAGTTCGCGGTGGCGGCGTTCGTCAACCCGATCTTCGACCGGCTGCCCCACGACGGCGGGCTCGCGGCCCGCAGCGACGGGGCACGCGTCCTCGGCCGCGTCATGCCGTTCTGGTACATCTGCTCGGTCGTCCTCGGCGTGCTCTGGGCCGCACTGGCGTGGGGCGACGACGGCACGGCGCTCGTCACCGCCGGCACCGCGCTGCTCGTCGTGAGCGTGGTCATGTCGGTGCTGCTGCTCGTGCCGATCAACTCGCGCGTCGCGACGTGGTCGAAGGAGGGCGCGCCCGCGGACTGGAAGCAGCAGGTGGGGAAGTGGGACCGGTTCCACTACGTCCGCGTCGGCATCATCGTGCTCGCCTTCGCGCTGTTCGCCGCAGCCCTGGTCTGAGCGGCCACGGCCGGCCGCACGCTGCGGGCCGCGGCTCAGGCGGGGACGGGATCCTGCTCGGCACCGTCCAAGGGCGGATAGCTGTCGCCGCCCATCTGCTCGGCCGCATCGATGTAGTCGGCGAGAGCGGCGCGGGAGCGGGCGATGTTTTCCATCTGCTCGTCAAGTCGCCGCAGCCGTGACCGCATCGCGGCCACCAGCTCGTGGCACCCGGGCAGCTCCGGAGCCTCTCCGACCGCACAGGGCAGCAGGTACGCGATGTCATCGGAGGACAGCCCTGCGCCCAGCAGGTGCCGGATCTGCTTCACCCGCAGCACGGCGTTCTCGTCGTACTCGCGATAGCCGTTCGCGCGCCGGTCGGCCTCAAGGAGTCCCTGGGCCTCGTAGTAGCGCAGCTGATGGGCGTTGACGCCCGTCCGACGGCCCAGTTCCCCGATCCGCATCAAAACCTCGCTTGACCTTCATACCGGTATCAACGTTGACGATGCTGCCATGAACAACGAAACCGCAGCACCCGTTACCGTCATCGGCCTCGGACTGATGGGCCAGGCGCTCGCCGGCGCCTTCCTGAAGGCCGGGCATCCCACCACCGTGTGGAACCGTACGGCCTCCAAGGCCGACCAACTGGTCGCCGGGGGCGCGCTGTTGGCGCCGACAGTCGACGCCGCGCTCAAGGCGAGCACCCTGACGATCATCTGCGTCACCGACTACCAGGCCATGCGCGAACTGCTCGGTCCGGGCGAAGTCGAGCTTGACGGCACCATGTTGATCAACCTGACCTCGGGCGACTCGGCCCAGGCGCGGGAAGCCGCCCGATGGGCCGAGCAGCGCGGCGCCCGTTACCTCGACGGCGCCATCATGGCCGTCCCGTCCGGGATCGGGACCGCCGACGCGGTGATTCTGCACAGCGGGCCCGCATCGGACTTCGAGGCATACGAGGCGACACTCGGCGCGCTCGGCACCGTCAACTACCTCGGTGCGGACCATGGCCTGGCGTCCCTGTACGACGTGGCAGGCCTTGCCATGATGTGGAGCATCCTGAACGCCTGGCTCCAGGGCACCGCCATGCTGAAGACGGCCGGTGTCGACGCCGCGACGTACGCACCGTTCGCACGGCAGATCGCCGCCGGTGTCGCCGAGTGGCTGCCCGGCCATGCCGAGCAGATCGACAGTGGCTCCTACCGGGCCGAGGTGGCGTCCCTGGAGACCCACGTCCGGTCGATGGACCACCTGATCGAGGAGAGCGAGGCCCTGGGCGTCAACGCCGAACTGCCGAAGCTGATCAAGGCGATGGCGGACCGTTCGATCGCGGCCGGACACGGTGGAGAGGATTACGCGGTCCTGATCGAGGAGTTCGGCAGGCCCCGTGAGGACTGACCGATCCGCTAGCCCTCGTACGTCATCGGGCCGTACTGGGCGGCGGGCGCGTTGGTCGCCAGCGCCCAGTAGCGGTCTCCGTAGGACCAGTGCCACCACTCCGTGGGGTAGTTGACCAGGCCCGCCGTGGCCAGGGCCGCGGTGAGGGTGCGGCGGTTGCGGCGGGCGGCGGCGGAGATGCCGTCGGCGTCCATGTAGCAGCCGCCGTCGCTCTCCTCGGGGCTGGCGTTCACCGGGGTGCCGAGGTCCAGTTCGGCGCCGGAGGCCGTGCACAGCGTGAGGTCGACCGCGGCGCCGGCGACGTGCGGGCCCACTTCGGGAGGCGAGAGGGAGCGGCTCGTCTGGCGGCGCAGATGGACGTCCGACCAGTCGGGGTGGGCCTTCCTCAGCTCGGCGGCGTAATCCTCGAAGTACGTGATCTGCAGCGCGAGCGGGCGATACCCCTCGGTGACCAGGAAGCGCAGGCCGTCGGGCAGCAGCCGGGCTGCGCGAGCGAGCCGCCAGGCGACTCCCTCGCGCAGCTGGGCATAAGCGCCTGCCGGGTCGGCCAGGCGGTCGTCAACGTCCAGGAAGGGCAGTTGACGCAGATCCACGAGGGGCTCGCCGCATTCTCGGACGGGTATGTCGACGACTCTCGGATCGTTCATGAGGATGATCGGCGGCATTCCGGCCCTTCGTGGCGTCCTTGACGGGCACAGCTCCGGGGGCGAGCTGCCGCCCGCCCCCGGAGTCCCCTCCTCGTTACGGGCGGGGTCGTGACGCGTGGAAGGGCCCACACCTCCGACGACGCCGGTGGTGTGGGCCGCGCGAGGCATCAGTGGTCTTCCCCCGTCGTCCCCCGTCGAATTCCGCTGAGTCCCCCGTTACTTACCCTGGTTCCCCCGTTGCGCCGGAAGGTCTCCCTGCCGACAACCACAGCCTGCCGCAGGCCGCTGCAAGTTCTCTGCAATTCCACGGCAAGTGGAATGCCGCGGCCCCCTGGCTCGTCAGACCCAGGGCTCGTCCCGCTCCCGCGCCTCGTACGCCGTGAAGACCTCCAGCGCCTCGGCACGCAGCGCGTGTGCTCCCGCCGGGTCCCCCGCCGCCTCCCGTGCCGCCGCGAGGTCGCGCAGGGTGCGGGCGCGGGGCAGCGGCAGATCCAGGGCTTCCCAGCGGGCGGCCGCCGTGGTCAGGCTCTGTTCCGCCGCCTCGATGCGGCCCGCTGCCAGCTCGCACTCGCCGAGGGTGCGCAGGGCGAGCGCCTCGCCGAAGCGGTCGCGGTGGCCGCGGCAGACGTCCAGTACGTTGCGGATCTCGGCCTCCGCCTCGGCCGAACGCCCCAGGCGGACGCGGGACTTGGCGCGGGCCTGCATCGCGTACGCGGACATCAGCGTGTCCCCCAGGGGGCTCAGCAGGTCCACCGCGCGGCCCGCAAGTTCCTCCGCCGCCGCGTACTCGCCGAGCGCACGCCGTACGAGGCTGATGGAGCGCAGGGTGAGCGCCTCGCCGCGGCGGCTGCCGAGCCTGCGGTAGGCGCGCAGCGACTCCTCGAGGAGCTCGCTCGCCGCCTCGTGGTCGCCCAGTTCGAGCCGGACGGTTCCGGCGTACCTGCAGGAGAGACCGACGCCGGGGTCGTCGTCGATGTCCCGGAAGCCGACGACCGCCTGGGTGAGGACGTCCTGCGCGGCGCGCAGCCTGCCCGCTTCACGCAAGGCGCTGCCGAGGCCGGCGAAGGCGGCGGCCCTGCCGCGCGTGTCGCCGAGTTCCGCGCAGAGCCGGGCGGCCTGCCGGAAGTAGCCCTGCGACTCGGGGAACCGGTCCTGCTCGAAGCGGAGCTGCCCGAGCCCGATGAGCAGCAGCGCCTCTCCGGAGCGGTCCTCGGCGCGGCGGGCCGCGGCCAGGGCGGCGTCATGGGTGCGCCACCACGCCTCGAAGCGGTTGCCGACGGTGTACGCCGACGAGCACAGGGCGGCCGCGGCCTCGCAGGCCAGGGTGTGCAGGTCCAGGGCGGCCGCGCGTTCGACGGCGGTGGCGATCGCGTCGGCCTCGGCCTCGAACCATGCGGTCGGATCGGCGAGGGCACGCCGGGTGGCCTCGGGGCCGATGGGCCGCACGACACGCCCGACCGTCCCGTCCGTCGGCCCGTCGCCGTCGAGGAGCCCTCGGTGCAGTTCGACCGCGCCGGACGGCGTGTCGGACGCGACGCGGCCGGTCAGCCAGAGCCAGGCACCGAGCGCGCGGGCGACGGCGGCGGCCCGTTCGGCGGGCGGCTCCTCTGCGTCGGCGCGTTCGGCGGCGTACACCCGCACCAGGTCGTGCGGCCTGAAGCGGGCCTGCCCCGCGCGGTCGACGCCGGTGCAGTGCAGCAACTGGGCGTCGACGAGCTGCTCCACGACGCGGTCGGCGGCGGCCTCGTGGACATCGAGCAGCGCGGCGACCACCCACGCGGCGACGTCGGAGGCGGCGAGCAGGCCGAGGCGGCGCAGGGCGGTGCGGGCGGGGGCGTCGAGCACCCGGTAGCTCAGGCCGAGACCTGCCCGGACCTCCAGGTCCCCGACCGCGAGTTCGTCGAGCCGGTTGTGCTCGTCGGCGAGCCGTCCCGCGAGCATCCCCGGTGTCCAGTGCCGCTGGGTGGCGAGGCGGGCCCCGGCGATCCGGATGGCCAGCGGCAGGCCGCCGCACAGCTCGACGATGCGCCGGGCGGCGTCCGGCTCGTCCCGCACGCGCCGCTCGCCCGCGACACTGGCAAGGAGTTCGATCCCCGGCTCCGTGGCGAACACTTCGAGCTCGGCGCGGTGGGTGCAGGGCAGCGCGCCGAGCCTGGCCCGCGCGGTGATCAGCACCCCGCAGGTGGCGCTCCCCGGAAGGAGCGGGCGCACCTGGGACTCGCTGCCCGCGTCGTCGAGCACGAGCAGGACGCGGCGCCCCGCGACCAGGCTGCGAAAGAGATCGCGCCGTTCCGCGTCCCCCTCGGGCGGGTCGGCCCCCAGGGCGCGCAGCAGCCGCCCGAGCACCTCGCCGGGCGCCACCGGGTCGGCGGTGCCGCGCAGTTCGGCGTAGAGCTGGCCGTCCGGGTAGTGCTCGGCGACCCGGTGTGCCGCCTGGACGCCCAGCGTCGACTTGCCGACGCCGCCGGTGCCCGACACCACGACGACGGGCATCACCTCACGAGGGCCGGAAAGCGCCGCCCGTACGTCGGCGAGATGCGTGGCGCGTCCGGTGAAGTCGCCGATGGCGGGCGGCAGCAGGGCCGGAACCACCGGCACGGGAGCCGCCGGCGTGGCACTTTGGGCGGCCGCGTCCTGACCGGCGCCCGGCAGCAGCTCGTCGTCCGCGCGCAGGATCGACTCGTACATCCGCCGGAGGTCAGGGCCCGGGTCGATGCCCAGTTCCTCGGCGAGTACGTCGCGGCCCTCCACGTACACCGCGAGTGCGTCCGCCTGGCGGCCCAACCGGTAGAGGGTGAGCATCAGTTGGCCGCGCAGCCGTTCCCGCGTGGGGTGGGTGGCGACCAGGGCGGTCAGTTCGGCGACCAGTTCCGTCTCGCGTCCGGCCTCGGAGAGTTCGGCGGCGATCCGCTCCTCCAGGGCCGTCTGCCGTGCCTCCTCCAGCTGATCGGCCATGGCCCGCAGCGTGTCGCCGATCCCGCCGAGCGCGGGGCCGCGCCACAGGGCGAGGGCCTCGGCGAGCAGCCGGGCGGCGGCGGGGTGGTCGCCCGCGGCGGCGGCCTGTCTGCCCTGCGCCGTCAGATGCTCGAACGCGGTGCGGTCGACCAGGGCGGTGTCGGCGCGGATCAGATAGCCGGGCGGGCGTGTCTCGATGGCGTCGGCGGACAGCGCGCGCCGCAGTGCGGAGACATAGGACTGGATCAGGGAACGTGCCGTGCCCGGCGGGTGCTCGCCCCAGATGGCGTCGATCAGCGCGTCGACGGACACCACACGGCCGTGCTCCAGGAGCAGCGCCGCAAGCAGCGCCCGGGGCTTGGGTCCACCGAGGTCGAGCCGACGGCCCGCGCGCCATGCCTCGACCGGCCCAAGGAGGCGGTAGTCGGTGTTCGTGTCCACGCCCTCTCCATGCATCCCTGCCCCGCGCCGCCCCCGCTCGCCGACCCCGGTCGACGAGTGGTCATGTTACGTCCGCCACACCTCAACTGGCGTAGCCGCGAAGGGAATCAGGCCACGTCGGCGCTCAGCCCCGGCCGCACGGTGCCGCGCCTCAATCGGGGCGCGCAGACTCGTCCGGCACGTCCCCGGCCGCTGCGAGCGGATTCGCTCCGTTGCCCTGGAGCCGCTCCAGGTCCGCGGGGCGCACCTGGATGACGAACAGGGCGATCAGCGCGGCGACGATCGCGAAGACGGCGGCGGCGATGAAGGAACTGGAGATGCCCGAAGCAAGGACCTGATCGGCCCAGGTCCCCGGGAGCTCCCCCGTCCTGCGGAATTCGGCCAGCTGGGCGGGGCTCGCCTCGGCCATGAACTGCGGCACCTGGTCGGTGGCCTCGTTGCGGCTTGCCGTGCCGAAGACGGTGACCAGGACGGACAGGCCGAGCGAACCGCCCACCTGCTGTGTGGCGTTGAGCACCCCGGAGGCCGCACCCGCCTCATGGGGCGCCACGCCCGACACCGCCATCAGGGTCAGCGACACGAACTGCATGCCCATGCCGAGGCCGAACACCAGCATGGGCCCGAGGATGCTTCCGGCGTAGGTGCTTTCGACATCGGTCATCGTCAGCCAGCCGAGCCCCAAGGCGGCCAGGAGCGCGCCGACCACCATGAAGGGCTTGGGCCCCCACTTGGGCAGGAGCTGCGATGCGATCCCCGCTCCTATCGCGATGATCGCGCTCACCGGCAGGAAGGCGAGCCCGGCCCGCAACGGGCTGAAGCCCAGGATGTTCTGCACGAACAGCGTCAGGAAGAAGAACATGCCGAACATCGCCGCGGCCAGGCTCAGCATCATCCCGTAGACACCGGCGCGGTTGCGGTCGCGGAACATCCACAATGGCGTGATCGGCTGCTTCGACCGGCTCTCGATGGTGAGGAACACACCGAGGAGCACCACGGCCGCCACGAAGGACGCGATGGTCAGCGTGTCGCTCCAGCCGTCCTCGGAGGCGCGGATGAAGCCGTAGACGAGCAACACCATGCCGACGGTGGACGTGAGCGCGCCGAGGATGTCGAAGTGGCCGGGGTGGCGCTCGGACTCCCGGATGTAGCGGGGCGTCGCGAGGGCGATCAGCAGGCCGATCGGGATGTTCACATAGAGGACCCAGCGCCAGTCGAGCCACTCCACGAGCAGCCCGCCCGCGAGCAGTCCGATCGCGCTGCCGCCCGCCGAGACGGCGGCGAACACACCGAACGCCCTGTTCCGCTCGGGTCCTTCGCGGAACGTCGTGGTGATCAGCGCGAGGGCGGTGGGCGATGCGATGGCGCCACCGACGCCCTGCAGCGACCGCGCCGCGAGCAACTGCCAGGACTCCTGGGAGAGACCGCCGAGCAGTGAGGCGAAGACGAAGAGCAGGACGCCGAACATGAAGACCCTGCGGCGGCCGAGGATGTCTCCGAGCCGTCCGCCGAGGAGGAGCAGGCCGCCGAAGGTCAGCGTGTAGGCGCTGACCACCCAGGACAGGTTCTCGGTGGAGAAGCCGAGCGAGGTCTGGATGTGCGGAAGGGCGATGTTCACGATGGTGATGTCGAGGACCACCATCAGCTGGCACGAGGCGATGACGAGAAGCGCGATACCGCTGCCATGTCCCCGCTCCGGGGATTCGGCAGGCTTCGAGGGTGAAGATCGATCGGCCGTCATGGGTTTGCTCACGCGCTGACGCCTCAGCCGGCCTCACACCGCCGGCCGGCAGTGAACGGCTGCGTTCACTGGCTCAAGGCTAGTCCTGGCACTCCGGCCCCGCCAATCGAACACCTCTGCGCCGCACGGCTCACTGCGATCCGAAGATGTCCCGTCCCGACCGATGACTTTCCCCGGCCCCGCCCGTCTTACCTGCGACATCACCACTTACCTGCGACATCATCGCGACAGACGGGACACCGCCATCATGAGCACTGCCGCCAACGGCCCGGCCAGCTACTTCCCTTCGATCGAGAAGAAGTACGGCCGCCCGGTCACCGAGTGGCTGGAGCTCATCCGCTCTTCGCCGCTGACCAAGCACATGGAACTCGTCGCCTGGCTCAAGGCCGAGCACGGCCTGGGTCACGGGCACGCCAACGCCCTCGTGGCCCACACCCTTGCCGAGGCCCGCGCCAAGTGAGGCGCGGGCGTGGCAGGTTGGGCCCTTGCGGCCCGGCTCAGCGCAGCACTCCCCGGCGGCTCCTGCGCGCCGTCGACACGAGCTCGTCCACGGTGGCGAGCTTCACCCGGGGCCTGCCGTCACGTTCGCCCCGGGTGACCTCGGCGCGCTCGATCGCGGCCAGGCCGCGGGCGTCGACGACCTCGCGGTTGCGGCGCCGGGCAAGCCGGTGGAAGGCTTTCGGCGCGCGCTCCGGTGCGGGCAGGGCGCCGGCGACCGCGTCGGCGAGGAGGGTGGTGACCGTCTCGGCGGCGCAGGTGCGGTTGGCGCCGATGCCGCCGCTGGGGCCCCGCTTGATCCAGCCCACGACGTAGGTGCCGGGCCGTCCGGTGACGCGGCCGCCCTCGTGCGGGACGGTGCCGGTGGCCTCGTCGAAGGGCAGCCCGGCGACCGGAACCCCGCGGTAGCCGATCGCGCGCAGCACCAGGCCGGTACGGATCGCCCGCTCGCCCGAGGCTTCCGAGACACGCACAGCGCGGACGCCACCTTGGCCCTCCACCTCCAACGGGGTGCAGTGGAAGCGCAGCACGATGCGCCGCCCGGCCGCGGGCGGCTCCGCCAAGGTCGGCCGGGAGCGGGTCACGCCGCGCAGGACGGCGGCCTTGTCCTTCGGGCCCGCCTCGTCGATGGCCGCGGCGATCCGCGGGTCGTGGTCGTCGACGATCAGCTCCACACCCGGCAGATGCTTGAGCGCGATCAGCTCGGACGCGGTGTACGCGGCGTCTTCGGGGCCGCGCCGTCCGAGCAGGACCACCTCGCGGACCTTGCTCGCACGCAGCGCCGCCAGGGCGTGGTCGGCGATGTCGGTTCGGGCGAGCTCGTCGGGGTCGGCGAGCAGGATCCGGGCCACGTCGAGGGCGACGTTGCCGTTTCCGACGACGACCACGCGCTCGGCGGAGAGGTCGACCGCGTCCGGCGCCGCGTCCGGGTGGGCGTTGTACCAGGCGACGAAGGACCGGGCGGAGACCGTGCCGGGCAGGTCCTCGCCCGGCACGGCAAGGGTGCGGTCGGCGGCGGCACCCACGGCGTAGATGACGGCGTCGTGGTGCGCGGCCAGCTCCTGCGCGGTGATGTCGGTGCCCACGTCGAGACCGAGGTGCATGCGCACCCGCGGATGTGTGTGGAAGCGCGCGAAGGTCTCGCCGACCTTCTTGGTCGCGGGGTGGTCCGGTGCCACGCCGTGGCGTATGAGCCCGCCGGCGACCGGAAGCCGGTCGATCAGCGTGACTTCGGCGCTCGTGTGCAGCAACAGGTCCCGCACGGCGTACATCCCGGCCGGTCCTGTGCCGACGACGGCGACCTTCAGCGGGGCGAAGTCCGACGGCAGGACCCGCGGGAAGGAAGGCTCGTCCCAGACGTGGAAGTTCGGCCCGTCGGGCTCGTCGTCGGTCGCTTTCCCTTCGTAGTACGCCGAGTTGATCTCGGCGTACTCCTGTTGCGCGGCCGGCAATCCGTCCACGGGGAAGATCGCGTCGACCGGGCAGGCGTCGGCGCAGGCACCGCAGCCGATGCAGGTCGTCGGGTCGATGTGCAGCATCTCCGTACTGCCGAACTCCCGTTCCTGCGGCGTCGGGTGGATGCAGTTGACCGGGCAGACGGCGACGCAGGTGGCATCGGTGCAGCAGGTCTGGGTGATGGCATAGGTCATGGTGGCGGCTCGACTCGTTCGGCTCGGATCGACTGAGGTCGGGTCGGATGGTGGCTGTGGCCGGGTCAGATGAGGTTGGCGCGCTTGTAGAAGGCCAGCGCCGGCTTGGTGAGCAGCCGGGCGGACGCGAGGAACTCCATCAGGCCCGAACAGCTCGACCGCATCATGGACTTGTGGTGCTCGTTGGCCTTCGCCTCGGCGACGGCGCGCCTCTCGTCGAGCCCCGCGTTCGCGTACACCTTGCGGTTCACCATGCTGGTGACGATGTAGTACGACGCGACGGCGATGACGAACGCGTTGATCTGCCGGCGGACCCGTCCCGCGCCCACGAGCCGCTTGCGCGTCTGGTCGCGGGCGAACTTCATGTGCCGCGACTCCTCGACCACATGGATGTTGTTGATCGTGCGGACGAACGGCACGACCCGCTCGTCCCGCATCCAGTCGCGCTGCATGACGTCGAGCACCTCTTCGGCCACCAGGATCGCCGCGTACGCCGCCTCGCCGAAGGCCAGGGTCTTGAACGCGCGGCCGAGTTCCATGACGGCGCGGTGCGGCCGGTAGGCGGGCGCTCCCAGTTTCTGGGCGCCGCGGGCGAACATGATCGAGTGGCGGCACTCCTCCGCGATCTCCGTGAGCGCCCACTGGACCTCGGCGCTCGTGGGGTCCTTCGCGTACACGTCGCGCAGCACCATCTGCTGCAGGATCATCTCGAACCAGATGCCCGTGCTGGCCACCGAAGCGGCTTCCTGACGCGTGAGTTCCTTGCGCTGCGGCTCGGTCAACTCCTGCCAGTACGCGGTGCCGTAGAGCGAGCTCCATTCCGGGCTCGCGCCGTGGTAGTCGCGGTCGAGCGGTGTCTCCCAGTCGACCTCGGTGGCCGGGTCGTAGGCCAGCACGGCGGCCGAGTCGAGCAGCCGCCGGGCCACGTCGTCGTCCTGGGAATGGCCCTGTGCGGTCGGCCGAACAGTGCTGCTTGCCATGCTGCGGCTCCTTGACTCGGAGGTGTGCGCCAACGTCGAGGCAACGGACCGCCGTGCCGTCCCGCAACGCCGCCGGAGCCCTTGTTGACGGACCGTATAACAAGGGAACGGGGCAGGCCTACCCCCGAGTAAGAACTATCTCGGGGGTTCTACTCACGGGGCAGGAGCGCGGAACGGCTACCGGGCGGCCATCAGCAGAGCCGCACCCGCACGCGCCTCACGCGCCGGTTCCGGTGACCCCGAGATCGCGGCCGTGGTCATGGCCCCTTCCGCCAGTAGGACCAAGGGGCCGACAGCCCCCTCCGGCTGCCCATCGGCGGCCGCGAGTCCGGCCACGTAGTCGCGGAAGGCGCCCTTGTGCGCCCGGACGGCATCGGCCACCGCCGGGTCCACGGCGCCGAGTTCACCGAAGGAGTTGATGAAGGCGCAGCCGCGGAAGTCCGGCTCGGAGAACCACTCGTACAGCCAGTCGTAGACCGCGAGGAGGCGGCTCTCCCCCGCGGGCCGACCGTCCACGTACTCGGCGAGCCGCGCCCGCCAGCGGCGGTCCCGACGCTCAAGGCAGGCGAGGACCAGCTCCGACTTCGACGGAAAGACCTGATAGAGCCGCTTGAGGGAAACCCCGGACGCCGCACGGACCTGGTCCATGCCCACCGCTTGAACGCCGCGCTCGTAGTAGAGCGCCTCGGCGGCTTCGAGTACGCGGGCTTCTGCCTCGGCGCGATCCATGAGAGCCCCAAACCCAAGAGGGAGAACGAACGTTCTTCTACGGTACTGACCGTACTACGGGGCGGCGGGCGGCCGCACCCTTGCGCGAGAACGTGCGTTCTCCTATGGTGGCACACCCCGGAGAGAACGCACCTTCTCCCGACCGACCGGAAACGACCGGAAGCGAGGCACACCGATGACCGCACGACCCCCCGTCCCTCCGTTCACCCGCGAGACCGCCGCCGCAAAGGTCAGGCTGGCCGAGGACGGCTGGAACAGCCGTGATCCCGAGAAGGTCGCCCTGGCCTACACCGAGGACTCGCGCTGGCGGAACCGCGCCGAGTTCGTCACCGGGCGCGCCGCCATCGTCGCCTTCCTGTCCCGCAAGTGGGACCGCGAGCTCGACTACCGGCTCATCAAGGAACTCTGGGCCCACGACAGCAACCGCATAGCGGTGCGCTTCGCGTACGAATGGCGCGACGACTCCGGGCACTGGTTCCGCTCGTACGGGAACGAGAACTGGGAGTTCGACGACGCCGGCCTGATGCGGGCGCGCCACGCGTGCATCAACGACCTGCCCATCGCGGAGTCCGACCGCAAGTACCACTGGCCGCTGGGCCGCCGCCCCGACGACCACCCCGGACTCAGCGAACTCGGTCTGTGACGGCCGACGCCCCGAAGGACTCCACCTCGACCAGGAAGAGGCACAGCTCGGCCAGTCGGATGCGCAGGGGGGCGAGCAGCAAGCAGCTCCCCGGCGCGGGAGAGTCCGCCGCCCACGACGACGACCTCGGGGTCGACGGTGAACTCGGCCGCGGCCACGCCCTGGACCAGGGCGGTGGCGAAGTCGTCCAGGGCAAGACGGCGCGGGGCGCGGGCCTCAACGCACCTGCGACCCCCCTCTAGCACGGCTGCCCCTGGCCGAGATCGACCAGGGGCGGTGCTGCCAGGGGCGGTGCTGCTAGGCGCCGCTCGCCTTCAGCATGTCCTCGCGCTCGACGATCTTCACGCGCTCACGGCCCTGCGGCTCGCCCAGCGCCTTCTCGGCGGCGTCGAGGCGGTACCAGCCGTCCCACGTGGTGAAGCGGACCTCCCGCTCGCCGAGGAACGCGTCCACGGCCTCCGGGTCGGGCGATGCGGGGGTGTGCAGACGGTCGTTCGCGTGGTCGTCCAGGAGGCTGGCGACCGTTTCGTTGGCGTCGCCCTTGGTGTGACCGATGAGGCCCACGGGACCGCGGCGGATCCAGCCGGTGACGTACGTCGACTGGAGGTGCTCCCCGCTCTCCTCGATGACCCGGCCGCCCTGGTCCGGGACGGTGCCCGACTCGACGTCCCAGGGCAGCTTGGGCAGTTCGTCGGAGAGGTAGCCGACGGCGCGGTAGACGGCGCCGAGGTCCCAGTCCTTGAACTCGCCGGTGCCCTTGACGTTGCCGGTGCCGTCGAGGGCGGTGCGCTCGGTGCGCAGGCCGACGACCTTGCCGCCCTCGCCGAGGATCTCGGTGGGCGACTCGAAGAAGTGCAGGAACAGCTTGTGCGGGCGGTCGCCGATGTCGCGGATGGCCCAGTTCTCAAGCGTCTTGGCGACCATGTCGGCCTGCTTGTTGCCGCGCCGGGTGGCGATCGAGCCGTCGTCGTAGTCGATGTCCTCGGGGTCGACGATGACCTCGATGTTCGGGGAGTGGTCGAGCTCCCGCAGCTCCATCGGGCTGAACTTCGCCTGTGCGGGGCCGCGGCGCCCGAAGACGTGGACCTCCAGGGCCTTGTTCGCCTTGAGGCCCTCGTGGACGTTGGCCGGGATCTCGGTCGGCAGCAGCTCGTCCGCGGTCTTGGCGAGGATGCGCGCCACGTCGAGGGCCACGTTGCCGACGCCCAGGACGGCGACCTTCTCGGCCTCCAGCGGCCAGGTGCGCGGCACGTCCGGGTGCCCGTCGTACCAGGAGACGAAGTCCGCGGCACCGTGGGAACCGTCGAGGTCGATGCCGGGTATGTCCAGGGCCCGGTCGGCCGTCGCGCCCGTGGAGAAGATCACCCCGTCGTAGAAGGTGCGCAGATCGTCGAGGCTGATGTCACGCGGATAGTCGACGTTGCCGAAGAGGCGGATCTGCGGCTTGTCGAGCACCTGGTGCAGGGCCGTGATGATGCCCTTGATGCGCGGGTGGTCGGGGGCGACGCCGTAGCGGATGAGGCCGAAGGGGGCCGGCATCCGCTCGAAGATGTCGATGGACACACCGGGGTCGGCAGCCACTGCGGATTTCAGCAGCGCGTCGGCAGCATAGATCCCGGCCGGGCCGGCTCCGACAATGGCTACCCGCAGAGGGCGAGGCATGTTCAGGTTCCCTTCGAGCGATGGGTGACTCGACGGGCAGCCTAAACTAAGGCAAGCCTAAGTTAGTAATCGGGTTGGCTTTATGACCCCATAAGGCTGCCTTATGGGTCCATGGGCCCATGGGTCGGTTGGATCAAGGCACAGGCACCAGAGGTCTCAGAGCCCGGAGTCCGCGGTGAGGCCCCAGGCCTGGTCGACCGTGTGGTCGATATAGGCGGTGCTGCTCGGCGGACCGCCCTCCGCGGCGCTGCGGGGCTCGTCGCGGGCCCGCCGCAGGACGCCCTCGCCGATGATCGCCGTGGGCCGCAGCGGGGCGCCGCCCCGGACCCGGCGTCGGCCGCCCTCATACGACTCCTGGGCCCAGGAGCTGCCCCCCGTCGACCACGAGGGTCTCGCCGGTGATCCAGCGCGCGCCGTCCCCGGCCAGGAAGGCGATCGCGGATCCGATGTCCTCCGGTTCGCCGATCCGGCCGAGCGGGGTCGCCGCGGCGACCGTCGCCTCGCGCTCCTGCCACAGCGCCTCGGCGAGCCGGGTCCGTACGACGCCGGGCGCGATGGCGTTGACCCGGACCTTCGGGCCGAGTTCCAGGGCGAGCTGCTTGGTGAGGTGGATGAGCGCGGCCTTCGAGACGTGGTAGATCCCGACGTCGGCGGCGACCGAATAGCCGCCGATCGAGGCGGTGTTGACGACGCAGCCGCCGTGCTCCCCCATCCACGCCTTCACCGCGAGCGACGTCCACAGGATCGGCGCCCACAGGTTGACGTCCATCGTCTTGCTGAAGCGGCCGTGGTCCTGGTCGATGACCGGGCCGTACGCCGGGTTCGTACCGGCGTTGTTGACGAGGATGTCGAGCCGCCCGTACGTCCCGATGACGAAGTCGACGCAGGCGCGCGCGGCCTCCTCATCGGTGGCGTGCGCGCCGAACCCGGCCACGCCGTCGCCGAGTTGGGCGGCCGCCTCCTTGGCGCGCTCCTCGCTGCGCGAGGTCACGACGACCTGCGCGCCCTGGTCGCGCAGGGCCGCGGCGGCCGCGAGGCCGATGCCTCGCGACGCTCCGGTGACGACGGCGACCTTGCCGTCGAGCGGGCCGCTCACCGCTCGGTCCGCTCGTTCTCACGGCGGCGCAGCTCCCGCACCGCGATGGTGCGCTTGTGCACCTCGTCGGGGCCATCGGCAAGGCGCAGGGTGCGCAGATGGGCGTACATGCTGGCGAGCGGGAAGTCGTCGGAGACTCCCCCGCCGCCGTGCACCTGGATGGCGCGGTCGACGACCTTCAGGGCCACCTCGGGAGCGGCGACCTTGATCGCGGCGATCTCCGTGCGGGCCTGCTTGTTGCCGACGGTGTCCATCAGGTGGGCGGCCTTGAGGGTGAGCAGGCGGGCCATGTCGATCTCGATGCGGGCCTCGGCGATCCAGTCCTGGATGTTGGCCCGCTCGGCCAGCGGCGCACCGAACGTCGTACGCGACTGCGCGCGGTCGATCATCAGGTCGAGGGCGCGCTCGGCCATGCCGATCGAGCGCATGCAGTGGTGAATGCGGCCGGGGCCGAGCCGCGCCTGGCTGATCATGAAGCCGTCGCCTTCGCCCGCGAGCAGTGCGGTGACCGGCACGCGTACGTTCTCGAAGAGCACCTCGGCGTGGCCCTCGCGGTCCTGGTAGCCGAAGACCGGAAGGCCGCGCAGGACGGTGACGCCGGGGGTGTCGAGGGGCACGACCATCATGCTCTGCTGGCGGTGGCCCGGCCCTTCCGGATCGGTCTTGCCCATCACGATCAGGACCTTGCAGTTCTGGTGCAGGGCGTTGGAGGTCCACCACTTGCGGCCGTTGAGTACGTACTCGTCGCCGTCGCGCTCCATCCGCATCTCGATGTTGCGGGCGTCGGAGCTGGCGACCGCGGGCTCGGTCATCGCGAACGCTGAGGCGATCTCACCGGCGAGCAGCGGCTTGAGCCACTTCTCCTTGTGCTCCTCGGTGCCGAAGAGGGTGAGGACCTCCATGTTGCCGGTGTCCGGGGCGTTGCAGTTGGTGGCCTCGGGCGCCAGGTGGGCGCTGCGGCCCATGATCTCGGCGAGCGGCGCGTACTCCAGGTTGTTCAGGCCCGGACCCCATTCGGGGTGCGGGTGGAAGAGGTTCCACAGCCCTTGCTTCTTCGCCTCGGTCTTCAGCTCCTCGATGACCGGGGGCTGGAAGTGCGGATCGCCGGACTCGGCCATCTGCGCCTCGTAGACGGCCTCGGCGGGGTAGATGTGCTCGTCCATGAAGGCGAGCAGCTTGTCCTGGTACTCCTTGGCACGGTCGGAAAGGTCGAACACGGATCCTCCAACGGTCGGATGCTCACGGTGTCATGGGGTGGCCGACGGCACGAGGAGCCGCGCGAGTGCGGCGGCCGTCGTGGCGGCGTCGCGGTGCACGACGCCGGCGATGCCGATGCGGTGCGCCGCGGTGATGTTCTGTTCCAGGTCGTCGACCATCACGGTGTCCTCCGGGCGTGCGCCGAGGCGCTCGCAGGCGATGGCGTAGGCGCGGCGCGACGGCTTGCGCACACCGATCTCGCCGGACACGGTCACGGCGTCGAACATGGCGGGCAGATCGAAGCCCGAGTAGCAGTTGTCGCCCAGGGAGTTGGAGAGCAGGCCGACGCGGTGTCCTTCGGCCCGCACCTTCGCCACGAGGGCGATCATGTCCGGGTCCGGCCGCAGTTGCGCCTGCATCCGGCCCACCAGGCCCTCGCCCACGGCCGGCACGCCGCGGGCCCGCAGCCGCGCGGCAAAGCCGTCCTCGAACTCCCGCTCCCCGATGCGCCCTTCCTCGTGCGCCACAAGGAGCGCGCTGCTCTCCTCGTCCTTCGACAGGAGCCGCAGCAACAGCCGCCGCTCACAGCCGAGTTCCGCGCCCAGTTCCTCGAAGGCGGCGACCACGCTGGTGGTGAGCACGCCGCCGAAGTCGAACAGGACGGCACTGCGGGTACGTTCCTCACTCATCGCACTGTCTCCTGGTAGCGCCGCATGCCGCGCAGCCACCGGTCGTAGTCCTGGCCCTTGCCGCGGTAGAAGTTGAGCACCTGCGGGTGCGGGAGCACGAGGAAGCGCTCGGCGGCGACTGCCTCGGTCACACGGTCGGCGACGTCCAGCGGCGAGAGCAGCTCCCCCGCGTCCAACACGGCCTGCGCGGCGGCCCGTTCGTCCGGGTCGTCCGACCGGGTGCCCGCCATGAGCAGCTCGGTCTCGACGCCCTGCGGGCACAGGCAGCTCACCCGCACACCCTCATTTCCGTACGTCACCGAGAGCCACTCGGCGAACGCGACCGCTCCGTGCTTGCTGACGGCGTACGTCGCCGAGCCGATCTGTGTGAGCAGGCCCGCGGCCGACGCGGTGCTGAAGAAGTAGCCGCTGCCGCGCTCCACCCAGCCGGGCACGAGAAGTTTCGCCGCGCGCACATGCGCCATCACGTTGACGTCGAGCGCCCGGCTCCATTCCGCCTCGCTCGCGTCTAGGCCAGGGCCGCCGCCGACTCCGGCGTTGGCGAAGTACAGGTCGACGGGACCGAAGCGCTCGTCGGCCGCCGCGATCAGGCGCTCCAGGTCCGCGGTCGACGCGGCGTCCGCCGCGTCACCGGACACCCGCTCCTCTCCGTGTGCGCCGGCCAGCCGCTTCACCGTCGCCGCGAGCCGGTCGGCGTCGAGGTCGGTCAGCAGGACGCCCCGAGCGCCGTGCTCGAGGAGGCGTTGCGCGATGGCGGCGCCGATACCGCCCGCCGCGCCCGTGACGATCGCGACTCTCCCGTTGATCTGCACGAACTCTCCCAGTCGATAGCCCGAATCTCCCCCGGCGCCCCTCACCGTAGTTGAATCCGATGTCAACTTCAATGCTTGTGGGGCGCCGGCAAGGCCAGGTCGACGGCACGCTTGAGGATCTCCCCGTTCGGGCCCTTCGGCAGCTCGTCGACGACGGCGACCCGGTGGGGCACCTTGTACGCGGACAACCGCCCCTTCGCCCAGGCACGCAGCTCGGCCTCCCCCAGACCGGCTCGGCCTTTGCGTCACTTGGGGTCGAGGGGGCGGAACGCGGGTGCGCGGCGTTCCAGATAGCTGGTGACGCCCTCGGTGGCGTCGGGATGCCGGAAGGCCTCCGCCATGAGGGCGTCCGCTGCCCCGGCCGCCGTGGCGAAGTCGGTGTCGAGCGCCTGGAGGACCTGCCGCTTCATGACGCTCATGGATGTGGGCGAGCACCAGGTGGCCAAGTCCGTGGCGTAGTCGACCGCCGCGTCGAGGAGCAGCTCGGGCTCGACGACCCTGTTGACCAGACCCATCTCGTACGCCTCGGTCCCGCGCACCACACGTCCGGAAAGGAGCAGGTCCATGGCCCGTCCTGGCCCGACGAGCCGGGGCAGCAGCCAGGCGATGCCGTACTCGGCGATCAGGCCGCGCCGCACGAACGCCGTGGTGAGCTTGGCGTCCGGCGTGCTCAGGCGGATGTCGCAGTACAGGGCCTGGACGAGGCCGAGGCCCGCCGCGGCCCCGTTGATCGCCGCGATCAGCGGTTTGCGCAGGGTCAGCGGGAACCAGCGCGGGCGCCCCCGCTTCGGCAGGTCCAGCGTGGCCAGGTCCGTCGCCGCGCCGACCTCGCCGACCTGCCGCAGGTCGTCCATGTCCGCTCCGGCGCAGAAGCCGCGCCCCGCTCCGGTCAGGACGATCGCGCGCACCTCGGGGTCGGCGTCCGCCTCGGCGAGCAGCGCGAAGCAGCGGTCTTCCAGCTCGTCGTTCCAGGCGTTCAGCCGCTCCGGGCGGTTCAGGGTCAGCACGAGCACGGGTCCCCGCCGCCGGGCGATGACCGTTTCCCGTCGCTCCGTCCGACTGCTTCCGGTCACTGTCGTGGCCTCCTTCTGAACGCTTCGCGCTCCGCGCCGTGGCCCGCCCTGTATATTTGAACCCAACGTCAAGTTCAATACTTTGAACACGCCCTTCACCAGCGCGAGTTCCGGCGCCGGTCCACGCGACCACGGGAGTTCTGCACATGACGACACACATGCCGATCAGCGAGTGGGAGAGCGTCGCGGCGAGGGACGTCGCGACCAACGGCATCACGCTCCGGGTCTTCGAGCACGGGGAGAGCCGTCCCGGCAGGCCTCCGGTGGTGCTCTGCCACGGCTTTCCGGAGCTGGCGTTCTCCTGGCGGCACCAGGTCAGCGCCCTCGCGGCCGCGGGACACCGCGTGCTTGTGCCCGACATGCGGGGGTACGGCGGCAGTTCACGCCCCGAGGAGGCCGACGCGTACGACGCGCTGACCCTCTGCGCCGACCTCGCCGGGCTCCTGGACGACATCGGGGCGGACGACGCGGTCTTCGTGGGGCACGACTGGGGTGCCATCGTTGTCTGGCAGATGGCATCGGCGTACCCGGAGCGTGTTCGCGCGGTGGTGGGGATGAGCGTGCCGGTGACGCCGCGTGCCCCTGCCCCGCCGCTGCCGATCCTGCGCTCGCGCTTCGGCGACGACTTCTACATCGTGTGGTTCCAGGAGCCGGGCGTCGCCGACCGGGCCCTGAGCGAGAACGTCCGCAGGACGCTCGTCACCAGGGAGATCTACTCCGCCGAGTGGGCCGCGAAACCCGACGAGCAGCTGCCGCCTCCCCCGTGGCTGAGCGATGAGGAGCTCGCGTACTACGTGAAGGCGTTCGAGGAGACGGGGTTCACCGGCGGCCTCAACTACTACCGCAACCTGGACCGGACCTGGGCGCTCACGGAGCACCTGGACGGCCGGCTCATCGCGCAGCCGTCGCTGTTCATCACCGGATCGAAGGATCCCGTGGGGAAGTTCATGCCCGCGCACGGCCTCGACCGCGTCCTCACCGATCTGCGCGGCCATGTCGTCCTGGACGGGGCGGGCCACTGGATCCAGCAGGAGCGCGCCGACGAGGTCAACGCCGCGCTGCTCGACTTCCTGTCCGGCCTGGGCTGATAGCATCCGCAGCCACCGGTTACATATGTGTTCGAACGACAGTGAATGGATCGCAGTGGCTGCCCAGGCCCCGGCCGCAGACGGCGGCCAGAAGCAACCGATCACACCACGCAGCGCACGCGGTGTCAGGACGCGCAACGCCCTGATCACGGCCGCCCGTGAGGTCTTCGAGCGTGACGGATATCTGGACGCCCGGATCACGGACATCTCCAAGGCGGCCCATGTCGCGTCCGGGTCCTTCTACACGTACTTCAACAGTAAGGAAGAGATCTTCCAGGCGCTCGTCGAGCAGGTGCAGGAGGAGATGCTCCACCCGCACCTGCGCGAGCGCACCGGCATCACCGACACCCGCGAGCTCATCGACGCCTCGAACCGCGAGTATCTGCGCGCGTACAAGAAGAACGCGCGCCTGATGGCGCTGTTCGAGCAAGTCGCCCAGATCGACGAGCAGTTCATGGCGCTGCGCATCGAGCGCGGCAACGCCTTTGCCCGCCGCAACGCCAAGCTGATCAGCGCTCTGCAGGAGAACGGCGAGGCCGACACCAGCCTGGATCCGCTGGTGACGGCACACGCGCTTTCGGTCATGGTGAGCCGTATGGCGTACATGGTGTTCGTGCTGGGCCAGCGCATCCCGTTCGAGCGGCTCGTCACGACGCTCAACAAGATCTGGGAGAACGGGCTCCAGCTGAAGGACGCCGAACCGGAGGCGTAGAGCGCCCGTATCGGTCAGAAGGGCTTGGTCGGCAGGTACTTGCCGTCCAGAGTGATGACGGCGCGCTCGCCGCCCTCGGGGTCGGCGACCTTCTGCACGTCCAGCTTGAAGTTGATCGCGCTGATGATGCCGTCGCCGAACTCCTCGTGGACCAGGGCCTTCAGCGTCGTGCCGTAGACCTGGAGCATCTCGTAGAAGCGGTAGATCGTCGGGTCGGTGGGGATACCGCCGTCGATGGAGCCGCGGGTCGGGATGGTCTGCAGGAGCAGCGCGGCGTCGTCGTCCAGGCCGAGGAGTTCGGCGACGGCCGTTGCCGACTGCTCGGGCAGGGCGTGCTGGCCGAGCACGGCAGCGGTGACGAAGGCCACCGAGAGGCCGGCTGCGTCGGCGATCTGCTGCCAGGACAGGTCCTTGCGGAGCTTGGCCTCGACGGCGGTCGTGGCGAGGGTCTGACGTGCGGTGGGGTCGAACTGGGCGTGCAGCATGGGAGGTTCCTTTCGGGGGGGGTGCCGCTCGCCGGACAGGCGGCGGCTGCTTCTGGTTCTGCCGGCTCAGGCCACGAGCGTGGCCGTGCGGCCGGTGGCGTCGAGTTCCTCGACGGTGCCGGTGGGGATGTCATAGACCCAGCCGTGCAGGGTGAGGGTTCGCGCGGCCAGGGCGCGGGCCACCGAGGGGTGGGTCGCCAGATTCGCCAGCTGGGCGCGTACGTTCTCGCGCACCAGGGCGTCCACCTCGCGCTCGCCGGTCTCCGCGGTGACGCGGGCCCGTGAGGCGTCCGCGTGCCGCAGCCAGTCGGCGACCGCGGGAGCGGCGGTCAGGTCGTGGTTCTCGGCGAGCGCGGTCATCGCGCCGCAGGCGGAATGACCGCACACCACGATGTCGGTGACGCCGAGGACGGCGACGGCGTACTCGATGCTGGCCGCCACCCCGTCCGAGCCGGGAGTGTGGGCGGGGACGAGATTGCCGGCGGTGCGGATCACGAACAGCTCGCCCGGCTCGCTCTGGGTGATCAGCTCCGGCACCACCCGGGCGTCGGAGCAGCTGATGAACAGCGTCGTCGGCCGGTGGGTCGCGGCCAGCTCGGCGAAGAGCTCCGCCTTTGCCGGATAGACATCGCGCCGAAATCGCGTGACGCCCTCGGTGAGGTCTGGCATGGTCACTCCCTTCCTGGCTGCCCACTCGGCGGGCGGCGCTGCCGCTCTGTGGGGCGGCGAGATCCACCATGCACGACCTGCACCTATAGCGTCCAAGACGCACTATCCATGACTCCTATCGATGCCATCTATAGCTCCGTCTATGCTGGAGGGCATGGCTCCGGAGCTCCGTCATCTGCGCTATCTGCTCGCCGTCGCCGAGCACGCCAACTTCACCCGCGCCGCCGAGGAGCTGCGGGTGTCCCAGCCGACGCTGTCCCAGCAGATCAAGCAGCTCGAGCGCGCCGTGGGCACACAGCTCCTCGACCGCACCGGACGGACCGTCCGACTCACCGACGCCGGCGAGACCTACGCCCATTACGCCCGCAGGGCCCTGCGGGACCTCGCCGCTGCCGAACGTGCCGTCCTGGACGTCGCCGATCTCTCCCGCGGGCATCTGCGCCTGGCGATCACCCCGACGTTCACCACCTACCTCGTCGGTCCCCTCGCCGCAGAGTTCCACGACCGCCACCCCGGCATCACACTGGACGTCAAGGAGATGACGCAGGAACGCATCGAGGCCGGGCTGCTCGCCGACGAGCTGGACCTCGGCATCGCCTTCCACGGCCCGCACGCACCCGGCATCACCGCCACCGCCCTGTTCACCGAGACCCTCGGCCTGGTCGTCGCCGCGGCCCGGCACCCCGACAGCGACAGCGAAGTTCCCCTGCCCGTCAGCCAGTTGATGGAGCGTCAACTCGCGCTTCTCAGCGGTGACTTCGCTACCCGCACCCATATCGACGGCTACTTCACCGCGCACGGGGTGCAGCCGCGCATCGCCGTGGAGGCCAACTCCATCCAGGCGCTCACCGAGATCGTCCGGCGCACCGACCTGGCGACGGTGCTGCCCGACGCCGTCACACACGACCACCCCCATCTGACCCAGGTCCCGCTGGACCCTCCCCTGCCGGCCCGGACCGTCACGCTGCTGCACCGCGACAGCGCCTACCGCAGCGCCGCGGCCCGCGCCTTCACCCGCGTCACCGAACAGCTCGTCGCCGCCCGCGCCTACGCCCCCGTCTGAGGCGGTCGCCCCCCAAGAAGTTTCGAACAGTACGATGTGCTCTCCCTGCCCGACCACCAGTGGAGCACCCAGTGACGGCCGAACGCCCCAGCCTCTTCCAGGTCATCGGCGTACCCCACCCGGACATCGCGGCCCTGCCGCCCGCCGCCCCCTGCGAGCCCGGCGTCAGCGTGCTGCGCGGGATCCCCTACGACGTGCCCGAGGGCAGCCGCCCGCTGGAGCTCGACCTGTGGCTGCCCGAGAAGGCCGGCCAATCCCCCACGCCCGCCCCGCTGGTGCTCTACGTGCACGGCGGTGCGTGGCGCCGGGGGCGGCGCGACGACATGGGGCTGCACACGCGTTCGTGGTCGCCCGGGCCCTTCGCGCGCATCGCGGCCGCAGGCTTCGCGGTCGCCTGCGTCGACTACCGGCTCAGCGGCGAGGCCGTCTTCCCCGCCCCGCTTGACGACCTGCGTGCCGCCCTGCGGTGGCTGACGCTGCGCTCCGATGAGCTCGGCATCGACACCGGGCGGACGGTGGTGTGGGGAGAGTCCGCGGGCGGGCACCTCGCCTCCCTCCTCGCGCTCACCCACACCGGACCGCGGGTCGCGGGCGCCGTCATCTGGTACGCGCCGAGCGATCTGACCACCGCCCGCGGCAGCTACGACCCGTCGGACCCCGCGTCCCCCGAAGCGCTGCTGCTGGGCGCGGCCCCTTCCGCCGTACCCGAACTCGCCCGCGCGGCAAGCCCGCTCGCCCGGGCCCACGCCGACGCACCGCCGCTCCTCCTCGTCCACGGCGAGGAGGACCGCATGGTGAGTCGCACCCACAGCGAGGCCCTGGCCGATCGCCTGCGCGAGGCGGGCGCGCCCGTCGAACTCTGGACGGTCCCGGGCTCCGACCACGTCTGGTACGGGCTGACCGAGGCGCAGGCGGATGACATCTTCAGCCGCTCGCTCGCCTTTGCGAGCGGGGTCACGGACTGACCGCGGCCGGGCGACGCCGGGGCACGGGTCCCTCAGGCCGGCATTCCGCGCTCGGCCAGTCCGCTCTCGTACGCGATGATGACGAGCTGCGCGCGGTCGCGGGCGGTCAACTTGGCCAGGAGGCTGCCCACATGAGTCTTCACCGTCGGCAGGCTGATCACCAGGTGTGCGCCGATCTCGGCGTTCGAAAGGCCGTTGGCGATCAGCACGAGCACCTCCTGTTCCCGCTTGGTGAGCCCCACGAGCCCGGGTGCCCGCCGGTCGGGTTCGGTGCGGCCCGAGTGGTCCGCGATGAGGCGGCGGGTGACCGTCGGCGCCAGGACGCCCTCGCCGGTGGCCACGACACGGATGCCCGCGACCAGGTCGGACGGTGAGGCGTCCTTCAGCAGGAATCCGCTCGCGCCCGCCCGAAGGGCCGGGTACACGTACTCGTCCATGTCGAACATCGTGAGCGCGAGCACCCGTACCCCGGCCAGGCCCTCGTCGGAGCATATGTGCCGCGTGGCGGCGATGCCGTCCATCACGGGCATGCGGAGATCCATCAGGACCACGTGCGGGACCAGCTCCCGGGCCAGTTCCACTGCCGAGGCGCCGTCCGCCGCCTCGCCGACCGTCGTCATCCCGGGCGTGGCATCGATGAGCACGCGGAAGCTGCCGCGCAGCAACGCCTGATCGTCCGCGATCAGCACTCGGATCGCCTCGGCCATCCCGCGTTCCTCGCATGCTGTTCAACGGGCCTCTGGATTCGGCAACTTTAGCAGTGGGGTCTCGTCGGCCCTTTCAACTCCCGTCACACGTCGGTAGGTTGGGCCGCGGTCGGCCAGCGGACTCAGGCATCCCATCGGCTGTGGCGCACCTGGCCCACAGCGAGCGCCGTCACCGTCCAGACGAGCAGCACCGCACCCCCGGTGTACGCGTCACCCGCGTCGACGGTCAGCATCCGCGCGCCGGCCCGGTCGGGGAAGTACCGCGCCACCTCCTTCGTGGCCCCGATGACGGAGAGGATCTGGGACCCCGCGAGCACCATCGGCAGCAGGATCGCCAGGGGGACGACGGCGCTGCGGGCCGCCGCGGCCGTGCCCGCGGCGAACAGGCTCACCAGCGTCAGATACAGCACCGCCCCGGCCAGCGCCCGGGGCACGCCCTCCGCCCCGATCGAGGAACCGTGGGATCCCAGGGCGAGCTGAGTGACCAGGTAACCGACGACGGTGACCGGGATCGCGACGAGCAGGGCGGCCGTTGCCGTGACGGCCATTTTCGCCGCGTAAAGCCTTCCGCGCCGGGGCACGGCGAGCAGCGAGACCCGCATCATCCCCGACCCGTACTCGCTGCTGACGACGAGCACACCGAACACGATCAGCGCGAGCTGCCCGTAGAGGATTCCGTCGAGGCCGGCCTGCGCGGCGGTGAAGCCGTCGCGCAGCATGCCGCGGTCGGATTCCAGCGCCGACCTCGCCGACCAGCCGTCCAAGGCGGCGATGAGGAGACTCAGCGGGATGAAAAGGAGCAGCGCGAGGAACGTGCCGCGGACACCTCGCACCTTGGTGAACTCGGCCCGGACGGCCGCGAGCGTCTCAGCCACGGCTGCCCCCGACGAGCGAGAGGAAGATGTCCTCCAGGGAGCCGGTACGGGTGCTCAGTTCGTCGAGCGCGACACCGCACCCCGCGGCGAGGCGGCTGATGTCGCCCGCGGAAAGACCACCGACCTCCAGACTGCCGTCCGCCGCGAGAACGGGCACGGCTCCCCTGCGTTCCAACTCACGGGCCAGCAGGGCGGGTTCAGAGGACCGCACGCGTACGTACGGCCGCGCATGGGTCCGGATGAAGTCCGCCATGCCGGTGTCCGCGAGGAGTTGACCTCGGTCGATGACGATTACATGGTCGGCGATCAGGGACATCTCGGTCATCAGATGACTGGATACGAAGACGGTGCCGCCCTCGGCGGCCCGCCTGCGCAGCAGTTCGCGCAGCCTGCGGATGCCTTCCGCGTCCAGGCCGTTGGACGGCTCGTCGAGGACCAGGACGGGCGGGTCGCCGAGCAGGGCGGCGGCCAGGCCGAGCCGTCGGCCCATGCCCAGGGAGAAGGCTCCGGTCCGCTGCCGGGCCGCGTGCGTCAGACCGGCCAACTCCAGTACCTCGCCGACCCGTTGCCGCGGGATCCGGTTGCTCTGCGCCAGCCACCGCAGATGGTCGACCGCCGTGAGGCCGCGGTGCGGCGCCGACGCGTCGAGGAGGGCGCCGACGTGCCGGGCGGGGTGGCGCAGTTCGCGGTAGTCACGCCCGCCAATCCGCGCGGACCCGCCGTCCGGGTGCGTCAGGCCGAGCATCATCCGCATCGTGGTGGACTTACCGGCCCCGTTGGGCCCGAGGAACCCCGTGACGGCACCCGGTCGCACCGTGAAGGTGAGACCGCCGGCGACGGTGTGCTCCCCGTACCGCTTGGTCAAGTTCTGGACGTCGATCACACGTCAAGTCTCGCCACGGACCGTGGCCCGTGCATCGGTCCCGGGTCGGGATGAGCGGGACGCCCCGCGTGCACCGAACCCATACCTGCGGATGAGTCCGGATCAGTACGGCAGTGCCGCCGTCACCCGGAAGCCGCCGCCCGCCCGCGGCCCGGCGGTGAGAGTGCCGCCGTGTGCGGTGACCCGCTCCCGCATCCCGACCAGGCCGAGGCCGCCGCCGGGGGCGGCGGGGCGGTGCGCGGCACCCGCGCCGGGCCCATCGTCGTAGACATCAACCGTCAACTCACCAGCCCCTGCCCTGAGTTCGATCCGGCACCGGGTCGGCGCCGCATGCTTCACGACGTTGGTCAGGGCTTCCTGCACGATCCGGTACGCGGCCGTCGCGATGCCGTCCGGAGGCCCCTCGTCGCAGCGGGAGTCAAGATCGACACGGACTCCCGCCGCCTCGGCGGCCCGCACCAGCCGCGGCAGATCGGCGAGCCCCGGCGCGGGACCGATGTCCTCGTCGGCATCCCCGTCGCGCCGCAGCACCTTGAGCGTGGCCCGCAGGTCGCGCAGTGCCGTGCGGCCGACGTCCTCGATCACCGTCAGGGCTTCCCGCGCCTCCTCCGGGCGGCTGTCGACCACGTGGTTGGCGATCCCGGCCTTGACCGCGATGAGGCCCACGCTGTGCGTGACGACGTCGTGGAGGTCACGGGCGATGCGCAGCCGCTCCTCGACCTTCGCCCGCTCGGCCGTCTCCGCGATGACGCGCCGTACGCTCTCCCTGCGTTCCCTGACGGACGACCCCGCCGCCCAGGTCGCGCCGAGGACCAGCAGCCCGAACACGACCTGCACCACCCGGGTCCCGCCTTCATAGTCCCGCCCTCCCGTCAGCGTCAGCAGGGCGGCACCAGTCGCGCACGCCCCGCCGATGACGACCGCGGACGGCCCCGGCTGCCGCCGCCACTCCACCGCCACCGCATACAGCGCGTACGCGGCGGCGAGGAACGAGGTCGGCCCGAGTCCGGACGGCAGTGCCGCGCAGGCGGCGACGAGCACGAACGCGAAGACCGGCACGGGCCACAGCCGACGGACGGCGACCGGCAGCGCGGTACTCAGGGAAAGGACCAACACGGCGGTGTCGCTCGTCTCGCCGCTCAACGTGTCCCGCAGTGGGGCCAGTTGAGGCAGCAGCGCGAGGCCGAGTGCCGCCGGTACATCGAGCAGGATCAGGCGCCGCTGCCGGACATCCCGCACGGTCACTGCGCGGTCGGCTGTGGCCTGACGGTCAGCATCTGGTGTGCGTATCCGACAGGTCCGGTGGCGTCGTGCAGGACCGTGCTGGTGACGCCGTGCCCCGAGCCTCCGAAGACGACCGTCGTGTCGAGGCCGGTCCAGCGGCCTTCGGGCTGCCGGTACAGGTGCAGGGTCAGGTCGACGTTCGGGTACATCCAGGCGGTGGGCGGCTGGCGTACGGCGATGCCGTTGGCGGTGTCGACGAGGCCAACGTACGACGCGAGCGGGCTTGCGCTCTCACCCGCGACGAGGTCAAGTGCCGTGGAGATCCAGGCGGTTGTACGTCCCGGCTGCGGCGGGGACAGCGGACGTACGTCGATGGAGGCGATGTATCCGCCGGGCCAGAGGGCTGCCATCTCCCACGGGGCGACCTCGTCGGGCGGGGTGAGCGGGGCCGGGGCGCCGCCCGCGACGGCGCTCGTGTCGAGCGCGGCGAGGAGCCAGGCGCGGGCGCGGACCACCGCTCGTCCTGCGACCAGCACGGTGGCCTCGATCAGCTCGATGGTGCGGCCGGGGCGGACGGTCTCCACCTGGATCTCGCACTCGTCGAGCGCGAGGCGCCCCAGGATGTCGAAGCTGATCCGGCCGATGACCAGGCCGGTGTCCGCGGCCCTGCCGGCCAGATGGCGTTCGATGGCGTGGACGACGAGGCCGCCGAGCGGACTGAAGTGCAGCTCGTCGGGGTCCCAGGCGCCGCTCGCGTGGACGGTGGGCTTGTAGCGGTGCTCGTCTATCCGCTCGTAGTAGCTGTCCGGAACCGCTGCGCCGGTGTTCAACGGGCCTCCTCTGTCGTGCCTTCGGTGATCGTACGGCGCCTCCTGTCACCGCACGCACGCAGAACGGCGTCCGGACCGGCCCACGGGGGCCGGCCCGGACGCCGTCGTCCGCTACGCGTCAGGAGAGGTCGAACCGGTCCAGGTTCATGACCTTGTCCCACGCCTTGACGAAGTCCTGCACGAACTTCTCCTTCGCGTCATCGCTCGCGTAGACCTCCGCGACCGCGCGCAGCTCGGAGTTCGAGCCGAAGACGAGGTCGGCACGGGTGCCGGTCCACTTGACCGCGCCCGTGGCGGCGTCACGGCCCTCGAACGTGTCCTGGGCCTCGGACGTCGACTTCCACTCCGTGCCCAGGTCGAGCAGGTTGACGAAGAAGTCGTTGGTCAGAGTCCCGGGGTTGGTGGTGAGGACGCCGTGCTTCGACTGCTGGTGGTTGGCGCCGAGGACGCGCAGGCCACCGACGAGGACCGTCAGCTCGGGGGCGCTGAGGGTCAGCAGGTTCGCCTTGTCGAGCAGCAGGTACTCGGCGCCCAGGCGGTTGCCCTTGCCGATGTAGTTGCGGAACCCGTCGGCGCGCGGCTCGAGCGCGGAGAACGACTCCACGTCCGTCTGCTCCTGCGACGCGTCGGCGCGGCCCGGCGTGAACGGGACCTCGATCTCGACGCCGCCGTCCTTGGCGGCCTGCTCGACACCGGCGGCGCCGGCCAGCACGATCAGGTCGGCAAGCGAGATCTGCTTGCCGCCGCTCTGGGCCGAGTTGAAGGAGTCCCTGATCCCTTCCAGGGTGCGCAGTACGGTGGCCAGCTCGTCGGGCTGGTTGACCTCCCAGCCGCTCTGCGGCTCCAGGCGGATGCGGGCGCCGTTGGCGCCGCCGCGCTTGTCGCTGCCGCGGAAGGACGAGGCCGACGCCCACGCGGTGGACACCAGCTGGGAAACCGTCAGGTCCGATGCGAGGACCTGGCTCTTGAGGGCGGCGATGTCCGCCGCGTCGACGAGCTCGTGCGTGACCGCGGGCAGCGGGTCCTGCCACACCAGCTGCTCCGCCGGGACCTCCGGGCCGAGGTAGCGCACGATCGGGCCCATGTCGCGGTGGGTCAGCTTGAACCAGGCGCGAGCGAAGGCGTCGGCGAACTCCTCGGGGTTGTCCTTGAAGCGCCGTGAGATCTGCTCGTAGGCCGGGTCGAACCGGAGCGAGAGGTCGGTCGTGAGCATCGTCGGCGCGTGCGTCTTCGACGCGTCGAAGGCGTCGGGTACGGTGCCCGCCCCTGCGCCGTCCTTCGGACGGTACTGGTACGCGCCGGCCGGGCTCTTGAACAGCTCCCACTCATAGCCGAAGAGGATCTCGAAGAAGCTGTTGTCCCAGGTGACCGGGGTGTTCGTCCAGATGCCCTCGAGACCGCTGGTGATCGCGTCGGCGCCCACACCGGTGCCGTTCGTGCTCTTCCAGCCGATGCCCTGCTGCTCCATCGGGGCGGCCTCGGGGTCGGGACCGATGTTGTCCGACGAGCCCGCTCCGTGGGTCTTGCCGAAGGTGTGACCGCCCGCGATCAGGGCGACCGTCTCCTCGTCGTTCATCGCCATCCGGCGGAACGTCTCACGGATGTCGCGGGCCGCGGCGATCGGGTCCGGGTTGCCGTTGGGGCCCTCGGGGTTGACGTAGATGAGGCCCATCTGGACGGCGCCGAGCGGGTCCTCGAGCTCCCGGTCGCCGGTGTAGCGCTCGTCGTCGAGCCAGGTGGTCTCGGGACCCCAGTAGACGTCCTCGTCGGGCTCCCAGACGTCGGGGCGGCCGCCGCCGAAGCCGAAGGTCTTGAAGCCCATCCCCTCCAGGGCCACGTTGCCGGTGAGGATCATGAGGTCGGCCCAGGAGAGGCTCTGGCCGTACTTCTTCTTGACCGGCCACAGCAGACGGCGGGCCTTGTCGAGGCTCGCGTTGTCCGGCCAGCTGTTGAGCGGGGCGAAGCGCTGCTGACCGGCGCCGGCGCCGCCGCGGCCGTCGCTGATGCGGTAGGTGCCCGCGCTGTGCCAGGCCATCCGGATCATCAGCGGGCCGTAGTTGCCGAAGTCGGCGGGCCACCAGTCCTGCGAGGTGGTGAGCACCTCGGCGATGTCGCGTTTCACCGCGGGCAGGTCGAGGGTCTTGAAGGCCTCGGCGTAGTCGAACTCCTCGCCCAGGGGGTTCGCCACGGCGGGGTTCTTGGCGAGGATCTTCAGGTTGAGCCGGTCCGGCCACCACTGGCGGTTTCCGCCGCCCTGGGTCGGGTGCGGTGCGCGTCCGTGCGCGACCGGGCAGCCGCCTGTCTCCTCCGGCTTCGGGTCGGTGACGATCGCGTCATGGTTCTCAGACATGGGAATCCTTCCGGACGGGGCGGATCACAAAGCTCAAGAACTGCCTCAAGAACTGCGGAGTGGTGCTTCGGTCGGTGCACGGGCCGCCGAGGGCGGGCTGGTCACCGACCGGGCACCGGCGCGCACACGGACGATGCGCTCGGGGTCGACGGGGGCAGGTTTCTCCAGCAGGATCTGGTCCTCGAACGGCTCCAGGCCGAGGACTCCCGCCGGCTCGCCGTACCAATGGTCGGCGAGCGGTGCACCGGATGCCGCGTCGAGCGGACCCGCCTGCTGAAGTCACGCGCTTTTCCCTGCTGTTGCCCTGTCCCTTGGCTGTCGGCCGGATCCGATCCTACGATGGACCAAGTCCAAGTCAATACGACAGACAGGGCGCCGTACGGATTCATTTGTCGGACGATGCTCAACGACGCAAAGTTAGGCTGGTGGACATGAGCGACCTGCTCGAACGGCTCCGCGGACGTGGCTGGCGGATGACCGCTCAGCGCCGGGTGGTCGCCGAGGTGCTCGACGGCGAACACGTCCATTTCACCGCGGACGAGGTGCTCGCGCGCGCCACCGCCCGGCTGCCGGAGATCTCCCGTGCCACCGTCTACAACACCCTCGGCGAACTCGTCTCGCTCGGCGAGGTGGTCGAGGTGGCCACCGACGGACGCGCCAAGCGTTACGACCCGAACGCCCACCATCCGCACCAGCACCTGGTCTGCTCCGGCTGCGGCGCCATCCGGGACGTGCACCCCGAAGGCGACCCGCTGGCGGCGCTGCCGCCATCCGAACGGTTCGGCTTCCAGGTGTCCGATGTCGAGGTGACCTATCGAGGGCTGTGCCCGGAGTGCGCCGGGTAACTCACGGCGCCCGTGCGGCTGTTCCGGCACGCCGGGGCCGCCGCCACCGGGCCGACCATCCTTTGCCGTCAGGTGTCCGATGAACCAGTCCCTGGCCAGGTCGGCCACCTGGTCCAGGGTTCCGGGTTCCTCGAAGAGGTGCGTGGCCCCCGGGACGATGTCGAGCCGGTTCTCGCAGCGCAGTTCCGCCTGGGCGGCACGGTTGAGGTCGACCACCATCGGGTCGTGCCCGCCGACGATCAGCAGGGTCGGTGCGCGTACGTCGCCGAGGCGGGGCGCGGCGAGATCGGGCCTGCCGCCCCGGGAGACCACGGCGCCGACAGCCGTGTCATCGGCCGCGTCGTCGGCGGCTGCCCGCAGCGCCGCCGCGGCCCCGGTGCTGGCTCCGAAGTAGCCGATCGCCAAGGACTCGCGCTGCCGCAGCCAGCGGGTGGCCCCCGACAGCCGCGCGGCCAGCGTGTCGATGTCGAAGACGTTCGCCCGGTCGCCCTCCTCGGCGGGAGTGAGCAGGTCGAAGAGGAGCGTGCCGAGACCCGCCGCGCGCAGGGCCGACGCCACCGACCGGTTGCGCGGGCTGTGCCTGCTGCTGCCGGAGCCGTGGGCGAACATCACCACCGCGCGGGCGCCCTCCGGCAGAGCGAGGTCTCCGACCAGACCGATGCCGCCCGCGTCGACCTCGACCTCGGCCTCGACGGGTCCGGAACGGGCGGCCTGCGCCAGGTATGCGATCACTTCCTCGTCGGAGGTCTGCGAGAAGTCGCGGTACCACTGGCCCACGGAGCCGAACAGGTCCGGCGCGGCCAGGCACACCACTTCATCCGCCACCTCGCGCATCCGGTCAAGGGTGTCCGCCGGAGCCGTCGGCACGGCGAGCACCACGCGGGCCGCGCCCTGTGCCCGTGCGACCCGGCAGGCGGCAGCGGCCGTGGCGCCGGTCGCGATCCCGTCGTCCACCACGATCACCGTGCGGCCGTCGACCGCCGTCCGAGGGCGCCCGTCGCGGTACCGCCGCGCCCGGCGCAGCAGCTCCCGTTCCTCCCGGCGCTCGACCGCGGCGCGCTCCGCGGGCCGGATGCCGCAGTGGCGCACGATCTCCTCGCTGATGACGCGTACGCCGCCTTCGCCGATCGCCCCGAAGCCCAGTTCCGGCTGGTAGGGGACGCCGAGCTTGCGGACCACGATCACATCGAGCGGGGCACCGAGCGCCCGCGCCACCTCGAAGGCCACCGGTAGGCCGCCTCTGGGCAGGCCAAGGACGACCGGCCTTTCCTTGTGCAGGTGCCGCACCGCTCCGGCCAGGCGGCGCCCGGCATCCACACGGTCGCTGAACAGCACGGTGTTCGCCCCATCTCGTTCGGCACTTCCATTGTCGCGCTCCGACCGCGCCCGCGGGGGCGCACGGCGCGACAATTGGAGGTGCGGAAAGCGCCCGCCGTGGCGGAGAGAGGCGGGATGGAGATGCCGTACGTAACGGTCACCGCCCTGAGTCACCCGGGGCTCATGCGCGATCACAACGAGGACAGTCTGGCCGTCGGGCCATGGACGCTGTGCGGAACCGTGACCGAGAACCCGCAGACGCTGGGGTTCCCGCTCGGTACGCCGCTCGTCGTGGCGGTCGCCGACGGCATCGGCGGCCAGCCGGCCGGCGAGGTCGCCAGCAGCCTCGTCGTCCGGCACCTGGCTTCGCTCGGCCCCACCCTGGACAGCGAACAAGCCGTGCGTGACGCGCTGGACGCCTGCAATCACTCCGTGTACGCGGTGGCGGACGGGGACCCGGAGCTGATCACCATGGGGACGACGGTCGCGGGGATCGTGGTCCTCCCGACGGAACTGCTGGTGTTCAACGTCGGTGACAGCAGAGTGCTCGACGTGAGCGGCGGCCATGCGGCGCTGCACCGGATGAGCGTCGACGACAGCCCGGCACCGGAGCCCGGCCGGCGCACCACGTCGATCGTCACGCAGTCGCTCGGCGGCGCTCCGCGGTTCACCGAGATCACGCCGCACATCAGCACGACGCCCCTCACCACGGGGCGGCGCTACTTGGTGTGCACCGACGGCCTGACCGACCCCGTGCCCGAGGAAGCGATCGACGAGGTGCTGCGGGCCCAGGACGGCGGGCGGGCGGCCTTCGGACTGTGGAAGTCCGCCATCGAGGCCGGCGGCCCCGACAACATCACCCTCGCGCTGATCGGCATCGTCGACTGATCGGCTCATCGACCCCACGACACCCCAGGGAGAGGCCGCATGACCACGCTGTTCGTCTGCGGCGACGTCATGCTCGGCCGTGGTGTGGACCAGATACTGCCGCACCCCGGTGACCCGGAGCTGCGCGAGACTTACATGCGGGACGCCAACGGGTACGTCGCCCTGGCGGAGGCGGTGAACGGGCCCATCCCGCGTCCGGTCGGCTTCGCGTGGCCCTGGGGGGACGCGCTGGAGGTCCTTGCGGCGGCCGCGCCCGACGCCCGCGTCATCAACCTGGAGACCAGCGTCACGCGCGGCGGCTCGTTCGCACCGGGCAAGGGCATCCACTACCGGATGCATCCCGCCAACGTCCCCTGCCTGGCGGCCGCCCGGCCCGACGTCTGCGTCCTGGCCAACAATCACGTCCTTGACTTCGGCCGCAGCGGGCTGACGGAGACGCTCGGCTCACTGGCCGACTCACGGCTGCGGACGGCCGGCGCGGGCCAGGACGCAGACGCGGCGAGCCGCCCGGCGATCGTCCCGCTCGACGGGAACCACCGGCTCCTGGTCTTCGCCTTCGGCATGCCGTCCAGCGGCGTTCCGTACGGCTGGGCGGCGGCCGAAGACCGCAGCGGGGTGAGCTTCGTGGCCGGCGCATCCGCCGCTGCCGAAGTGGCCGACCGCGTACGGCGGACGAAGGGTCCGGGCGACATCGCGATGGTCTCGGTCCACTGGGGCTCCAACTGGGGGTACCGCGTGCCCCGGGACCAAGTCGCCTTCGCGCACGCCCTGATCGACGCCGGAGCGGATGTCGTGCACGGCCACTCATCGCACCACCCTCGCCCCCTGGAGACGTATCGAGGCAAGCTCGTCCTGTACGGCTGCGGCGATTTCATCAATGACTACGAGGGCATCACCGGGTACGAGCAGTACCGCGACGACCTGCGGCTCCTCTACCTGGCCTCACTTGAACCCGGCACGGGCCGGCTCGTCGAGCTGCGCATCGTCCCGCTGCAGTCCCGGCGCATGCGACTGTGCCACGCCTCGTCGGAGGACTCCCGGTGGCTGTGCTCACTCCTCGACCGGATCGCGACGGGGTTCCGCCCCTGCGTCGCCACCGACGCGGAGCTCATCCTGCGAGCCGAGGGTCAGATGCGGTCGGCGGCGATGAGGAGGTAGTGGAAGCTGCCTTCGCGGTACGCAGTCAGGAAGGGTTCCTCGATGCCGGTGGCCAGTGAGGACTTGGCCCGCAGTTCCCAGTAGGGGATGGTCGCGGCCGTCAGGTCGACGACGTTGATGGGGACGAGGCCGTTGGCGGCGAGCGCCTTGAAATACGCGCTGCGGGAGTGGATGTTGCAGGTGTAGTGCTCGTCGATGCGGCTCACCGCCTTGGAGCGGCCGCCGGTGACGTCGTTGTAGCAGCCGGTGATGCAGACGTAGCGCCCGCCGTGGACCAGCAGCCGGGCGTACTCGGAGAAGAGCGCGAACAGGTCCACGTACATGGTGGATTCGTTGTTCCAGATCCCGTGAAAGGCACCGGACGGCAGACCCGTGTCCAGCATGTTGCGGAAGTGGAAGGCCACCTTGGCGTCGACGCCGCGCCTGCGGGCCTGGGCGTTGGCGAACTCGACCTGTGACTCGGAGATGGATACGCCGTCGACCTGGCAGCCGAAGCGCTGGTTGGCCATGATGCTGGTGCCGCCCCTGCCGCAGCCGGCGTCCAGCAGACGGTGGCCGGGCGCGATGGCTCCCAGGTGGTCGATGAGCACGTCCGCCTGCGCCGACTCAAGGCGGTGCAGCTCCTCGATGACGCGCTCGTCGCGGGTCTCCTCGGGGCCCTCCAGGACCGAGGGATCCCAGTCGCCGATCCCGTAGTGGTGGTGGTATAGGCCGTCGACATCCCCGAGGCGCAGATTGACCGGGTCCTTCTCCTTGTTCCAGTACTCCGCGACCGCCTGCTGGTAGGCGGTGCGCACCACGCGGGAGGAGGCTTCCGGAGTCATCGTCATCGTCAGAACTCCTTAACAACGTGTCAGGCGGGTGTCCGGGAGACCTCGACGTTCTCCAGAACGCCGACCGCGTCGGGCACGAGCACGGCCGCCGAGTAGTAGGCGCTGACCAGGTAGGAGATGACGGCCTGGTCGTTGATGCCCATGAACCGCACATTGAGGCCCGGCTCGTATTCGTCGGGGATGCCGGTCTGGCGCAGGCCGACCGCGCCCTCCGCCTCCTCGCCGGTACGCATCGCCAGGATCGAGGTGGCGCCTTCGGCGGAGACCTCCAGCTTCCCCAGGGGGTAGATCGGCACGCCGCGCCAGGCCGGAAGGCGGTGGCCGCCGACTTCGGTGTCGCCGAAGTAGATGCCGCGCTTGTTGCATTCGCGGCCGAAGGCGGCGACGGCGCGCGGGTGCGCGAAGAACGCCTTGGTCTGGCGCCGCATGCTGAGCAGCTCGTCGAAGTCGTCCGGTGTGGGCGGTCCTGAGTGGGTGGAGATGCGCTGGCTGTGGTCGGCGTTGTGCAGGAGCCCGAACTCGCGGTTGTTGACCAGCTCGTACTCCTGGCGTTCGCGCAGCGCCTCGATGGTCAGCCGCAGCTGCTGTTCGACCTGGTTCATCGGGTCGTTGTAGAGGTCGGCCACCCGGGTGTGAATCTTCAGGACCGTCTGCGCCACGCTCAACTCGTATTCGCGGGGCTCCAGTTCATAGTCCACGAAGGTGCCGGGCAGCGCCGGTTCGCCGGCGTGCCCGGCGGCGAGCGCGATGTCGGCCTCGCCGCGCCTGTTCTGCGGCCGCTCCCCCTCGGCCTGGCGCGCCCGCACATGGGTCCGCAGCGTCTCGCTCTGCCCGGCGACCTCCTCGTACGCCTGTCGGGGCAGCACCAGAACGGTGCACGCGGTCACCGCGCGGGTGGTGAACTCCCAGTCGCCGGGCTCGTCCCCGACCACCTGGCCGCCAAAGAAGCCGCCGTCGGCGAGGACTCCGAGCCGGGTCTCCTCGCCGTACTTGCCGGTTCCGATCTTCTCCACCTTGCCGTGCGCGATCAGGTAGACGTGGTCGGCGGGGCGGCCCGCCTGGGACAGGATCTGGCCCGGCTGGAGCTCCTGCTGCTGGAAGCGCTCGGCGAGCGCCCGCAGCGCCTCGGAGTCGTCGAATCCGCGCAGCAGCGGCAGCTCTCCCAGTTCCGCGGGGACGACCCGGACGTCGGCGCCCTCCTGGACGAAGGTCACCCGGCCGTCGCCGACCGCGTACACCAGGCGCCGGTTCACCCGGTACGTGCCGCCTCCGACCTCCACCCAGGGCAGCGTCCGCAGCAGCCAGCGGGAGCTGATGTTCTGCATCTGCGGAACGGTCTTGGTGGTGGTCGCCAGATTGCGGGCGGCCGCGATGCCCAGACTCAACTGTGCCTGGCCCGCGCTCTGTTCAGGTTGCTCCGGCTGCTCCGCCGACGTTGCGGTCGCCATCCTGGTCCCCTCCCACGGCAGTGCGTTGCTCAGGACACGAAAGACTCCTGCGGCGGACCCGGCCGCAGGAGCTGCGCGCCGCAAGTGAAGCAGCGCGCGTCGACGGCGGTCGAGAGCGGCCTCCCGCCCACACCATGTGTTTGCGCCACCGGCCCCACGCCCTGGATGACCTGCGCGAACAGCCTGCGGCGCGCTGCGGGATCGGCAGTCACCGCGCCCGAGGACGGCTGGAATCAAGCGAACCGTCCCAGGTCATCCAAGGCCGTGAAGAAGTGGAGGGGTGGATCCTCAATTCCCGGTATGGGCAGGGTTGTTGTGCGTGCTGCGTCCTGTCGGGGAGGCCGGCGCGCCCTTGATCCGCCCTCTGGGCCGTGCTATGCCTGCGTCGACGACCGAGCCGAGTCGACTCTCCCGTGGACGGAGTTGCGGATGAAGGCGCCCTTGCCCGGTACGACCAACGCGCCCGCGGACGCCCTTGGTTCGCCCCGCCTGCTGACCCGGCTCCTTTCGGGTCCTTCCGGGATCGGGACCGACTCCCTGCGCCTCACGCCTGCCGCGGAACCGGAATCGGCGTCGGCCTCGCCCACGGCCGGCCCATCGCCGATGTCGCCGTCATCGCAACGGATCGAGGGCCTCTATTGCCCACCCGCCGTACGGGACGACCGTGCGCTGGCCGACGAGGTCAACGACCGTCTCGTCGAGTGGGCCGAGAACGATGTGGCCCTCTATCCGGACACCGATCACCGGGAGGCCCTTGTCGGCTTCGACCCGGGACGGTCGGTCGTCCTGTGCCACCCGGACGCACCGGACATCGACCACCTCATGGCCGCCGCCCGCCTGCTGGTGGGCGAGAACGCCGTGGACGACTACTTCTGCGAGGCGGAGTACGGCGGCAGCGCCGACCGGCGCGGCGCGGCACTCGCCGTCGCCCAGTCCGCGATCGACCCGGCCCACAACACCCCACGCTACGAAGCCGATTGGCGGTCCGGAGTGGATTCCCACCCGGCCCTGCGCTCGATGCGCTCGGCCATGGACCACTTCCGTGCCCTGGCCACCTCGGCGCAGGCCCACCGCTACCGGCACGACATCGCCGGCCTCTACCTGGGCTACAACGCCGAGGGCGACTGCATCAGCGAACGCCGCACCCCGGCGGTGTGGGAGTACCTGGTGCAGCGGCAGTTCAACAACTTCCGCCCATGCCTGACCATCACCGACGCCATCGGCGGCTACGAACTGCCCGCCCAGCTCTTCGCGGAACCCGCCGTACAGCGCGCCGTCGCCCTGTCCTCCAACGCCTCGACCATCTGCAACGACCTCTACTCGCTGCGCAAGGAGCAGCAGAGCGAGCGCTTCCACTACAGCCTGCCGACCGTGATCGCCGCCGAGGAGGACTGCTCCATCGAGGACGCCTTCCAGCAGTCGATCGAGGTCCACAACGACCTCGTCCGCCTCTTCGAGGAACAGGCCGCCGTGCTCTCCGCCACCGATCCGCTCCTCGCCCGCTTCATGACCGGCCTGTCGAACTGGGTGGGCGGCAACCACGAATGGCACGCAGGAAACGTCGGCACCCGCTACGCGACCTCACCCTGAAGCCCGGCCGTGCCGGGCACCGGGCGCCCGGCACCGTCACATGCCCAACAGCGTCCAGAAGCGGTCGACGATGCCCTCCAGATAGGCCCGGCCCTGCTCGCCGGACGCGGACTTGCCGACCATCCCCCGGCTCAGGGTCGCGGTCATCAGGTTCTGGTACTCCTGGTGCATCAAGCGCAGCGGCGCTTCGAGCATCTTTCGGTCGATACCGGTCAGTTTCGCGAGGGCTCGGGAGTGCGCCTGCCAGCGGGTGCTGACCGCCTCGCCGAGCAGTTCGGCCAGGCGGCCGTTCCCACCCGTGACCGCAAGACGGTCGCGTACGGAGAGGCCGAGCACGGACGCCAGCGCTCCTGACTGGCGCGCGTCACCCGTCCATACGCCGGTGCGCTCGGCGGCCTCGTATTCGGCGGTGTCCATGCCGACCGCACGGGCGACATCGACGGCGGCATAGCCGCGGATCAGCCGATGCTCCCTCAACGCACGGGGCGTACCGATGAGTTGGGTCGGCTCGCACCACAGCACTGCGGCGAGTGCGGCGAGTTCGCCCGGGTTGGGCGCGGCGATCCCGCGTTCCCAGGCAGTGATCGTGTCGGGGGTGATGTGCCCCATGCCGAAGGAGGCGCGCATGCCGTGCGCGACGTGGCCGGGAGCCATGCCGAGGGAGTCGCGGATGCGGCGCGCGGCACCGGCGTCGAAGGGCGGGGGCGGGTCATGGGAGGGGGGACCAGGCACAGCCCGGGATAATAGAGACAGATGATCGATTTGGCTACTGTGCGTTCCACAGACCCCACATTTAGTGCATAGATCCAGGGGTACTTTTCGTGCATACCTCCAGCAGGCGCGGGGTGCAGCCGCAGAATCTCCATAACGTCCTTGCAACCATTGCCAGTTCGGGGCATTCGAGCGCGCATCGCCGACCATCCGTCCGTATGATCCACAGCGCTTCGCATGTGCGTTCGCGCATCACGCCGCCGACGACGGAGTCGGATGTTCATCCAACAGTCCCCTGATTCCGGATGCGTTCACCCGCGCACGCTCCATGCGCCCCCAAGTCATGCGCACATCCTGGAGAGTTGATGAAACCCAGCGCGACCGGCGCTCCGCACGACGCGTACCCGGCACCCGGCGGACCCCGTGTCCCCAGCGGTCCGCTCGACCGCTACTTCCGCATCAGTGAACGCGGGTCGACCTACGGCCGGGAGATACGCGGTGGATTCGCCACGTTCTTCACGATGGCGTACATCCTGGTGCTCAACCCGATCATCCTGAGCGGCGCCAAGGACAAGACCGGCGCCGAGCTCGACCCGGCCCAGCTGGTCACGGCCACCGCGCTCGTGGCCGCCGTGATGACGGTCATCATGGGCATCGGCGGCAACCTCCCGCTCGCGCTCGCGGCCGGACTCGGTCTCAACGCGGTCGTCGCCTTCCAGCTCGCCCCGTTGATGACGTGGGACGACGCCATGGGCCTGATCGTCCTCGAAGGCATCATCATCTGCGTGCTGGTCCTGACCGGTCTGCGCGAGGCGGTCATGCATGCCATCCCGCAGCCGCTCAAGCAGGCCATCAGCGTCGGTATCGGCCTGTTCATCGCGTTCATCGGCTTTGTCGACGCCGGGTTCGTCACCCGCATCCCGGATGCCGCGAACACGACCGTGCCGGTGCAGCTCGGCACGGGCAACCTCACCGGCTGGCCGATGTTCGTGTTCTGCTTCGGGGTCGTGCTGACGATCGTGCTGCTCGCCCGCAAGGTCAAGGGCGCGATCCTCATCAGCATCGTCGTGACGACCGTCCTCGCCCTGGTCCTGAACAAGGCGGCGGACATCAAGACGTGGGGTCTGACCACGCCCGAGCTGCCGGACTCCCTCGTGGACAGCCCCGACTTCGGGCTGCTCGGCAAGTTCGACGTGTTCGGTGCCTTCGGTCAGGTCAGCGTCGTCACCGTACTGCTGCTCGTCTTCACGCTCATCCTGTCCGACTTCTTCGACACCATGGGCACGGTCGTCGGTGTCACCGCGGAGGCGGATCTGCTCGACGAGCAGGGCCAGGTGCCGGGTCTGGGCCGGGTGCTGCTCATCGACGGTGCGGCGGCGGTGGCGGGCGGTGCCGCGTCGGCCTCCTCCGCGACCACGTACATCGAATCGGCGGCGGGTGTCGGCGAAGGCGCCCGCACCGGCTTCGCCAACCTGTTCACCGGCGGTCTGTTCGCCCTGGCGCTCTTCCTCACGCCGGTGCTGACGATCGTTCCGCTGCAGGCGGCGGCCCCCGCGCTCGTCGCCGTCGGCTTCCTGATGATGACGCAGGTCAAGCACATCGACTGGGACCGCTACGACATCGCGATCCCGGCGTTCCTGACCATCGCCGTCATGCCGTTCACCTACTCCATCACCAACGGCATCGGCGCCGGCTTCCTCGCGTACGTCATCATCAAGACGGCGCTCGGCCGGGCCCGCGAGGTGCACTGGCTGCTGTGGGGTGTCTCGGTGCTGTTCGCCGTCTACTTCGCCATCGACCCGATCGAGCAGCTCCTCGGCGTCAAGTGACGAAAGCGGGCCCAGGGCCGAAGCCCTGGGCCCGCTGCACGTTTCATCCGGTCCGGCGCGCTCGCGGCGCTAGCTCAGCGTCTTCAGCGCCGCAGCGTCGTACGGCTTCAGCTCCGCGGTCCGGTCCCCCAGGACCTTCGCCGCCCACTGCGGGTCCTGGAGCAGGGCGCGGCCGACGGCGACCATGTCGAACTCGTCGCGCTCCATGCGGTCGAGGAGGTTGTCGATGCTGCCGAGCGCGGCGCCCTCGCCAGCGAACGCGCGGATGAAGTCACCGTCGAGGCCGACCGAGCCGACGGTGATGGTGGGCCTGCCGGTGAGCTTCTTGGTCCAGCCCGCCAGGTTGAGGTCCGAGTCTTCGAACTCCGGGAGCCAGTACCGGCGCGTGGAGGCGTGGAAGGCGTCGACGCCCGCCGCGGCGAGCGGGGCCAGGATCGCCTCCAGCTCTTCCGGGGTCTCGGCGAGGCGCGCGTCGTAGGCCTCCTGCTTCCACTGCGAGTAGCGGAAGATCACCGGGAACTCGGGCGAGACGGCCGCGCGGACCGCCGCCACGATCTCCGCCGCGAACTTCGTACGGGCCACGGCGTCGCCGCCGTACGCATCGGTACGGCGGTTCGTCCCCTCCCACAGGAACTGGTCGAGGAGATAGCCGTGGGCGCCGTGCAGCTCGACGCCGTCGAAGCCGATGCGCTCGGCGGCCGCGGCGGCCTCGGCGAAGGCGCCGATGACGTCGTCCAGGTCGCTCCGGGTCATCGCCTTGCCGGTGCCCTCGGTGCCGTCGACGCGGATGCCGGAGGGGCCGACGGCGGGCGCGTCGGGGTAGGGCGCCTCGCCCTGCTTGCGCACCATGCCGATGTGCCACAGCTGCGGGACGATCGTGCCGCCCGCCGCGTGCACGTCCTCGGCGACCTTCGCCCAACCCGCGAGCTGCTCCTCGCCGTGGAAGCGCGGCACACGGTCGCTCTGTCCGGCCGAATCGTGGCCGACGTACGTCCCCTCGGTGACGATCAGGCCCACGCCCGCGGCGGCACGGCGGGCGTAGTACGACCGCACGTCCTCGCCCGGAACGCCGCCCGGGGAGAACATGCGCGTCATCGGCGCCATCGCGATCCGGTTCGGGACGGTCAAGCCGTTCAGCGCGACGGGCCGGGACAGGATCTCGGCCGCGCGGGAGGCCGAGGACGTAGTGACGGTCACGGTGGTGCTCCTCGTGGAAACTTGACAACTTAGATGCTTGATAAACTCAAGCAACGCCTAGACGGTAAACGCCGATATTTAAGATCGTCAAGTTTCACGAGGTAAAGTGACCGTCATGACAGGCTCTCCCCGCACCGACACGGCCCGGCTCATGGAGCTGCTCTCGCTGTCGCTCG
>NZ_JBFACK010000021.1:0-142503 GCF_040640795.1 Streptomyces sp. NPDC021622
AGATCTGGAAGCCCGGTAACGGGTGGAGGTGACTGGTACTAATAGGCCGAGGGCTTGTCCTCAGTTGCTCGCGTCCACTGTGTTGGTTCTGAAACAACGAACAGTTGTGTCGGCTGAACAGCGTCACTACTTAATTGAAGAGTGTGCTTGTTCGCTGCCCTGTTTGAGATCCGGCGATTTCGCTGGATATTTCATAGGGTTTCGGTGGTCATAGCGTGAGGGAAACGCCCGGTTACATTCCGAACCCGGAAGCTAAGCCTCAAAGCGCCGATGGTACTGCAGGGGGGACCCTGTGGGAGAGTAGGACGCCGCCGAACAATCTTTGGAGGACCCTTGGTCCCAGCGTCCACGCTGGGACCAAGGGTCCTTTTTGTTTTTGTCGAAGCGCGCCGGCTACCCGGCTGCGCGAGAATGACTGCGGTACCGAAGACTAGGAGTCACCGATGTCCACCAACTCTCCCGACGAGCGACCGGAGCGCGAGCAGCGCCGCCGGGACGGTGGCGACCGGGGCGGATACCGCGGTGGGGCGCCCCGTCGGGACAACGACCGTGGCGACCGCAGCGGCGGGCGTCCCCCGTTCCGCCGGGACGACCGTCCCACTTCTGGCGGACCGCGCCGTGATGACCGTGACAATCGTGGCGGTCCGCGTCGTGACAACGACCGCGGGGGTGAGCGTGGCGGCTTCCGTCGCGACGACAGCCGTGGCGGCGGCGACCGTCCCGGGTTCCGGCGCGATGACCGCCGGGATGACCGCCGGGATGACCGGCGTGACGACCGTCGGGACGACCGCGGTGGCTTCCGCCGCGATGACAACCGTGGCGGTGGCGGCGGCTACCGCGGGCGGGATGACCGTGATGGCGGAGGACGTCCCCCGTTCCGTCGCGATGACCGCTCGACCTCCGGTTTCCCGCGCCGTGACGACCGTCGGGACGGGGATCGTCCCGCGTTCCGTCGTGACGACCGCTCGACCTCCGGCTCCCCGCGTCGCGATGACCGCCGTGACGATCGCGGTGGTGACCGTGGTGGTTTCCGTCGCGACGACAGCCGCGGTGGTGGCCGTCCCGGCTTCCGCCGTGACGGGGATCGTCCCGGGTTCCGTCGTGATGACCGCCGCGATGACCGCGGCGGTGACCGTGGTGGCTTCCGCCGCGATGATCGACGTGACGACCGACGCGATGACCGGCCCCGTGGTGGCGGCGACCGTCCCGGGTTCCGCCGTGACGACCGTCGTGATGACCGCGGTGGCGATCGTGGTGGATTCCGTCGGGATGACAGCCGTGGCGGCGGCGACCGTCCCGGGTTCCGGCGCGATGACCGCCGGGATGACCGGCGTGACGATCGCGGTGGTGACCGTGGTGGCTTCCGTCGCGATGACCGTCGTGACGATCGTGGCGGCGACCGCGGTGGTGACCGTGGTGGGTTCCGGCGTGATGACAGCCGTGGTGGTGGCGGTGGCTACCGTGGGCGGGACGACCGTGGGCCGCGTCGTGACGACAGCCGTGGCGGACGGCCCGGCGGGTTCCGCGGGCGGGACGACCGGCGTGATGACCGGCGCGACGGCGACCGTGGTGGCTACCGCGGGCGTGACGACCGGGACCGTGACCGCGAGCCCATCAAGCGGCTGCCGATCCCGGACGACGTCACGGGGCACGAGATCGACAAGGACGTACAGCAGGAGCTGCAGAGCCTTCCCAAGGGGCTTGCCGAGGACGTCGCCAAGAACCTGGTGATGGTCGCCAACCTGCTCGACGAGGACCCGGAGCAGGCCTACGCGTACTCGCGGGTCGCGCTGCGGCTCGCGTCGCGTGTCGCCGCTGTCCGCGAGGCGGCGGGCTTCGCCGCGTACGCGACGCAGAAGTACAGCGAGGCGCTCGCCGAGTTCCGGGCCGCCCGGCGGATGACCGGCAGCGTCGAGCTGTGGCCCGTCATGGCGGACTGCGAGCGTGGTCTCGGCCGGCCCGAGAAGGCGCTGGACATGGCCGGTGGGCCTGAAGTGGCGAAGCTGGACAAGGCGGGGCAGGTCGAGATGCGGCTCGTGGCCGCCGGCGCCCGGCGTGACATGGGGCAGATCGATGCTGCCATCGTCACCCTGCAGAGCCCTGAGCTGGCGTCGAACTCCGTGCAGCCGTGGACCGCGCGGCTGCGGTACGCGTACGCCGACGCGCTGCTCGCGGCGGGGCGTGAGGACGAGGCGCGCGAGTGGTTCGCGAAGGCCATCGAGTCCGACAAGGACGGCAGCACCGACGCGTCGGACCGGCTCGCCGAGCTGGACGGTGTCGAGTTCGTGGACGCTCTTGATGAGGACGGTGCCGATGCGCTCCCGGAGTCCTCGGACAGTGATGTCGCCGTCGTCCAGAGCGACGTGGACGACGAGGGCGATGAGGGTGATGACGATGACGTTGATGGTGCCGGAGACGGCAAGGTCTGAGCGTTGATCTAGATACGACGACGGGCGGGATCCCAGCAGGGGTCCCGCCCGTCGTCGTATCCGCGTGCTGCGGGAGGTTCAGACGTCGAGGCTGCGCAGGACCAGGCCCGATGCGGGCTTGGGGCCGAAGGATGTCGACTTGCGGGGCATCGTGACCCCTTGGCGGGCCAGGTCGCGGACGACCTCTTCGCGGACCGGGTGCATCAGGATCGCCGTGCCGCCGTCGCGCTCTGCCTTCTCCACGGTCGCTTCGGTGTCGTGGATGTAGGCGATGTGCTCAGGGGCGTCGGGGATCTGCCAGATGTGGTCGAGGAGCGTGGAGTGCAGGACCGTCGCGTCGAGGGTGCGCCAGGCCTCGGGGCGGTCGGCGCGGATCGTACGCGCGAGGAGGGCGGGGGAGGGGCGGTCGACGAGGTGGTAGCGGCCGTCGCCGGCGAGGAGGAAGGCGTTGCCTTCGGTGGCGGCATCGGCCAGGGCTTCGAGCGCGCGGGGCAGGGCGCCGTCGACGGTGCGGACGCGGAAGGTGTCCGTGAGAGCGGCCAGGGCGTCCGCGACCGGGAGTTGGTGCAGGTAGCGGTGGATGGCGCGGACCCGCAGGGGGTAGCGCGCGGTGTCCACCAGGAGGACAAGGCCGTAGTCCCACGGGCCGGGGGACGGGTGCTCTGAGCGCAGCCGCAGGTTGGTCGCCCAGCGGTGGTGTCCGTCCGCGATCAGGGCCTGGTGGCGGGCGAGATCTGTCTGGATCTCGGCGAGCTCGGCGGGGTCGGTGACCGCCCACAGGCGGTGGCTGAAGCCGTCCTCCGTGGTCGTCGACAAGAGAGGCTTGTTCAGTACGGTGCGCTCGATGAGCGCCAGCGCGCCCGTGGCGTTGCCGTCGGAGCGGTAGGTCAGCAGCAGCGGTTCGAGGTTGGCGCTCGTCGCGCGCATCAGGGCCGCGCGGTCCTCGACGACATGGGGCATGACGCCCTCGTGGGGCAGGACGATGCCGTCCGCCGCCTCCGAGAGGCGCAGGGCGCCGATGACGCCGCGTTGCAGGATATCGCCGTCGCGCTGCTCGTAGACGTAGAGGCTGGGCACCGGGTCGGGCGCGAGGATGCCCTGGGCGAGCCAGGACCGCAGGGTGTCCGCGGCCTGGTCGTTGCGGGCGGCGGGCGTGGTGGCCTGCGGGAGGATCAGCCGGACGATGTTGTGCGGGTCGGCGGACTCCAGGTGGAGCAGGCCGTCGGGCCGTACGACCACGTCGTACGGAGGAGACGTCACGGCGGCCAGGCTGCCGACCCGTTCGGGGACGTAGCGCACGCCTCGGAACGGGATCAGGTCGAGGCCGTGGTCGTCCGTGTCACCCGCTGTGTTCATTGCAGCATCGTATGTGTGTCAGTGGCATAAGCGATGATCGGGGGAGTGGGATCGACCGAGGAGCGATGTGTAATGAGCCAGACCGTCAGGACGCGGCCCGATGGCAGCCGGAATGTGCTGAGCGAGGCGTATGACACGGCGCTGCTCGATCTGGACGGGGTGGTGTACGCGGGAGGGCAGGCGATCGTGTACGCCGTCGAGTCGCTGGGTGCGGCGCGGGAGGGCGGGATGCATCTCGCGTACGTGACGAACAACGCGCTGCGCACGCCGGACGCGGTCGCCGGGCATCTGACGGAGCTGGGCATCCCGACCGGGGCGTCGGATGTGATCACGTCGGCGCAGGCGGCCGCGCGGCTCGTGAGCGAGCAGGTCCCGGCGGGGGCACGGGTGTTGGTGATCGGCGGGGAAGGGCTGCGGGTCGCGCTGCGGGAGCGGGGGCTCGAGCCGGTGGAGTCGGCCGAGGACGAGCCGGTGGCGGTGGTGCAGGGGTACGGGGGGCCGGACCTGGCGTGGGGGCGGTTCGCCGAGGCCTGTTACGCGATCGCGCGCGGGGTGCCGTGGTTCGCGTCGAACACGGACCTGACGATTCCGAGTGCGCGGGGCATCGCGCCAGGCAATGGTGCGGCGGTCGAGGTGGTCCGCATCGCGACGGGCGCCGAGCCGCAGGTGGCGGGCAAGCCGCTGCCTCCGATGCACCGCGAGACGATTCTGCGCACCGGTGCCGAGCGGCCGTTGGTCGTGGGGGACCGGCTCGACACGGACATCGAGGGAGCGTTCAACGGCGGGGTGGACTCGCTGCTCGTCCTGACCGGAGTGACGGACGGCGCCCACTTGCTGGCGGCCCCGCCCGAGCACCGGCCGACGTATGTGGACGCGGATCTGCGCGGCATCCTGACCGGGCAGCCCGAAGTGACCTCGGCGGAGGGCGCGTTCGGCTGCGGCGGGTGGACCGCTTCGGCGCGGGGGGCCGAGCTGGTGCTTGACGGTGAGGGCGACGTGCTTGATGGGCTGCGGGCGCTGTGTGGCGCGGCGTGGACGCATGCGGGGGACGGGGTGTGCGCGCTGGACGGGGGGAAGGCGTTGTCGCGGTTGGGGGTGTAGGCGGGGCTGGGACTGGAGGGTGCCCCTCCCCGCGCCCCAATCGACCGAAGGCCCCGCCCCCGGCCGGCAGAGGCAGGTGCAGGGCCTTCGGTGGACGACGGGCTCAGGCCGTTTCGTTGCGGTCTATGAGTTCGTCGGTGGTCGTGCCTCGGCGCCAGTAGCCCGAGAACGACACCCGCTTGCGGTCGAAGCCGCGGTCGGTGACCAGGTGGCGGCGGGTGGCCTTGACCGTTGCGGACTCGCCCGTGATCCAGGCGTACGGGGTGCCCGACGGGAGCTCCGCGGTGCGGATCGCCGACGGTGTCGCGCCGGTCTCCGTGAGCCAGGTGATTTCCGCGTCGGCCTTGGTGGACAGGTCCTGCCGGTCCGCCGGGTCGTGGACCTCGATCCAGACGCGCGTCGGAGTGCCGGGCGGGAGCGTTTCGAGGATGCTCGCCACCGCCGGGAGCGCCGACTCGTCGGCGGTCAGCAGGACCCAGTCGGTGTCCTGCGGCAGCCTGAAGTCGTAGGCGCCGTTCTCCTCCTCGATCGGGGCGAGCACGCCTATCCGGGAGCCGGGGGCCGCCTTCCGTGCCCAGCTGGTGGCCGGTCCGTCCGACGGCGAGGGGGCAGGGCCGTGCACCGCAAAGTCGACGATCAACTCATCGGGGTCGCGGCGCAGTTCACGCGTGGTGTACGTACGCATGATGCCGCGTACGTCGGGGTCGAGGGCGAGCCAGTCGGCGTACCAGTTGGCCGCGTCGCCCTCCGTCGTGTCCGGCATGACCGGGGCGTCCTGCCCCGGGTGTGGCAGGAACACCTTGATGCGCTGGTCGCGGCCGGCCGAGGCCATCCGTGCCAGGCCGTCGCCGCCGAGTGCCACGCGGATCATGGCGGGCGTGACGTACTCGGTCCGCAGCACGTGCATGTCGAAGAAGTGGTACGGGGAGTCGGTCATCAGTTGAGCCTCTGCGAGTTCTCGATGGCGGCGGCGAGTCGTTCGAGCACCGGGGCGAAGCCGGCGTAGCTGTAGCGCTCCTCCATCGACCAGGGCGTGGTCTGGCCGGCCTTGACGGCGGGGAGCAGCTCCCAGGTGGGCTTCTTCGCGAGCTCCTTGGGCGGCAGCGCGCTCGAGCGGTTGTCCATCATGATGAGATCGGCGCGGTACTTGTCGGCGTTCTCCCAGCTGAGGAACTCCCAGAAGCCCCATTCATCGCTCTTCTTGCCCGCGACGAACTCGACGCCGAGGTCCTTGAAGTAGTTCAGGTCGCAGTACGAGTCCGGCACGGCGACGTAGAACTGGTCGGCGTCGCCGGTCATCGCGAGGACCTTCAGGCCGGGCTTGGCCTTCGCCGCCTTGCGCAGTCGGCTTTCGGCCTTGTCGAAGCGGGCCTTGGCGGCCCGTACCTTCTCCGTCTCGAGGTCGGCGCCGAGCGACTCGGCGAGCTCGGTGTAGCGCTTCAGCGGTTCGAGCAGGGAGGTGCGGGCGCCCTTGATGCCGACGGTGGGCGCGAGCGCCTCGATCTTCTTGGTGCTGTCCGCGGGCACGAACCAGAGAGCGGGCGGCGGGAACATGTTGCTGATCAGGACGTCGGGCTCGAGGCCCGCGTACTTCTCGATGTTGAACTGGTTGAAGGACTCGCCGAGGCTCGTCAGTTTGTCGACATCGAGATCGCCCGCCTGGGGGTTGGGCTTGCCGTCCACCGGCTTGGACGGGCCGAAGATTCCGGTGCATTCGACGCCGTAGTCGTACAGCGCGGCGGCCGTGCTGACGTAGGCGACGATGTTCTTCGGGGCGTGGTTCACCTTGGCGGTTCTGCCGCGGTCGTCCTTGAAGCTCCAGGCCTTGGAGTCGGAGTCCTTCTCGGGCTTCTTCTCGCTCCCGCAGGCCGTGAGCAGGGCGCTGACGCCGATGGCGCCGCCGGCGGTGAGCAGGCCGCGGCGGGAGAGGGGGCGGTGGGTGTTCATCAGACGGCCTTCTTCGACTTGTCGACGGCTGCCGCGAGCTGCTCGATGAGCGGCGCGTAGCCGGCGTGACTGAACTGGGCCTCGTTGGACCACGAGATGACCTGGTCCGCCTTGACAGCGGGGAGTTTCGCCCAGGTCGGCTTGGACTTCTTGAGCTCGTCGGCCTTGAGGTTGCCCGTCCGTTTGTCGACGAGGATCAGATCGGCTTCGTACGTGTCGGCGTTCTCCCAGCCGAGCTCCTGGAAGAAGCCGCCCTTGGCCGTCTTGTCCGGGGTGACGAACTCGATGCCCAGGTCGGCGTAGTGGCGCAGATCGGTGAAGTCGGCGGGGTTGCCCACGTAGAGCAGGTCGGGCTGCGCCGAGATCGCCATGACCTTGATGCCGCCGCGCGCCTTCGCGGCCTTCGCGGACTTGCGCAGGGTCTCCGACGCCGCCTCGAAACGCTTCTTGGCGGCGGTGACCTTCTCCGCCTTGAGGTCGGCGCCCAGGGATTCGGCGAGTGCGGCGAAGCGGCCGATCGCCTTCGTCAGCGAGGTCTTGCCGGTGAGGATGCCGACGGTCGGGGCGAGCGAGGTGATCTTCTTGGCGGATTCCTCGGGGACGTACCAGAGAGTCGGCGCCACGTTCATGGTGCTCACGAGCAGCTCCGGCCGGAGGCCGGCGTACTTCTCGATGCTGAACTCGCCCCAGGCGTTGCCGAGGATCGTCACTTTGTCGACATCGATGTCGGCGGCCTGCACATCGGGTTCGCCGTTCCTCAGCTTCGTCGGGCCGAAGACGCCGGTGCACTCGATGCCGAAGTCGTGCAGGGCGGCGGCCGCGCCGATGTAGGCGACGATGCGGCGCGGGGTCTTGCCTGCCTTCGCGGTCGTGCCGCGGTCGTCCTTGAAGCTCCAGCCGTCGCCCGATGTTTTCGCGCCATCGTCCGAACTGCCGCCGCATGCCGAAAGAAGTCCGCCGAGGCCGAGGGCTCCGACGCCGCCGAGCACACCACGGCGGGTCAGAGCGGGAGGTATCGGGCGCCGAGCATGCATGGCTGGTGCTTCTCCCGTCGAAGTCGAGTGCGAGGGTAGGCTAACCTAACCTGGTGTTGGTCGACAGTCCCCCCGAAGCCGGCGCGGAGACCGCTCCCGCGCCACCCAACCGCCGTGCGATACGCAGCGCCGGGCTCCTTGTCTCGGTCGGTGTGCTCGTGCTCGTCGCCGTGGCGAGCATCGCGGTCGGTGCCAAGTCGATGCCCCTGGACCATGTCTGGCACGGTCTCTTCCAGGACACCGGGACGTACGACGATGTCGTCGTCGCGGAGCGGCTCTCGCGCACGCTGCTCGGACTGCTCGTCGGTGTGGCCCTCGGCCTCTCCGGAGCCGTCCTGCAGGCGCTCACCCGCAATCCGCTGGCCGATCCCGGACTGCTCGGCATCAACCTCGGCGCATCGGCCGCCGTCGTCACCGCCATCAGCTTCTTCGGCGTCACATCGCTGAGCGGCTATGTGTGGTTCGCGTTCTTCGGCGCGGCCGCGGTCGGCGCCCTCGTCTACGCGCTCGGCGGCACCCGCAACGCGACACCGGTGCGCCTCGCGCTCGCCGGAACCGCGCTCAGCGCCGCCCTCTACGGCTATCTGCAAGCCGTGATGATCATGGACGACGCGGCGCTCAACAAGATGCGTTTCTGGACGGTCGGTTCCCTGGCGTCGGCCAAGAACGAGACCATCCTGCAGGTCCTCGCCTTCTTCGTGATCGGCAGCGTGCTCGCGCTCGGCCTCGCCCGGCCGCTGAACGCCATGGCCATGGGCGACGACACCGCCCGCGCGCTCGGGGCCCATCTCAACCGCACCCGCGCCCTGTCCATGGCCGCCGCGACCCTGCTGTGCGGGGCGGCGACCGCGGCAGTCGGGCCCATCATGTTCGTCGGCCTGATGGTGCCGCACGTCGTGCGCTCCTTCACCGGGCCCGACATGCGCTGGATCCTGCCGTACGCGGCGGTCCTCTCCCCGGTCCTGCTGCTCGGCGCCGACGTCGTCGGACGCATCGTCGCGCGCCCCGCGGAGCTGCAGGTCGGCATCATCACCGCTCTGATCGGCGCCCCGGTCTTCATCATTCTCGTACGACGGCGGAGGCTGGCTCAGCTGTGAAGGCGATACGCACCCGGGGCGGGCTCAGCTTCCGTCTCGACGTCCGCACGGCCGTGGTCGTCGCCCTGCTCATCGTGGCCGCGCTCGCCGCGAGCGTCGTCCTGATCGGCACCGGCGACTTCGACATCCCCACCGCCGACGTCATCCGCACCCTGCTCGGCGACGGCGACGCCGGGCAGGAGTTCATCATCAACGACCTGCGGCTGCCCCGCGTCCTGGTCGGGCTCCTCGTGGGGGCCGCGCTCGGACTCGGCGGCGCCATCTTCCAGTCCATCTCGCGCAATCCGCTGGGCAGTCCGGACATCCTCGGTCTCGGGCAGGGGTCCACCGCCGGGGCGCTCATCATGATCGTCCTCTTCCAGGGCAGCGCGGTGCAGGTCGCGGGCGGTGCGCTCGTCGGTGGTCTGGTGACGGGCACGGCGATCTATCTCCTTGCCTGGAAGCGGGGTGTGCACGGCTTCCGGTTCGTCCTGGTCGGCATCGGCGTCTCCGCCTTCGTCACCGCCGTCAACGGCTATCTGCTCACCAAGGCCGACATCGTGGACGCCGCGCGCGCCGTCGTCTGGATGACCGGCTCCCTCAACGGCCGGGACTGGGAGCAGGTCTGGCCGCTGCTCGTGCTGTGCGCGATCCTGGTGCCGCTCGTCATGACGTACGCGCGACCGCTGCGGATGCTGGAGATGGGCGACGACGTCGGATACGCGCTCGGCGTGCCCGTCGAGCGCACCCGCCTCGTCCTGATGGGCTCGGCCGTGCTGCTCACCGCGGCCGCGACCGCCGCCGCGGGGCCCGTCAGCTTCGTGGCGCTCACCGCGCCGCAGCTGGCCAGGCGGCTCACCCGCTCGCCGGGACCGAACCTCATCCCGTCCCTGTGCATGGGCGCCACCCTGCTGATCGTCGCGGACTGGGCCTCGCAGCGGGCGTTCGGCGCCGATCAGCTGCCCGTGGGCGTGGTCACCGGTGTGCTCGGCGGTGTCTATCTGCTCTGGCTGCTCGTCATCGAGCGCAAGGCGGGGCGGATATGAGCGGCGGGGCGCAGATCAACAGCGGGTCGCGTATGAACACCGGGAAGACCACCAACTCTGAAAGCACCGACAGGCAGGAGCGTGCCGCAGTGAACCGGCTCATCGCGGACGACGTGACCCTTGGCTACGACCAGCGCGTCATCGCCGAGAAGTTGTCCGTCGAGATACCCGACAACTCCTTCACGGTGATCGTCGGCCCGAACGCCTGCGGCAAGTCCACCCTGCTGCGCGCCCTGTCGCGGATGCTCAAGCCGTCGGCGGGCCGCGTCCTGCTCGACGGGAACGTCATCCAGTCGATGCCCGCGAAGAAGGTGGCGCGCACCCTGGGCCTGCTGCCGCAGTCGTCCATCGCGCCCGACGGGATCACGGTGGGCGACCTGGTGGCCCGCGGCCGCTACCCGCACCAGGGCCTGCTTCGGCAGTGGTCGGCGGACGACGAGCGGATCGTCGGCGAGTCGATGGCCTCGACCGGTGTCGCAGAACTGGCCGACCGCTATGTCGACGAACTGTCCGGCGGGCAGCGCCAGCGGGTCTGGATCGCCATGGCGCTCGCCCAGCAGACCCCGCTGCTGCTGCTCGACGAGCCGACGACGTACCTCGACATCCAGCACCAGATCGACGTACTCGACCTGTGCGCCGAACTCCACGAGGAGCAGGGGCGCACCCTCGTCGCCGTCCTGCACGACCTCAACCACGCGGCCCGGTACGCCACTCACCTCATCGCCCTGCGCGACGGCGAGGTCGTCGCCGAGGGCGCGCCGTCCGACATCGTCACGGCGGAGCTTGTGCGGGACACCTTCGGAATGGACTGCCAGATCATCGACGACCCGGAGTCGGGGACGCCGCTGGTGGTGCCGGCCGCGCGGCGAGGCCGCAAGAAGTCCGTGAAGACGGCGGGCGTCGGGGCTGAAGCCGGGGCCGAAGCAGGGGCCGAAGTCGGGGCTAAAGCAACGTCCTGAGGCGGAGCAGATCGCGCAGGCCTGCCTCCAGCTTGACCCGGCCGGAGGCCCAGGCCTTCGCGAAGTTCAGCTCGCCGTCCACCATCGCCACCAGATCGTCGCCGGACATGGCGAGCCGGATCTCGGCCTTCTCCCTGGGTACGCCGGGGTAGGTGTCGAGCACCGTGATCCGGCCGTTCTCGAGACGGCCCGCGAACGAGACGTCGAGGTCGGTGATGCGGCAGCTCAGCGAGCGGTTGAGCGCTGCCGCACTGCGCACGCCGCCTTCCGCGCCCGCCAGGTTGTCCGAGAGTTTGTCCAGTGCCGCGCGGCACTCTTCGATCGTCGCCATCGTGATCGACGGTACCCCAGCGCTTCGCGGTAGCGTCGTGGCATGAACGACTCGTTGCCGGGCCCCGGGCCCGAGGTCGCGGAGCCCGAGGCTGAGCCTGTGGAGGCCTACGACCCCGCGGGCCCCGCGCCGCTCGGCGTGGAGCGCGCGCCGACCGGTGACGCGGAGGTGGACGCCCTGCTCCAGCGTCTCGGCGATGCCGACCACCTCGCCACGGACGGCCACATCGAGGTGTACGAGGATGTGCACCGGGGACTGCGTGACGCGCTGACCGCGCTCGACGCACGCCCCGGGCCGCCGGCGCCCTCGCCTTCGTCCCCGCACACACCGTCGTACACACCCTCGTACAACAGGAGCTGAACAGAACGTGGCAGGAGTGGCACGCCGCCGCCTCGACGCCGAGCTGGTCCGTCGCAAGCTGGCGCGCTCACGCGAGCACGCAAGCCAGCTGATCGCCGCGGGGCGGGTGACCGTCGACAAGAACACCGCGACGAAGCCCGCGACGCAGGTGGAGACCGCCGCGGCCATCGTGGTCGCGGCCGACGAAAGCGACCCCGACTACGTCTCGCGCGGCGGCCACAAGCTGGCGGGCGCGCTCGCCGCGTTCGGGCCGCAGGGGCTTGTCGTCGAGGGGCGGCGCGCGCTGGACGCGGGCGCTTCCACCGGAGGCTTCACCGATGTGCTGCTGCGCGCCGGTGCCTCCGGTGTCGTGGCCGTGGACGTCGGGTACGGACAGCTCGCCTGGTCGCTGCAGAGCGACGACCGGGTCACCGTCAAGGACCGTACGAACGTACGTGAGTTGACGCTGGAACTCATCGACGGCGTCCCCGTCGACCTGGTCGTCGGCGACCTCTCCTTCATCCCGCTCGGGCTCGTGCTGCCCGCGCTCGTGCGGTGCGCCGCCCCCGACGCCGACCTGGTCCTCATGGTCAAGCCGCAGTTCGAGGTCGGCAAGGAGCGCCTGGGCAGCGGCGGTGTGGTGCGCAGCACGGAGCTGCGGGCCGACGCCGTGCGCACGGTGGCGCGGCAGGCGTGGGGGCTGGGCCTCGGCGTGCGTGGCGTGACTGCGAGCCCCCTGCCCGGCCCTTCCGGAAATGTCGAGTACTTTCTGTGGCTGCGTGCCGGGGCGCCCGAACTGGACCCGGCGGACGTTGACCGTGCCGTGGCGGAGGGGCCCCGTTGACTCAGACCCGAGTGACCCAGACCCGAGCTCGTACTGTTTTCCTGCTCGCGCACACCGGGCGGCCCGCGGCCATCCGCAGTGCCGAACTCGTCGTCCAGGGACTGCTGCGCAGCGGCCTCGGCGTACGGGTCCTCGAGGCGGAGGCGGCCGATCTGCCGCTGCCGCCCGAGGTCGGCCTCGTGAAGGAGGCGACCCCCGAGTGTCTCGACGGCTGTGAGCTGCTCGTCGTGCTCGGCGGTGACGGGACGCTGCTGCGGGGCGCCGAATTCGCGCGGGCCTCCGGGGTGCCGATGCTCGGCGTGAACCTGGGGCGTGTCGGCTTTCTCGCCGAGGCCGAGCGCGACGACCTCGACAAGGTAGTCGACCGGGTCGTCACCAAGGCGTACGAGGTCGAGGAGCGGATGACCATCGACGTCGTCGTGCACAGCAACGGCGATGTCGTGCACCGCGACTGGGCGCTCAACGAGGCCGCCGTGCAGAAGATGTCGGCCGAGCGGATGCTCGAGGTCGTGCTCGAGATCGACGGTCGTCCGGTCACCGGCTTCGGCTGCGACGGCATTGTGTGTGCCACCCCGACGGGGTCCACCGCGTACGCCTTCTCGGCGGGCGGGCCCGTGGTGTGGCCGGAGGTGGAAGCGCTCCTCATGGTGCCGATCAGCGCGCACGCCCTGTTCGCGAAGCCGCTGGTGACCTCGCCGGACTCGGTGCTCGCCGTCGAGGTCCAGCAGCACACGCCGCACGGGGTGCTGTGGTGCGACGGGCGGCGGACCGTGGAACTGCCCGCGGGGGCGCGGGTCGAGGTGCGCAGGGGAGAGGTGCCGGTTCGGTTGGCGCGGCTGCACCATGCGTCCTTTACGGACCGGCTTGTGGCGAAGTTTGCGCTGCCGGTTTCTGGGTGGCGCGGGGCTCCTCACTAGCGCTCCGGTGGGGGTGCGGTTCGTTTGGCTGCGGGTCGGTGGGGGCTTGTCGCGCCCACGCGGCGGAGCCGCAAATGTCACAGCCCCGCGCCCCTTACGGGGCCGGTTACGTCGCGCTCACCACGGATATGGCCCTCCTCCGCATCACCGCACGCACCGGAAGGCCCGTCGCAAGGAGTGTCAGGAGCAAGGTGCCCGTCGCTATCCCCGTAGGCACGCCCCACGGCAGGTAGGGCATCGACGAGCCGAAAGCCGTGCTCAGGATGGGTGCCAGTGTGCCCAGTGCGACGGCGGCGCCCAGCAGCAGCGCGGTGCCCGCCACGGCCACGGCCTCCCAGGCCGCCATGGCGCGCACCTGGGCCCGCTGGCTGCCGACCACCCGCAGCAGTGCGACATCGCGGCGGCGCTCGAAGGAGATCATGGCGAGGGTGTTCGCCGCGGCGATCGCGGCGAAGCCCGCGTACAGACCCGTGCCCACATAGTCGAGCCAGACCTCGCCCGTGCTGCCCGCCGAGCCCGTGTGGTGCTGGGCCGTGGTGTGCATGCCGATCTTGGTGAGGCCGAAGCCCACGACCAGGACGAGCGGCACCACCGCGGCGGAGAAACGGCGGGGCTGCGAGCGGACGTTGAGCATGGCGAGGCGCGCGCTCGGGCCGAACCGGCCGACCAGCGCCGAGACCAGCCAGGCCGCGGGCCCGATGATGCGAGGGCCGAGCAGTCCGGCGCCGACGCAGAAGAGGATCAGGACGAGGAACGCGCCCTCGCCCGCCTCGTCCGCGGGCTGCCGGGACAGGAGCACCGCGACGGCGCACGCCCCCGCGACCGCTGTCAGGCCGAGCGGCGCCCGCAGCACGCCGAGACCGCGCCGCCCGGTCGCCGCCTCGCTCAGGGCGCGGGCCGGGCGCAGCAGCGAGAACCGCAGGGCCGAAAGGAGCGCGGCGAGCGTCGTCGTCACCACGGCCACGCCGAGGCACACCGGCAGGGCGACCCAGCTGAAGCGGAAGGCCGCCTCCGCGGGGAGCAGCCCGTGCTCGACCATGCCCGCATGCCACCAGCGGGCGACGAAGCCGCCCAGAACGAAGCCGGCGAGGGCAGCGGGGATCGACGCGGCGAGGGCCTGACCGGCCACCGCGCGGCGGACCTGCCGGGGTCTGGCACCGATGGAGCGCACCATGGCCAGCTCGCGGTGCTGCTGCGCCACGGCCGTGCCCATCGTCGACGCGACCACGAATATCGACATGTAGATCGAACCGATCAGGAGCACGACGGCCATGTCGCCCACGCCGTTCTCGGCGATCTGATCGCGCGCCCGCGCGGAGAGCCCCTCCGTGCCGGTCGTGCCGAGCATCATCGTCGATGCGCTCACCACGGTCGCCGCGAAGAGCGCGGCCGCCGCCGTGCCCACGAAGGCCGGGCGGTGCGCGCGCAGCGCCGCCAGTGCGAGTCCCGTTCTCATACAGATCATGGTGGGGTGCTGGGGCCACCGGGCACCATGAGGCAAGCAGGAAGATCACGGTGGGGTAATCCCCACCCCCAAATCCCCACCCCCTGCGGGTGACAGCGTCCGTTCGGTCCGCCTTTGCCACCTGCGCCTTCGCGGAAGGTGGCCAGGGGCCGTCGCACACCCGGGCTCTGACCTCGTAAGGTCGTGTCCGTGTTGGAGGAGATGCGGATACGGTCGCTCGGAGTCATCGACGACGCGGTCGTCGAGCTGTCACCGGGTTTCACCGCCGTGACCGGTGAGACCGGTGCGGGCAAGACGATGGTGGTCACCAGCCTTGGCCTGCTGCTCGGCGGGCGCGCGGATCCCGCCTTGGTGCGGATCGGCGCCAAGGCGGCGGTCGTCGAGGGCCGGATCACCGTGCCCGACGGCGCATCGGCGGCCGTGCGCGCGGAGGAGGCGGGGGCCGAACTCGACGAGGGCGCGCTGCTGATCAGCCGTACGGTCTCGGCGGAGGGGCGCTCACGGGCGCACCTCGGCGGCCGTTCGGTGCCGGTGGGTCTGCTGTCCGAACTGGCGGACGACCTCGTCGCGGTGCACGGTCAGACGGATCAGCAGGGGCTGCTCAAACCGGCCCGGCAGCGCGGCGCGCTCGACCGGTACGCGGGCGACGCGGTCACCGTGCCGCTGGCCAAGTACACGGCGGCGTACCGCAGGCTGCGGGCCGTCACGACCGAGGTCGACGAGATCACCACGCGCGCGCGGGAACGCGCCCAGGAGGCGGATCTGCTGCGCTTCGGCCTCGACGAGGTCGCGGGCGTCGAGCCGCGGGCGGGCGAGGACGTCGAACTGGCCGCGGAGGCCGAGCGGCTCGGCCACGCCGAGGCGCTCGCGTCCGCGGCCACGGCCGCCCACGCCGCGCTCGCGGGCAACCCCGAGGACCCGGAGGGCGTCGACGCCACGACGCTGGTGGCGGGCGCGCACCGGGCCCTGGAGGCGGTGCGTTCCCACGACGCCGCCCTCGCCGCGCTCGCCGAGCGGATCGGCGAGATCGGGATTCTGCTGGGCGACGTGGCGGGCGAACTGGCCGGTTACGCCGATGACCTCGACGCCGATCCGCTGCGGCTCGCGGCGGTGGAGGAGCGGCGTGCCGCGCTGACCCAGTTGACCCGGAAGTACGGCGCCGACATCGACGCCGTCCTTGCCTGGGCCGAGGAGGGGGCCGCGCGGCTCACCGAACTCGAGGGCGACGACGACCGTCTGGAGGAGCTGACCGCCGAGCGGGACGCGCTCCGGGGCGAACTGGCGGGACTCGCACAGGTGTTGACCGACGCCCGTCAGGAGGCGGCTTCGCGGTTCGCGGCGGCCGTCACCGAGGAGCTCGCCTCCCTCGCGATGCCGCACGCGCGCGTGACGATCGACATCACCGCCACGGAGGTGCCCGAGGGCGCGGACGGTGTGCCGGTCGACGGACGTCTCGTCGCGTACGGCCCGACGGGCGTCGACGAGGTGGAACTCCTCCTGGCCCCGCATCCGGGCGCTCCGCCACGGCCGATCGCCAAGGGGGCATCCGGCGGTGAGCTGTCGCGCGTGATGCTGGCCGTCGAGGTCGTCTTCGCGGGCACGGATCCCGTTCCCACGTACCTCTTCGACGAGGTCGACGCGGGCGTCGGCGGCAAGGCCGCGGTCGAGATCGGGCGGCGCCTCGCCCGCCTCGCCAAGTCGGCGCAGGTCGTGGTCGTCACGCATCTGCCGCAGGTGGCGGCGTTCGCCGATCGGCAGCTGCTGGTCGAGAAGACGAACGACGGGAGCGTCACCCGCTCCGGGGTCCTGGTCCTTGAGGGCGAGGACCGGGTGCGGGAGCTGTCCCGGATGCTGGCGGGGCAGGAGGACTCGGAGACCGCGCGGGCCCATGCGGAGGAGTTGCTGGCCACGGCCCGGGGGGACGGGTAGCAGGCCGGGGGCCTTGGGGCGGCCGGTGCGTACCGTTGATCACCGGCTTCGCCGAGTTCGTCCTCAAGCGCCGGACGGGCTGAGATTCGCCGTCCTCAGCCGTCGGACAGGGCCGAGAGTCCCCGGCGTACGCTGACACGCATGATCGCCCGCCGCTTCACCGCCCTCCTCTCCGCCGCCGCCGTCACCCGCGCCGCCACCGCCGCGCTGCGTTCCCGCGCCCCCGGCGGCCCCGACCGCTGGGAGCGGAAGAACTACGCGGGGCGGGCAGTGGAGTTGTACGCCGGGCCCGCTGCCGCTCTGGGGGCCGCGGCCGGGGGTGTCGCCCTGGCGGGCAGGCCCCGCGCCGCCACCGCACTGGCCGTGCTCGCCGCGGGTGCCTGCGGGGTGTACGACGACATGGCGGGGGCGGGTGATCCGCGCCGAGGGTTCCGCGCGCACCTGTCGGCATTGCGCGGCGGTGAAGTCACCAGCGGGGCCGTGAAGTTGTTCGGGATCTCCGCGGCCGGTCTCGCCGCCGGCGCGCTGCTCAAGGAGCGGCCGGTGGACAAGCTGCTCGCGGGGGTCGTCATCGCGGGCACCGCCCACTTCGTCAACCTCGTGGACGTACGCCCCGGACGCGCCGCCGGAGCGGTGCTCGCCCTGGGGGCGCCGGGACTGCTGCGCAAGGGCACCGCCGGGGTTCTCGCCGCCGCCTCCATGGGCGCCGCCGCGGCCGTGCTCCCGGAGGACCTGGGGGAGCGCGCCATGATCGGTGACGCCGGAGCGCACGCCCTGGGTGCGGCCCTGGGCGCCGCCATCGTCGCGGGCAACGGCCGCGCGGGTCTGGCGGCGCACGCCGCGGGCCTCGTCGCCGCGGCGGCGTACGGAGAGAAGGTCAGCGCGGCCGCCGGGGTGTAGCGCCCGCCTCCCTCGGCAGGCGAGCCACGCCGAGCCACCCGAAAGCCTTCCGTCCGTCGAGGCCCCGCTGCGAAGATGCCTGGGCCGCAGGGCATCCGCGGCGCTGAAACCCCCTTGTCCTCACCCATGTGAGTGATCCGCTTCAGGGAGTTGCCTGCCCCCGTGCGGAAGTGACCTTTCGGCGGTGCCGGAACGTCCGTACGGACTGGCATCCTTGGCGCAGCCCCCCGACGCCGACTCAGGAGCCCCGGCTACGTGAGCCACGTGAGCAGCCACTCACCGCACGGCCAGACGCCGCTGCACACCGTGCAAGTGCTGGGCGGCGGAAGCGCGGGCAGCAGCGCCCACGTCAGGTCGCTCGCCGCGGGCCTCGCCGCGCGGGGCGTGCGGGTCACGGTGTGCGCCCCTTCCGATGCGGCCACCGCGTACGACCTGACGGGCACCGGCGCCCGGCACGTCCACGTGCCCCGCCGCAGCGATCCGGCATCCGTCGCCTCCCTCCGTGTGGCGTGCACCGACGCCGACCTCGTGCACGCGCACGGGCTGCACGCCGCTCTGCGCGCCGCGCTCGCGCTCACCGGCCGCCGTATCCCGCTCGTCGTCACCTGGCACACCCGCGCGCATGCGGAAGGCGCGCGCGCCCACGTCCTTCGCGCCCTGGAGCGGCGCGTCGCCAAGGCCGCGGCCGTGGTCCTCGGCACCTCATCCGACCTCGTCGACCGAGCCCGCCGCAGGGGCGCGCTGGACGCCCGGCTCGCCCCCGTCACGCTCCCCACGCCGCGCGCGGCCGCCCGTGACGACGAGGAGCCCGACGGTCTGCGCCACAAGGCACGCGCCGAACTCGGCGCCGTGGACCGGCCGTTGATCGTGGCGGTCGGCACGCTGGAACGCCACCGCGGCTTCGACGTGCTGCTCGACGCCTCGCGCGCGTGGCGCCACCTCGACCCGCTGCCGCTGCTCGTCATCGCCGGTGAAGGGCCCGAGCGGGCCGAGCTGAAGCGCCGTATCGAGGGCGAGGGTCTTCCGGCCCGGCTCGTGGGGCGGCGCGACGACGTGCCCGAGCTGCTCGCCGCTGCCGATCTCGTGGTGCTGCCCAGCAGCTGGGAGTCCCGCTCCGTGCTGGCCCAGGAAGCCCTGCACGCGCGCGTGCCGCTGGTCGCGACCGCGGTGGGCGGCGTGCCCGAACTCGTCGGCGACGCCGCCGAACTCGTCCCCTACGGCGACGCGGCGGCCCTCGCCACGGCCGTCGCGCGCCTCCTCGCGGACCCCGAGCACCGGGAGCGGCTCAAGGACAAGGGCACCGCCCAGGCGGCGACCTGGCCGACCGAGGACGAGACGGTCACTCAAGTCCTCAGCGTCTATGACGAGTTGACGCAGCCGCGGGCCATGTAGCGGAGAGCGGCGCGGGCGGCTGCAGCACAGTGCGGCGCCCGCGGCGTCGCACCGCAGCTGGGCAGGCCGCTCCTGGTCACGAGCCCGCGGGCGTCGGCAAGTCTCACGCGCGCGGGCGCCGACGGGTCCTCGCACCCGCGCGGGCCGTCGCCCGCGGGCCGAGCCTCGGCCAGCCGCCGCGCGGACCGCCACGGCACATGCCGCCCCGCCCCCTACGGCACATGCCGCCGCGCCCGCAGCGCCAGGCTCAGCGCGAGCACCGTCTGCGGGTCGTCCAGGTCCGTCCCCAGGAGCTCGCTGATCCTGGCGAGGCGGTTGTACAGCGTCTGCCGGTTCAGGTGCAGTTCGCGCGCCGTCTCCGCCTTGCGGCCGGCATGCGCCAGGTACGTCTGCAGGGTGGGCAGCAGCGGCGGCTTCGAGCGCCGGTCGTGGGTGCGCAGGGGGCCGATGGCGCGGTCCACGAAGGCTGCCAGGGCCGAGTCGTCGTAATTGTGCAGGCGCCACAGGAGGAGGTCGATGTCCAGGCGGCGCGCGTCGTACCAGGGGCGGTCGATAAGCCCCTGGGCCGCCGTCGCCGTCTCCGCCGCGTGCCGCAGGCCCGCCGACGCCGCCGCCCAGCCGCCCGCGACCCCGACCACCACGACCGGCGGCTGCGCCCCCGCCCGCTGCATCCCCGCCCGCTCGACGCCGGCCCGCAGCGCCGCCGCGACCCGGTCGGCCACCGCGGTGCGCTCGGACTCCGTACGGAGCCCCAGGAGCAGCGGCACGCGGCCCTCGACCGGGCGCACGCCGAGCAGCACCGGCACGCCCACCGCCGCCAGCTCCTCCGCGACCGCACGCGCGAGGACGGCCCAGCCGCCGCCCGGCGGCAGCCCGTCCGCGAGCCGCATCACGACCGGGAGCAGCGGGCTCTCGCCGGGCTTGAAGCCGAGCACCCGCGCCTGGGCGGGCGCGTCGTCGGCCGTGATGCGCCCCTCCGCGAGATCGGTCAGGAAGTCGCCGCGGCCGCGTGCCGCGAGCTCCTCCTCCTGCCTGGCCTGCATCAGGACCACCGCGAGCGAGCCCGCAGCCCGCTCCGCCGCGATCCGGTGCACCGGAAGCAGCACGGACTCCACGGCGAGCAGTACGAGCCGGGCGCGCACCGAGCCGGCGCCGGGTCCGCCGCCCGGCACGTCGACGAGCACCGCGCCCGCGGGCGGTCCGTCCCGGTCGACGGTGCGGCCCCGCAGGCCCTCCCACACCTGGAGCGGATCGGCACACTCCGTGCCCGCCCCGGCGGCGTATAGAAGCTGCCCGTCCGCCGTCTCGAGGAACACCGGATTGCCGCTGAAGTCCGCGAGGACGCCGAGGACCTGCGGCACACCGCCGCCGCCGAGCAGCGCCTCCGTGCAGCGCCGGTGGACCTCCTCGGCCCGCTGGAGCAGCGCGTAGTGGCCGTTGACGATCTCCGTGTGCACCTCTTCGGTGACCGTCACGAAGGGCACCTCGCGGTGCAGCTGCACCAGGGGGAGGCCGGCCGCGCGCGCCGTCTCCACGATCGCCGCGGGCAGCCGGGTGAAGCGCGGGCCCAGCTCGACGACGAGCGCCGCGATGCCGCGCTCGGCGAGCTTGCGCACGAAGGCGCGCTGCTCGGCGGGGCGTGCGCCGAGGCCGAGGCCGGTCGTCAGGAGCAGCTCGCCGCCCTTGAGCAGCGAGGCGATGTTCGGCACCTCGCCGGCGTGCACCCACCGCACGGTGCGCTGCAGCCGTTCCGCTCCCGCGACCACCTCCGGCAGTCCGCCGCGCAGCCCCGGAAGCTCCAGGGCCCGCTGCACGGTGATTCCGCCCTGAGTGCCCTGCGTGCCCTGACTTTCCATGGGGCGGACGCTACCTGCGCACACGTTCCGGGAACATCTCCGGCCGGTTACGGCCATGGCCGAAAGCGCCCCGGGCCCGACAACTCGTCGCCCCCGCACGCCAATTGCACGACCCCCTGTCGCTTGTGGCGTACGTCACTCCACGGCAAGGTGCCCGCCATGCCAGAGCAGAAGCCAGAGCAACCCAGCACACCCGAGGTCCACCGCCTCAAGGCGAACTCCGTCGGTCTCGTCGGCGTCGTCTTCATGGCCGTCGCCACCGCGGCGCCCATCACGGCCATGACCGGAAACCTGCCCATCGCCGTCGGCGCGGGCAACGGCACCGGCGCGCCCGCGGGCTATCTCTTCGCGACCCTCGTCCTGACGGTCTTCTCCGTCGGATACGTCGCCATGGCCAAGCGGATCACCGCCGCCGGCGCCTTCTACGGCTATATCTCGCACGGCCTCGGCCGGATCGCGGGCATGGCGTCCGGGATGCTCGCCGTCCTCGCGTACGTCGTCTTCGAGGCGTCCATCGTCGGCGTCTTCGCCTACTTCGCCAAGACCACCGTCCATGATCAGCTCGGCGCCGATCTGCCGTGGATCCTGTACGCGGCCGCGATGCTCGCCGTCACCGCCGTCCTGTCGTACTTCGACATCAACCTCACCGCGAAGGCGCTCGGCGTGATGCTGATCGCCGAGATCGCCGTCCTCTTCGCCGTCGCCACCGCCGTACTGATCCACGGCGGCGGCCCCGACGGCATCCCCGTCGAGCCGATCAACCCGAAGAACGCCTTCACCGGCACATCCGCAGGCCTCGGCCTCTTCTTCGCCTTCTGGTCCTGGGTCGGCTTCGAGTCCACCGCCATGTACGGAGAGGAGTCCCGCAACCCCAAGAAGGTCATTCCGCGCGCCACTCTCATCTCGGTCGTCGGCGTCGGGCTCTTCTACATCTACGTCTCCTGGATGACCATCGCGGGCAACGGGCTGAGCGGTTCGGTGAAGGTCTCGCAGTCCACAAGCCCGCTCGACCTGTTCTTCGACCCGGCGCACTCCTTCATCGGTGCCTGGGCCGTCGACACCTTCCAATGGCTCCTGATCACCGGCTCGTTCGCCTGCGGCATGGCCTTCCACCAGTGCGCGTCGCGCTATCTGTACGCGGTCGGGCGCGAGGGGTTCCTGCATCGCGGCCTCGGCCGTACGCACCCCGCGCACGGCTCCCCGTACGTCGCCTCCTACGTCCAGTCGGCGATCGCCGTCGCCCTGGTCGCCGCCTTCTGGCTCACCGGCCAGGACCCGTACATCCACCTCTACACCCTGCTCGCGATCCTCGGCACGATGGCGATCCTCATCGTGCAGACCCTCTGCTCGTTCGCCGTCATCGGCTACTTCCGCAGGAACCACCCCGAGGACCGGCACTGGTTCAAGACCTTCCTGGCCCCGCTGCTCGGCGGCATCGGCATGATCGCCGTGGTCGTCCTGCTGGTGATCAACATGGACACCGCGGCGGGCACGGCCGCCGGCTCCCTCTTCTTCAAGGCCATCCCCTGGATCGTCGGCCTCGTCTTCTTCGGGGGCCTGGGGCTCGGCCTGTATCTGCGGGCGAAGCAGCCCGCCCGCTACGAGATCATCGGCCGGATCGTCCTGGAGGACGCGGCCGAACGCACCGAAGACACCGAGCCCACGACGTCCGCCACCGTCTGAGGAGATCCCCGTGTCCCGTACGAACCCGATGCACGCCTTGAAACGCCTTGCCGCGGAGCACGGCGAGGCCCAGCGGCTCGGAGTACCCCTCGCCGAACTCCGTGGCGCCGCCGCACGGCCCGGCCGAAGAGCCGTCCTCAAAGGCGCCGCGGGCCTCGCCGTCGGGGCCGCCGCTCTGTCGGCCGCTCCCCGCGCCGCGGCCGCCACGACCGGCAAGGGCGCACCCCGCACAGCCGTCGTGGGAGCCGGGATCTCGGGCCTCACCGCGGCCCTCACCCTCCACGACGCGGGCCTGAACTGCACGCTCTACGAAGCCAGTCCGGACCGGGTCGGCGGCCGGATGTACACCCAGCGCGGCCACTGGGCGTACGGCCAGACCTCCGAGATCGGCGGCGAGCTGATCGACACCAGCCACAAGAAGATCCTGGAGCTCTGCCGCCGCTTCGACCTCCCCGTCGAGGACTTCCTCGGCGGCGGCCCGAGCGGAGCGGAGGAGATCCTCTGGTTCAACGGCGCCTACTACCCGCGCGCCCAGGCCGACGACGACTTCAAGGCGGTCTACCAACTCCTGCGACGCGACCTGTCGGAGGCGGGCGAGGTCTTCTGGAACCAGACCACTCCGACCGGCACCGCCCTCGACAACATGTCGATCCACGAATGGATCGAATCGCGCGTGCCGGGCGGGCACGAATCCCCGCTCGGCCGCTGGTTCGACGTCGCCTACAACGTCGAGTACGGCGCCGACACCACCGACCAGTCCGCGCTCGCCCTCGTCCTGCTGATGGGCTACCAGACCAATCCGGGGCACTTCAACATCTGGGGCCTGTCCAACGAGCGCTACCACATCACCGGCGGCAACGACCAACTCCCGCGCGCCATCGCCGACTTCCTGCCCGACGAGACACTGCGCCCCGGCTGCGCCCTGACCGCCGTACGCGCCAACGCCGACGGCACCCAGACCCTCACGTACACCGAAGCGGGCGCCGTCCGCACCGCCACCGCCGACCACACGATCCTGTGCCTCCCGCTGCCGGTGCTCCAGCAAATCGACCTGACCAAGGCCGGGTTGGACACCCGCATGACGAATCTGCTGCGGGACGCGCGGATGGGCCACTGCACCAAGCTCAACATGCAGTTCTCGAGCCGCCCCTGGCGCGGCACCGGCGCCTGGCCCGGCGTCAGCGCGGGCGACTGCTTCACCGACGCCGACTTCCAGCAGACCTGGGACACCACCAAGATCCAGCCGGGCACGGGCGGCATCCTCATCCAGTACGGCGGCGGCACCCTCGCCAAGTCCCTGTCACCGGCAGGCCCGTTCAGCACCGAGACGGACCCCTACGTACGCGACCTGTCCACCCGCCACCTCGGCCAGATCGACCAGGTCTTCCCGGGCACCAAGGCAGCCTGGACCGGCAAGGCCCAGCTCTCCGCCTGGCACAAGAACCCCTACGCGCTCGGCGCCTACTCGTACTGGCCCGTCGGCTATCTGCACCGCTACGCCGGCTACGAAGGCACCCCGCAGGGCAACCTCCACATCGGCGGCGAGCACTGCAGCTACGACTTCCAGGGCTTCATGGAGGGCGGCGCGACCGAAGGGGAGCGCGCCGCCCGGGAGGTGATCGGGAAGCTCACCTAGGGCTCAGGGGCTACTCACCTAGGGCTCAGGGCCTAACCGCCGTATGCCCCCGAGGCCGTCAGCCGCAGTGCCGTGTCGATCAGCGGCACGTGGCTGAAGGCCTGCGGGAAGTTGCCGACCTGGCGCTGCAGCCGCGGATCCCACTCCTCGGCGAGCAGCCCCAGGTCGTTCCGGAGCGCGAGCAGCTTCTCGAAGAGCTTGCGGGCCTCGTCGACCCGGCCGATCATCGCCAGGTCGTCCGCCAGCCAGAACGAGCAGGCCAGGAAGGCGCCTTCGTCACCTTCCAGGCCGTCCACGCCCGCGTCGTCGCCCGAGGTGGGATAGCGCAGGATGAAGCCGTCCGACGTCGAGAGCTCACGCTGGATCGCCTCGATGGTGCCGATGACGCGCTTGTCGTCGGGCGGCAGGAAGCCCATCTGCGGAATCAGCAGCAGCGAGGCGTCAAGCTCCTTGGAGCCGTACGACTGCGTGAATGTGTTCCGCTCCTTGTCGTAGCCCTTCTCGCAGACGTCACGGTGGATGTCGTCGCGCAGCTCGCGCCACTTCTCCAGCGGGCCGTCCGCGTCGCCGGACTCGATGAGCTTGATCGTGCGGTCGACGGCGACCCAGCACATCACCTTGGAGTGCACGAAGTGGCGGCGCGGTCCGCGCACCTCCCAGATGCCCTCGTCGGGCTGGTCCCAGTGCGCCTGCAGGTAGCGGATCAGCTTGAGCTGGAGCAGCGAGGCGTAGTCGTTGCGGGCCAGGCCCGTCATGTGCGCCAGGTGCAGGGCCTCGGTGACCTCGCCGTACACATCGAGCTGGAGCTGGTGCGCGGCGCCGTTACCGGCCCGGACCGGCGTCGAGCCCTCGTATCCGGGAAGCCAGTCCAGCTCGGCCTCGCCCAGCTCGCGCTCGCCCGCGATGCCGTACATGATCTGCAAATTCTCGGGGTCGCCCGCCACCGCGCGAAGCAGCCACTCGCGCCAGGCGCGGGCCTCCTCGCGGTAGCCGGTGCGCAGGAGCGAGGAAAGCGTGATCGCCGCGTCGCGCAGCCACGTGTAGCGGTAGTCCCAGTTGCGGGAGCCCCCGATGTCCTCGGGCAGCGAGGTGGTGGGCGCGGCGACGATGCCGCCGGTCGGCGCGTACGTCAGGGCCTTGAGCGTGATCAGCGAGCGGACCACGGCCTCGCGGTAGGGCCCGTGGTACGTGCAGTGCTCGACCCACTCGCGCCAGAAGTCCTCGGTCGCCGTGAGGGCACCCTCGGGATCGGGCAGCGCGGGCGGCTGCTTGTGCGAGGGCTGCCACGAGATGGTGAACGCGATCCGGTCACCCGGCGCGACCGTGAAGTCCGAGTACGTCGTGAGGTCCTTGCCGAAGGTCTCGGCCGGGGTGTCGAGCCACACCGAGTCGGGCCCGGCGACGGCCACCGTGCGCCCGTCGACCTTGTGCACCCAGGGCACCACACGCCCGTAACTGAACCGCATGCGCAGCGCGGAGCGCATCGGCACCCGGCCGCTGACGCCCTCGACGATGCGCACCAGCTGCGGGGCGTCGGTGTCGCGCGGCGGCATGAAATCGGTCACGCGGACCGTGCCGCGCGGGGTGTCCCACTCGGACTCCAGGACCAGCGAGTCGCCGCGGTAGGTGCGCCGCGCCGCCGTCGGCGGTGGGGCGTCCGGGCTGTGCGCGGGTCCAAGGCGCCAGAATCCGTGCTCCTCCGTGCCCAGCAGGCCGGCGAAGACGGCGTGTGAGTCGAAGCGGGGCAGGCACAGCCAGTCGACCGTGCCGTCCCGGCAGACCAGTGCGGCGGTCTGCATGTCTCCGATGAGTGCGTAGTCCTCGATGCGCCCGGCCACGTGCATCTCCAGTCAAACGGCCACGTCGCCCTCGCGGGGCGCTCGCTCTACGGTCAGAGTTCGCTGTAAAACGAACTGCGCGAGCCTCTTGTTCCTGGAGAACGGGCGGGGGTGATGCCGTTGGTCGGACGGCTCGGCAGCAAGTGTCCGAGCAGGATACGACGCACCCCGGTGATCTGCGCGCCGCTCCGGACAACGCGGGTGCGCCGAACGGGTGAGCGCCAGGTGAGGCGGCTGTGAAGAGAGTGTCGGAGCGTGGCCGGAAGCAGCCTCGTCCCGTCGCTGATACCCTGGTAGCCCGTGAGCCGGTGGTCATAGAACCCCCGAACCGCAGCGACGGCACCTCCCCCGAATCCCCGGTGAGAGCGCCGGTACGCACCTTTCAGACCGCGACCACGGGAGCCCCCCTTTGGCTATGCAGCCCAAATCCACGACGACCAAGCACATCTTCGTCACCGGGGGTGTCGCCTCTTCCCTCGGCAAGGGTCTGACTGCCTCCAGCCTGGGTGCGCTCCTCAAGGCTCGTGGCCTGCGCGTCACCATGCAGAAGCTCGACCCGTACCTGAACGTCGACCCGGGCACGATGAACCCCTTCCAGCACGGCGAGGTGTTCGTCACCAACGACGGCGCCGAGACCGACCTGGACATCGGCCACTACGAGCGCTTCCTCGACGTCGACCTCGACGGCTCGGCCAACGTCACCACCGGCCAGGTCTACTCGCAGGTCATCGCCAAGGAGCGGCGCGGCGAGTACCTGGGCGACACCGTGCAGGTCATCCCGCACATCACCAACGAGATCAAGCACCGCATCCGCCGCATGGCCACGGACGACGTGGACGTCGTCATCACCGAGGTCGGCGGCACGGTCGGCGACATCGAGTCCCTGCCGTTCCTTGAGACCGTCCGCCAGGTCCGCCACGAGGTCGGCCGCGACAACGTCTTCGTCGTGCACATCTCGCTGCTGCCCTACATCGGCCCCTCCGGCGAGCTGAAGACCAAGCCGACCCAGCACTCCGTCGCCGCCCTGCGCAACATCGGCATCCAGCCGGACGCCATCGTGCTGCGCGCCGACCGCGAGGTGCCGCTGTCCATCAAGCGCAAGATCTCGCTGATGTGCGACGTCGACGAGGACGCGGTGGTCGCCGCCATCGACGCCAAGTCGATCTACGACATCCCGAAGGTCCTGCACACCGAGGGCCTGGACGCCTACGTGGTGCGCAAGCTGGACCTCCCGTTCCGCGACGTGAACTGGACCCAGTGGGAGGACCTCCTGGACCGGGTGCACAACCCGAACCACGAGGTCACCATCGCGCTGGTCGGCAAGTACATCGACCTGCCCGACGCCTACCTCTCCATCACCGAGGCCATGCGCGCCGGCGGTTTCGCCAACAAGGCCCGCGTCAAGGTCAAGTGGGTCACTTCGGACGACTGCAAGACCCCGGCGGGCGCCAAGAAGCAGCTCGCCGACTGCGACGCGATCCTGATCCCCGGCGGCTTCGGCGACCGCGGTGTCGCCGGCAAGGTCGGCGCGATCCAGTACGCCCGCGAGAACAAGGTGCCGCTGCTCGGCATCTGCCTTGGCCTGCAGTGCATCGTCATCGAGGCGGCCCGCAACCTCGCGGACATCCCCGACGCCAACTCCACCGAGTTCGACGCCGCGACCTCCCACCCGGTCATCTCCACCATGGCCGAGCAGCTCGACATCGTCGCCGGTGAGGGCGACATGGGCGGCACGATGCGCCTGGGCATGTACCCGGCCAAGCTCGCCGAGGGCTCGATCGCGCGTGAGGTGTACGACGGCAAGGAGTACGTCGAGGAGCGCCACCGTCACCGCTACGAGGTGAACAACGCCTACCGCGGCGAGCTGGAGAAGAAGGCCGGCCTGCAGTTCTCCGGCACCTCCCCCGACGGCAAGCTCGTCGAGTACGTCGAGTACCCGCGCGACGTCCACCCCTACCTGGTCGCCACGCAGGCCCACCCGGAGCTGCGCTCGCGCCCGACGCGTCCGCACCCGCTCTTCGCCGGCCTGGTGAAGGCGGCCGTGGAGCGCCAGACGGCGGCCAAGAAGGGCAAGTAACACAAGGGTTGTACGGTTGCCGGGGTACGCGTCTTTCGAGGTGCGTGCCCCGGTTTCTGTTTGTGTGCGTGTGGGAGGACAGGGCGACATGACGATCAAGGACACCGCCGAGGAGTGGCAGGTCACGGCGACGGAGACCCCGTTCGTCGGCAACAAGACCTCCGTCCGCACCGACGACGTGGTCATGCCCGACGGGACCGTCGTCCGCCGCGACTACCAGGTGCACCCCGGCTCGGTCGCCGTGCTCGCGCTCGACGACCACGGCCGCGTCCTGGTCCTGCGCCAGTACCGCCACCCGGTCCGCCAGAAGCTCTGGGAGATCCCGGCAGGACTGCTCGACATCCCCGGCGAGAACCCGCTGCACGCCGCCCAGCGCGAGCTCTATGAAGAGGCGCACGTCAAGGCGGAGGACTGGCGCGTCCTCACCGACGTCTACACCACGCCCGGCGGCTGCGACGAGGCCGTACGCATCTTCCTCGCCCGCGATCTCTCCGAGGCCGAGGGCGAGCGCTTCGAAGTCTCCGAGGAGGAGGCGGACATGGAGCTGGCGCGTGTACCGCTCGAAGAGCTCGTGCGCGGCGTGCTCGCCGGCGAACTGCACAACAACTGCCTCGTCGTGGGCGCCCTTTCGCTCACCGCCGCGCTGAACGGCGACGGCGTCGACGCGCTGCGCCCGGCCGAGGCGCCCTGGCCCGCGCGTCCCTTCGAGGCGTGACACCGCTGTTCGGGCCGTTCGGGCGTTCCGGTACGACGATCCGCTGATCCGATCGGGCGACTTGTGCGCCCCGCGTGACGGGGGACGCCCCAGGGCCTGAACTAGGCTCTGGAAGCGTCCCGACCGGAGTCCCGGCGGGTTCGCGCGCAGGCGGACGGAGCATGTCCCGTGACGGATCAGGCGGTCGACACGGACGGTTCGACGGCGGGCGGCACGGTGCCGCGGCCCGCGTCGGCCCGGACTTCCGGGGAAGGCCAATTCACCGGCCGGCGCCGGGAGTTGAAGGAGCTCCGCGCCGACATCGACCGCGCCGGCCTCGACACCATCTCGGGCCGCAAGGCGCCACGCGCGCGGGTGCTGCTCATCGCGGGACGCCCGGGCTCGGGCCGCACCTCCCTCGCGGAGGAGCTGGCCCGGCAGGTCGCCGACAAGTACCCGGACGGCATCCTCCGCGCCCACCTCACGGAACCCGACGGCACGCGCGTGCCCACCGAGCGCACGGCGCGGGAGCTGCTCGACGTCCTGGAGGTGCCCGCACCGCCGGGTGCCGACGAGGACGAGCTGACCGAGGTGCTCCGCGAGGCCCTGGCAGGACGCCGGTGTCTGCTGCTGCTCGACGGAGCCGCCGATGCCGAGCAGGTCGACCCGCTGATCCCGGACGCGCCCGACTGCCTGGCCGTCGCCGTCTCCGAGGGCCCGCTCACCGGAATCCCGGACGTGCGGCCCTGCACGCTCGGCGGCCTGGACACCGCCGCCGGCGTCGAGCTGCTCTCCCGCGCCGCGGGCCAGGTGCGCGTCACCGTCGACCCGCGCTCCGCGGAGAGCCTGGTCGAGGCGTGCGCCGCGCACCCCGCGGCCCTCGTCCTGGCCGGCGGCTGGCTCTCCGTGCGGCCCAAGGCGGCCCTCGCCGACCTGGCCAAGCAGGTGCACGACCGCCCCGACGAGGGCTCCGCGCTCGCTCGCGTCTTCCAGCTCTCGTACGCCTCGCTGCCGGGCCCCGCCGCGCGGATACTGCGCTTCCTCTCCCTCGCCCCCGCGGGCCACGTCGACCCGCACACCGCGTCCGCCCTGGCCGGCTGCTCGGTCTCCGCCGCCCGCGCCACCCTGGACGACTTCGTGAAGCTCGGCCTGGTCAGGGCCGTGGAGTCGCCGCTGCCGCAGTACGAGGTGCCCGGCTGCCTGACGCCGCTCCTGCGCTCCCTCACCGAGAGCCAGGACCGCCCCGCCGAGCTGCAGCTGGCGCGGGCCAGGATGCTGGAGCGGACCGTACGGCTCCTGCAGTCCTGCCGGGCGATCACCGAACCGGACGGCTCGGCGGCCCGCAAGAAGCTCGCGGGGCTGCCGCGCGCCCTGCGCTTCCCGCACCGGGCGGCCGCCGCCGAGTGGCTGCGCATCCGGCAGCCCGCGCTGCTCGCCGCCGCCCGCCTCGCGGTCGCCGACGGGGAGCTCGACACCCTCGCCCGGCGCCTGATGTCGGCCCTGACGCGGGCCTTGGTCGCGCACCGCGGCACGGAGGACGCGGCTCCCGAGCTGTACGGCATCCATCAGCTGGTCCTGGATGTCGCCGAGCGCAGGGATCTGCCCCGCGAGCAGGCGGCCGCGCTGCTCAATCTCGCGGATCTGGATGCGCGCACGGGACGTACACAAGAGGCGCTGGTGCGATATCGGTCAGCTTTGGACGCCGGACGCAGAGCAAATGACCCGTACGCGACCGGCCGGGCAATGGAATCCGTAGGTGGCGCGTACCAGGAGCTGGGGGACTGGTCGCGGGCGTCGGACTGGTTCGGCCGGGCCCTCGCCCAGCGCCTCGGCCGGGACGAGCGTGCCGACGCGGCCCGGCTCTACGGCCGCATCGGCGCCGCGCACACCTATGCGGGGCGCTACGGAGAGGCACTGCGCAACTGGAGCTCCGCCGTCACCGGGTACCGCAAGTGCGGCGATGTGGCGGGCCAGGCAAGGGCGTTGAGCGAGCTGGCTCGGGTGCAGGAGTACGCGGGGCGGCCCGAGGAGTCGCTGCACACCTGCCAGGAGGCGGTCGAGTGGGCGCGGCAGGCCGGCGACGTACGTCTCCAGGCCGCGCTGCAGCTCAGGCTGGCCGACACCCTGGAACGTCTCGGCGACCCGGCGGCCGCCCGGCTGCACCGCGCCGCCGCCAAGCGCATGCTGGGAACAGAGCTCGAGGAGGTCACAGGGCTTGCATCGAAGGACGGACCGGCGGGTTCCGCCTACGAAATCCGTAGCGCTTCCGCAGAAGATTGATGCATTGAAAGGCTAGACAGCGAGAAGTCCTTCATTAGACTGGCTCCGCCGCGTACTTCCGTGGTGTCTTCCGATGCGCCCTCTTGTGTATCGGTACGTAGTTCATTGCCCGAAAAATCCCTGAGCCAAGAGGACCGTGATCCACGTGAAGGTCGGCATCCCCCGCGAGGTCAAGAACAACGAGTTCCGGGTGGCCATCACCCCCGCCGGTGTGCACGAGCTGGTGCGCCATGGCCACCAGGTCGTCATCGAGCGGAACGCCGGTGTCGGCTCCTCCATCACGGACGACGAGTTCGTCTCGGCCGGCGCCCGGATCCTGGACACCGCCGACGAGGTCTGGGCCACCGCCGACCTCCTGCTGAAGGTCAAGGAGCCCATCGCCGAGGAGTACCACCGCCTCCGCAAGGACCAGACGCTCTTCACCTACCTGCACCTGGCCGCCTCCAAGGAGTGCACGGACGCGCTCCTGGAGTCCGGCACGACCGCCATCGCGTACGAGACGGTCGAGACCGCGAACCGCGCGCTCCCGCTGCTCGCCCCGATGTCCGAGGTCGCGGGCCGCCTGGCCCCGCAGGTCGGCGCGTACCACCTGATGGCCGCCCAGGGCGGCCGCGGTGTCCTGCCCGGCGGTGTCCCGGGTGTGGCGGCCGGCAAGGCCGTCGTCATCGGCGGTGGCGTCTCCGGCTGGAACGCCGCGCAGATCGCCATCGGCATGGGCTTCCACGTGACCCTGCTCGACAAGGACATCAACAAGCTCAAGGAGGCGGACAAGATCTTCGGCACGAAGATCCAGACCGTCGTCTCCAACGCCTTCGAGCTCGAGAAGGCCTGCCTCGACGCCGACCTCGTCATCGGCGCCGTGCTCATCCCGGGCGCCAAGGCCCCGAAGCTCGTCACCAACGAGCTCGTCTCGCGCATGAAGCCGGGAAGTGTCCTTGTCGACATCGCGATCGACCAGGGCGGCTGCTTCGAGGACTCGCACGCGACCACGCACGCCGAGCCGACCTTCCCGGTCCACAACTCGGTGTTCTACTGCGTCGCCAACATGCCCGGCGCGGTGCCCAACACCTCGACGTACGCGCTGACCAACGCCACGCTGCCGTACATCGTCGAGCTCGCGAACCGCGGCTGGGTCGAGGCCCTGCGCCGTGACCACGCGCTCGCCCTGGGTCTCAACACCCATGACGGCAAGGTGGTTTACAAGGAGGTCGCCGAGTCGCACGGCCTCGAGCACGTCGAGCTGGAGACGCTCCTCGGCTGATCCTGACCACTTTCGTCAACGAGAGTCGTCAATCTCACGCCTGCGGCCGGACCTTGAGAGGGGTCCGGCCGTATGCGTATGTCCGTGGACATGGTCAACTCGCCTTGAACGTAGCCCTTTAACCGATTCGCCCACCCCGGAAATGTGCCAATGGCACCCCACGCGCCCTTGACATGGGGGCGTTCGATTGCCGACACATCGGGCCGGGTCCGGCGGATTGTGTTGCTGCGGACCGGTGACACGCCATAGAGTCGCCAACCGTCGGCATGGTGTCACGCTGACCTATCGAGAAATTTCCTGGTCACCAAGGAGGTAAGACGACTTGTGAATGAGTCGACATTTGCTCCCGGGGGTGGTCAACCAGGAATGCCTGCGCGGGACCAAGGACCCGTGGGGCTCGAGGCTGTCGGCTCCGTCGCTGTCCGCACCTTCGAAGCCCGCCAGAAACCGCAGCCGACGCAACCGACATCGTCTGCACCCCAGAGCATGGATGGCCATCACGTGAACGCCATGGCCGGCGACCGGAGTGGCGAGAACACCACCCACACCCAACTCGCCGACTACGAGGAACTGCCCCAGGGGCACTTCTACGACCCTGACGCCGAGTACGAGCCCGATCCTGAGTACGCGGCCACGCTGGCCCCGGACGCGGCCCGTCAGCGCCGTGAGCGCATCGGTCCCACGGGACGCCCGCTGCCGTACTTCCCGATCCCGGGCCCGCTGACCGATCACGGCCCCGCGAAGATCATCGCGATGTGCAACCAGAAGGGCGGCGTGGGCAAGACGACGTCGACCATCAACCTGGGTGCCGCGCTCGCGGAGTACGGACGCCGGGTCCTGCTCGTCGACTTCGACCCGCAGGGCGCCCTCTCGGTGGGCCTCGGGGTGAACCCGATGGAGCTGGACCTGACGGTCTACAACCTGCTCATGGAGCGGGGCATGTCGGCCGACGAGGTCCTCCTGAAGACCGCGGTCCCGAACATGGACCTGCTGCCCAGCAACATCGACCTGTCCGCCGCCGAAGTGCAGTTGGTCAGCGAGGTCGCCCGAGAGTCCACGCTGCAGCGGGCGTTGAAGCCGCTGATGCAGGACTACGACTACATCGTGATCGACTGTCAGCCCTCGCTCGGCCTGCTCACCGTGAACGCCCTGACGGCGGCTCACAAGGTGATCGTGCCGCTCGAGTGCGAGTTCTTCGCGCTGCGCGGTGTGGCCCTCCTGACGGAGACCATCGAGAAGGTCCAGGAGCGGCTCAACCCCGACCTGGAGCTCGACGGCATCCTCGCCACCATGTACGACTCGCGCACGGTGCACAGCCGTGAGGTGCTCGCGCGGGTGGTCGAGGCCTTCGACGATCACGTCTACCACACGGTCATCGGGCGCACGGTCCGCTTCCCGGAGACCACGGTCGCCGGTGAGCCGATCACGACGTACGCATCGAACTCCGTCGGCGCCGCCGCCTACCGTCAGCTCGCCAGGGAGGTGCTCGCCCGGTGTCACGCCGAGTGAGTCTGCCGGGGGCCGACGAACTGTTCCGTACGACCGGGGGGATGGCGCTGCAGTCGTCGTCTCCGCGCCGCCAGACCAATGGCGAGCCGCGGGTGCCGGCGCCCGCGGGGGAGAGCGACGAGACCGCCGCCGGTGACTCCCCCGGGGGCACGGGCGACGCGGACGGCGGTGAGTCCGCCGAACACGGCGCCGCCGACGCGGAGTCGGGGGCCGGGGAATCCCGTAGCCGCACGGCGTCCGCCGATGGCGAGAAGGGCGGCGGCCGGTCCGCAGGCGCCGCCTCCACCGCGCAGGCGCGGCGGCGGGCGCGGGCGGCCAATCGGCGGCCGAGCGGGCGTGAGCGGCACGACGAGAAGATCACCGTGTACGTGTCCGCCGAGGAGCTCATGGATCTTGAGCACGCCCGCCTTGTGCTCCGGGGTGAGCACGGTCTCGCGGTCGACCGCGGGCGGATCGTCCGCGAGGCGGTGGCCGTCGTCCTCGCCGATCTCGAGTCCCGCGGGGACGCGAGCATTCTCGTACGACGGCTGCGTGGGCGGTAGGGGTAGCCTTCCCGCCTGATGGCCTTGAACGACGAATCCGCACCACCTGCCCGCCGCCGCGCCCTGGGGCGCGGTCCCGCGGTGGCTCCGGCGGAGGAGCCCGCCCACGACCAGGAACCGGCGGTCGAGCCGGAGGCGGTGGCGGAGCCGGAGACGTCGGTCGAACCGGAGGCGCCCGCCGAGCCTGCCGACGGGCGGTTCAAGGTTCGGCTTGCGAACTTCGAAGGGCCCTTCGATCTGCTGCTTCAGCTCATCTCGAAGCACAAGCTCGATGTCACCGAAGTCGCGCTGTCCAAGGTGACCGACGAGTTCATGGCGCACATCCGGGCCATGGGACCCGACTGGGATCTCGACCAGACCACCGAGTTCCTGGTGGTCGCAGCCACCCTGCTCGACCTCAAGGCGGCCCGGCTGCTTCCCACCGCCGAGGTCGAGGACGAGGCTGATCTCGCGCTGCTCGAAGCGCGGGACCTGCTCTTCGCGCGACTCCTTCAGTACCGCGCGTACAAACAGATCGCGGACATCTTCAGCGGGCGGCTGGAGGAGGAGGCGCGGCGCTATCCCCGGACCGTGGGGCTTGAGCCGCACCATGCCGAGCTGCTGCCCGAGGTCGTCATCAGCATCGGCGCGGAGGGGTTCGCCCGGCTCGCCGTGAAGGCGATGCAGCCGCGGGCGAAGCCTCAGGTGTACGTCGACCACATCCATGCCCCGCTGGTCTCCGTGCAGGAGCAGGCGGGGGTGGTCGTGGCGCTGCTGCGGGAGCGGGGCGAGGCCAGCTTCCAGGCGCTCGTCGAGGACGCGGGGGACACCCTCACCGTGGTCGCCCGTTTCCTGGCGCTGCTCGAGCTGTACCGCGAGAAGGCCGTGGCCCTGGACCAGGAGGACGCCCTGGGCGAGCTGATGGTGCGGTGGACCGGCGGCGACGGCGACGGGCAGCCGACGGTGACCGACGAATTCGACCGGGCCCCGGAGCTGCCCGGCGAGACGAGCGAGGAGCAGAGGGCATGAGCAGTCCCGCGGGAGACCTGGCCGGCGCCGTCGCCGATCTGGAGCTGCGGCCCGCCCTGGAGGCCGTCCTCATGGTCGTCGACGAACCGGCAACCGAGGAGCACCTCGCCAAGGTCCTCGACCGGCCCCGGCGGCAGATCGCCGACGCGCTGCGCGAGCTGGCCGACGAGTACACCGTGCAGCGGCGGGGCTTCGAGCTGCGGCTCGTGGCGGGCGGCTGGCGGTTCTACACGCGCCCCGAGTACGCGGCGGCGGTCGAACGCTTCGTGCTCGACGGGCAGCAGGCCCGGCTCACCCAGGCGGCTCTGGAGACCCTCGCGGTCGTCGCGTACCGCCAGCCGGTCAGCCGTTCCCGGGTCTCCGCCGTGCGCGGAGTGAACTGTGACGGCGTGATGCGCACCCTTCTCCAGAGGGGTCTGGTGGATGAGGCGGGCGCGGAACCCGAAACAGGTGCGATCCTGTACAGGACGACGAACTACTTTCTGGAGCGGATGGGCCTGCGTGGCCTTGACGAGCTCCCGGAGCTCGCGCCCTTCCTCCCCGAGGCGGACGCGATCGAGGCCGAGACGCAGGAAGGTGTCCCGTCGTTCGACCCGGACGCTCCTGATGCGCCGGGTTACGAGGACGCAGACGACTAACGGAAATTTGATGCGAAGCAGCAGCGGCAGGAACAGCAGCGGAAACAACGGCGGGAGCCGTGGTGGCAACAGCGGCGGCCGAGGCAGCAGCGGTGGCCGCGGCAATTACCGGGGTGCCGGTAACAGCCGCGACGACAAGCAGGGCGGCAGCGGCCGTCCGAAGAAGCCGCGTCCGGAGGAGCGGCGCTACGACGTGGGCTCCGGCGGCACGCAGGACGGCCCGAAGTCGGGCCGTGGCGCCTCGGCGCGCGGCGGCGCCAAGGGCGGCCCCAAGCAGAGCCCCAAGCAAGGACAGGGCAGTACACGGGGGCGTTGGGCTCCGGCCACCTCCCGTGAGTACGACGCGCGGGCCGAGGAGCGCAACCGCGAGCGGTACGCGGGCAAGCCGAAGACCAACCTGCCCAAGACCTTCCCGGGCGCCGAGCAGGAGGGCGAGCGGCTGCAGAAGATCCTCGCCCGCGCGGGCTACGGCTCGCGCCGTGCCTGTGAGGAGCTGGTCGAGCAGGCCCGTGTCGAGGTCAACGGCGAGATCGTGCTCGAGCAGGGCATGCGGGTCGACCCGGAGAAGGACGAGATCAAGGTCGACGGCCTGACGGTGGCGACCCAGTCGTACCAGTTCTTCGCCCTGAACAAGCCGGCCGGCGTCGTCTCCACCATGGAGGACAGCGAAGGCCGCCAGTGCCTCGGTGACTACACGAACAACCGCGAGACGCGGCTGTTCCACGTGGGACGGCTCGACACCGAGACCGAGGGCGTCATCCTGCTCACCAACCACGGTGAGCTGGCGCACCGCCTCACGCACCCGAAGTACGGCGTGAAGAAGGTCTACCTGGCGCACATCGTCGGCCCGATCCCGCGTGACCTGGGCAAGCAGCTCAAGGACGGCATCGAGCTGGAGGACGGGTACGCGCGTGCGGACCACTTCCGCGTCGTCGAGCAGACCGGCAAGAACTACCTGGTCGAGGTGACCCTGCACGAGGGCCGCAAGCACATCGTGCGGCGCATGCTGGCCGAGGCCGGGTTCCCGGTCGACAAGCTGGTGCGGGTGGCCTTCGGGCCGATCACCCTCGGCGACCAGAAGTCGGGGTGGCTGCGCAGGCTCTCGAACACCGAGGTCGGCATGCTGATGCAGGAAGTCGACCTGTAGACACCTCTCAGGGGTTGTGACTGCCCGCCCATTCTCTTTATAGTCGTCATGACTATTAAGGGGGTGGGCGGGCATGTCTGTGTCCGGGACCTACGACAAGTACGCCTTCGAGCCGTTCGCCGTCACCGTCGACCTCGCCGTCTTCACCGTCCGCGCGGGCCGCCTTCACGTGCTGCTCGTCGAGCGGGGCCAGGAGCCGTACGCGGGACGCTGGGCGCTGCCCGGCGGGTTCGTGCTCCCCGAGGAGTCGGCCGAGACCGCGGCGGGCCGTGAGCTCGCCGAGGAGACCGGCCTCACGGACGCCGCCGGGCTCCACCTGGAGCAGCTGCGGACCTACAGCGAACCGGACCGCGACCCTCGGATGCGGGTCGTCTCGGTGGCGTTCGCGGCGCTCGTGCCCGATCCTCCCGAGGTGCGCGGCGGCAGCGACGCGGCCCGCGCGGCCTGGCTGCCGTACGGCTTCGCGTACGGGCCGCTCGCCTTCGACCACGAGCGGATCCTCGCCGACGCCCATGACCGCGTCCGCGCCAAGCTCGAGTACACCGGCCTCGCCACGGCCTTCTGCCCGCCCGAGTTCACGCTCGGCGAGCTGCGGCAGGTCTACGAGACGGTGTGGGGCGTCGAGCTCGACCCGGCCAACTTCCGGCGCAAGGTGCTCGGCACGCCCGGCTTCGTCGCGGCGATCCCCGGGGCGGCGCGCCTGACCGGCGGGCGCGGAAAGCCCGCAGCCCTCTACCGCGCGGGCGGCGCCACCGAGCTGCACCCGCCCCTTCTCCGCCCCTCGGCCATTGCCTCGGATCTCTCGGAAGGAAAGACCTCATGAAGCGCGCCGCCACCGGATCCCTGATCGGGCTCGCCCTCGGGGACGCGCTCGGCTTCCCGACCGAGTTCAACGACGTACCCTCGATCCTCGCCAAGTGCGGGCCCTGGCGGGAGATGGAGCTGCCGAAGCCCGCGTTCGTCACGGACGACACGCAGATGACGCTCGCGCTCGGCCGTGCGCTCAAGGCCGCGTCCGCGCGGGGGCTCTGCGGGCCCGAGCGGTTCGCGCACCTCACCCGCCGGGAGTTCGTCGCCTGGAACTTCTCGCCGGACAACAACCGCGCCCCCGGCAACACCTGCATCACCGCCTGCGAACTGCTCGCCGACGAGCAGCGGCCCTGGCGGGACGCAAGCCAGCTGCACTCCAAGGGCTGCGGCGCCAATATGCGGGTCGCGCCGCTCGGGCTCATGCCGTGGCTGAGCGAGGAGATGCGGGCCGGCGCCGCACAGACCCAGTCGGCGCTCACCCACGGCCACCCCACGGCCCTGGCGGCCAGCGACCTCACGGCGTACGCGGTGAAGCTGCTCGCCGAGGGCACGGAACCGATGGGCCTGGTCGGCCTGCTCCGGTCGTACGCCATCGACAACCGCACCCGGTACCGCGAGGACTGGCTCGGCGACCTGTGGACCCGCTCCCAGGACCCGACCCCCGAGCACTTCATCGCGCGCGGCTGGGACGAGTGCCTCGCGATACTCGAACGACTCGCGGCGGCGCTCAAGGACGCCAACCCGGAGACCGACCCCTGCCTCGCCACCGGCGCGGGCTGGATCGCCGAAGAGGCGCTCGCCACCGGCCTGCTCTGCTTCCTGATGTTCCCCGACGAGCCCCTCACCGCCCTGCGCAGGGCCGCCTGCACCTCGGGCGACTCCGACTCCATCGCCTGCCTGGCCGGCGCGTTCGCGGGTGCCCATCTCGGCGCGGACGCCTGGCCCGCCGAGTGGGCCGAGCGGATCGAGTACCGGACGGAACTGCTCGAACTCGGGGCACTCTGGGACGGCGAGGCCTAAGCCGCAGCTGCCGCCGACGCGCGGCGCACCCGGAACAGGAAGTCCTCGACCCGGCGGCGGTCCGGCTCCGGCGGGAGCGGCGTGCGGGCGGCGGCCGCGTCCGCCTCCGCCGCCAGCCGGTTCATCCACGCCTCGACGTCTGTCCACGCGACCTCGCCGCGCTTGACCGCGAGGAGCGGCTCGCGCTGCTCGCCCACGTCGACGACCAGCTCGCCGGTAAGCAGCAGGTCGCGGCTGCTCATCAGGAGGCGCAAAAGGTGCATCGCGTGCTTCCAGCGGGGCGCGCCGTACAGGCGTACGTCAGCGTCGAGCTTCTTGCGCTGGCCGAGCGCGTAGCCCGCGAAGCTTGCGTGGACGTGGCGGGACAGGAACGCCCCGCGCAGTGCGAGGAGTTCGCGGCCGGTGTCCGTGAGGTGCTCGACGAGCGGGGAGTGCAGACACTCCAGGATGTTCGGGTTGGCGCGCAGCGCGAGCTCGCAGAAGCGCTCCAGCTCCCAGCTGAACTGCTCATCCGCCGGTCCGTCGACATGCGTCGGCGGCTTCTCGAAGTGCCAGAAGAGCGGCGTGGGCGCCAGGAAGACGCCCCTGCGGTCGGTGTCGCTGCCGTCCGTGGCCAGGCCGAAGGCACGCGAACCCATCACGCACGAGTAGACGGTGTGGTCGCGTACGAGGTCCAGGTCGCTCAGGCGCTGCATGCGGTGAGCGTACGGGCCGGGGTCAGCCGAGCGTGATCGAATTTCCGGTGACCGTGATCTTCTGCGCGGGGAGCGCGCGTGGCGCGGGTCCGTCCGCCACCGAGGCGTCCGCCACGCGGTACTTGCTGCCGTGGCACGCGCAGTTGATCGTGCCGTCCGTGACCTCGCTGACCGTGCAGCCGGAGTGCGTGCAGACCGCGGAGAAGCCCTTGAAGTCGCCCTTCTCGGGCTGTGTCACGACGACCTTCTCGTCCTTGAAGATCTTGCCGCCGCCGACCGGGATGTCCGACGTCTTGGCCAACTCGTCGGCCGCGGGCGGCTTCTGGGACTTCCCGTCGCCGGAGGAGGTCGGTGCGGCGGAGGACTTGGTCTCGGGCGGCGGCTCCGGCTCCGCGCCCTCGTCGCCGTACTTGCTGCATCCGGCGGCCAGCGCGACCGCGCCGCCGGTGGCGAGGACCGTGCGCCGGGTGGGGGTCGTACCGCTCATGTCGTCACTCCGAACGTACGGAAGAACCACAGCGCCGACGTCAGCCAGATCACCGTGAGGACCGTGAAGACCAGGCCTCCGATCACCGGAAGCAGCCAGCCGGGCAGCTTCTCCGAGCGGAGCAGCAGCATCTTGGCACTGAACGCGCCGAAGAAGAAGCAACCGAGCAGCGAGTGCCACATCACCCGTGTCGAGTACGTCTGATAGCCGAGCGCGTAGAGGCAGTGCACCGCCACGGGCACCGACACAAGGAACGCGATCCGGCCCGACCAGCGGTGCAGCGCCGCCGACCAGGACGGGCCGGGAAGACGGCCGTACACCATGAACGCCGAGCCGACCTGGACGAGCGCGAAGGCGAACGCCGTCGTGCCCAGCCAGGCCTTGACCGCGCTGGTGCTGCTGAACCCGGCGAGGTTGAAGGCCGTGCCCTCCGGGTCGTGCGTCTTGCCGTACACACCGAGGCCGACCGCGACCGCCGCGGCGACCAGTGCGGGCACGAGATAGCGGGCGGGGTGCGGGCGGCGGTGGTCGCCCGTCGCGGGGGGCGGGCCGAAGCCGCCCTGGGTCGCGGCGTTCGGATCGACGCTCATGGTGGCTCCCTGGTCGGGCGCGGCGGGGTCGGGGTGCGGACGGGTCAGGGCACGACGGGGCGGGCGGTGAGGCGGCCGCCGTCGAAGGGCACGGCGCCGGACTCCGGGTCCAGGCGCGGGGCGGGCGCGGGCTTGCCGTCGCGCTTGAGGATGCCGACCTGGCTGCCGTCGGGGAGCACGATCCAGCCGCCGTCGACCTCGGCGCCGCGCACCTCGGTGGTCGCGCGGTACAGGCCGGAGGGCTTCTTCGCCCTGTCCGCGGTGAAGTCCCATGTCTTCTTGTCGATGTCGACCGTGCCGCGGACCTTGTCGTCGTCGCGCAGGGTGCCGTCCAGCTTCGCGCCGTGCTTGCCGGTCAGCCGCATCGAGCCGTCGTCCTCGACCTTGCCCTTCAGCCAGGACTCCGTGTTCCGTCCGTCGCAGAAGTACGCGATGGCCTTGCCGTCACGGATCGAGATGGAGACGGCCGAGGTGTCGTCGTCCGTACGGCCCGCGTACTCGGCCTTGGCCGGAGGCTTCTTCGACGGCTTCTTCGTCGGCTCCTTCGAAGGATCGTCGGTCGGACTCTTGGAGGGGTCGCTCTTGGAGGGCGCCGGTGACGCGGCACCGGGCGAGTCCTCTCCGTACGACGAATTGCCCGTCCCCGTCGTCGCGTTGAGCGACAGCATGAACAGGGCTAGCAGTAGCCCCCCGAGAAGCGTGTACAGCGGTCCCGAGCGCTTCATACGGGCCTCCCCCGAGGCGTGGGCCGTGCCGGCTCCTCCATGCAAGCGGACCCGCGCCCCCTGCGTCCAGGGCTGAACCGTCACGGATCGTTCCAAGTGGCGACAGAAGGCGATCAGGGCGACATTGGCAGGGCACCCGAGACTGCCGAGGGGCACGCGGCGTCCGTCTCGGCAGGCGGGCGCCGCGCACTCGTCCCCGGGGCCCTGACTACCCTTGTGACCACAGCAAGTCGTAGATACGCGAGCGAGGAGCAGCACTGTGGCGGTACGAGCGGTCCGGGGCGCCGTCCAACTGGAGCGGGACGCGGCCGACCACATGGACGAGCAGGTCAGCGAGCTGCTCACCGCCATCCTCGAGCGGAACGGACTGACCCAGGACGACCTGATCAGCATCTGGTTCACGGCGACGCCCGATCTGCACTCCGACTTCCCGGCCGCGGCCGCGCGCAAGCTGGGCATCGTGGACGTCCCGCTGATCTGCGCGCAGGAGCTGGAGATCAACGGCGCGATGCGCCGTGTCGTCCGGGTCCTCGCGCACATCGAGACCGACAAGCCCCGCTCCGAGATCACGCACGTCTACCTCGGCGCCGCTGCCACCCTTCGCAAGGACATCGCCCAGTGAGAACCGCCCTCGTCATCGGCACCGGCCTGATCGGCACCTCCGCCGCGCTTGCGCTCGTCTCGCGCGGAGTGACCGTGCACCTCGCCGACCACGACCCCGGGCAGGCCCGCACGGCGGCCGCGCTCGGCGCCGGCACGGACGAGGAGCCCGAGGGCCGCGTCGACCTGTGCGTCGTCGCCGTGCCGCCTGCGCATGTCGCCGCGACCCTGGCCGACGTCATGGGGCGCGGGGCCGCGCGCGGCTACCTCGACGTGGCCAGCGTCAAGGGCGGGCCGCGCCGTGAGCTGGAGGCGCTCGGCATCGACCTCACCCCGTACATCGGTACGCACCCCATGTCCGGCCGCGAGCGCAGCGGCCCCCTGGCCGCCACCGCCGACCTCTTCGAGGGGCGGCCGTGGGTGCTGACCCCGACCCGGGACACCGACACCGAGGTCCTCAACCTCGCCCTCGAACTGGTCGCGCTCTGCCGCGCGGTGCCGGTCGTCATGGACGCCGAGGCGCACGACCGCGCGGTCGCGCTCGTCTCGCACATGCCGCACCTCGTGTCCAGCATGGTCGCCGCCCGCCTGGAGGACGCCGAGGAGACGGCGGTGCGCCTGTGCGGGCAGGGCATCCGTGACGTCACGCGCATCGCCGCGTCCGACCCGGGGATGTGGATCGACATCCTGTCCGCGAATCCCGGCCCGGTGGCCGACCTCCTCGCGGCGGTCGCCACGGACCTGGACGAGACGGTGACCGCGCTGCGCGCCCTGCAGTCGGCGGACGAGTCCAAGCGGCGGGACGGCGCTGCCGGAGTCGAGGGCATGCTGCGGCGTGGCAACGCCGGGCAGGTGCGGGTACCGGGCAAGCACGGGGCGGCGCCTGCCACGTACGAGATCGTCGCGGTGCTCATCGACGACCAGCCCGGCCAGCTGGCCCGGATCTTCGCCGACGCGGACCGTGCCGGGGTCAACATCGAGGACGTACGCATCGAGCACGCGACCGGGCAGCAGGCGGGCCTGGTCCAGCTGATGGTGGAGCCGAAGGCGGTGCCGGTGCTGAGCGCGGCACTGCGGGAACGGGGCTGGGCCATCCGGCAGTAAGAGGCGCTCGCGGGAGCCAGTAACCTTGTGCGGGGCGTGTCTGCGCCCCGCCTCCTTGCCCCGCGTCCTGAGAAAGGTGCCCGCACCCCGTGGAAACCGCCGAAACCGCCACCCAGGCTGCCGTCATCGTCGCCATCGACGGACCCTCCGGCACGGGCAAGTCGAGCACCTCCAAGGCCGTCGCCGCCCAGCTCGGCCTCAGCTACCTGGACACCGGCGCCCAGTACCGCGCGATCACCTGGTGGATGGTGAGCAACGGCATCGAGCTGACGGACCCGGGCGCCATCGCCGCGGCCGCCCAGAAGCCCGAGATCATCTCTGGCACCGACCCGTCCGCCCCGACCATCACGGTCGACGGCACGGACGTCGCGGGCCCGATCCGCACGACCGAGGTCACCTCCAAGGTCAGCGCCGTCAGCGCCGTGCCCGAGGTCCGCGCCCGGATCACGGACCTGCAGCGCTCCATCGCCGCGTCCGCCGAGAAGGGCATCGTCGTCGAGGGCCGTGACATCGGTACGACCGTCCTGCCCGACGCCGACCTGAAGATCTTCCTGACGGCCTCGCCCGAGGCCCGCGCCGCCCGCCGCTCCGGCGAGCTCAAGGGCGCCGACGTCAAGACGACCCAGGAAGCCCTCATCAAGCGGGACGCGGCCGACTCCAGCCGCAAGACGTCCCCGCTGGCGAAGGCCGGCGACGCCGTCGAGGTCGACACCACCGAGCTCACGCTCCAGCAGGTCATCGAGTGCGTCGTCACCCTCGTCGAGGAGAAGCGGGCCTCGAAGTGAGTGCGGCTCCATCGGAACGCGGTGCGGAGGTCGGCCGCCGTATCGGCGTCGGCCTCATGTACGGGCTGTTCAAGCCCCGCGTCCTGGGCGCCTGGAAGGTCCCCGCGGCAGGACCGGCGATCCTGGCCGTGAACCACTCGCACAACGTCGACGGTCCGATGGTGATGGGCACGGCCCCGCGGCCCACGCACTTCCTCATCAAGAAGGAAGCGTTCATCGGCCCCCTTGACCCCTTCCTGCGCCGCATCGGGCAGCTGAAGGTGGACCGTGAGATCGCCGACCGCACGGCGATCACCCGCGCCCTCGGGGTCCTGGAGGACGGCGGCGTCCTCGGGATCTTCCCCGAGGGCACCCGGGGCGAGGGAGACTTCGCCTCGCTGCGCGCGGGCCTGGCCTACTTCGCCGTACGCAGCGGAGCGCCGATCGTGCCCGTCGCGGTCCTGGGAAGCACGGAGAAGCGCGGACGGTTGATAAAGGGGCTGCCGCCGCTGCGCAGCCGGGTCGACGTCGTCTTCGGGGACCCCTTCGAAGCGGGCGACGGCAGCGGACGGCGTACGCGCAAGGCGCTGGACGAGGCGACCGTGCGCATCCAGGAGCGGCTCACCGCCCACCTGGAGAACGCCAGGCGCCTGACCGGGCGCTGAGCGAGACTTTCAGTAGTGGCCCGTCGCCAGAGAGAGACGGTCCACCGATCACCACGATGAACGACGAGGTACGGACTTCATGAACGACCAGATCCAGCCCGAGGGCTCGGAGCACGAGCACGGGGCGCTTGGCGATGCCGAGTACGCGGAGTTCATGGAGCTCGCCGCGGAAGAGGGCTTCGACGTCGAGGACGTCGAGGGCGCGATCGAGGCGGCGGGCCACGGCCCGCTGCCCGTCCTCGCCGTCATCGGCCGCCCCAATGTCGGCAAGTCGACCCTCGTCAACCGCATCATCGGCCGCCGCGAGGCCGTCGTCGAGGACCGCCCCGGCGTGACCCGCGACCGCGTGACGTACGAGGCGGAGTGGGCGGGCCGCCGCTTCAAGCTCGTCGACACCGGCGGCTGGGAGCAGGACGTGCTCGGCATCGACGCGTCCGTCGCCGCCCAGGCCGAGTACGCGATCGAGGCGGCCGACGCGGTCGTCTTCGTCGTGGACGCCACCGTCGGCGCCACCGACACGGACGAGGCCGTCGTCCGGCTGCTCCGCAAGGTGGGCAAGCCGGTCGTCCTGTGTGCCAACAAGGTCGACGGCCCGTCCGGCGAGGCCGACGCCACCGCCCTGTGGGCCCTCGGCCTCGGCGAGCCGTACCCCGTCTCCGCGCTGCACGGCCGCGGCACCGGCGACATGCTGGACGCCGTCCTGGAGGCGCTGCCCGAGGCGCCCGAGCAGACCTTCGGCGCCGCCATCGGCGGCCCGCGCCGCATCGCACTCATCGGCCGCCCGAACGTCGGCAAGTCCTCGCTGCTCAACAAGGTCGCGAACGAGGACCGCGTGGTCGTCAACGAGCTCGCGGGCACCACCCGCGACCCGGTCGACGAGCTCATCGAACTCGGCGGGATCGTCTGGAAGTTCGTGGACACGGCGGGCATCCGCAAGCGCGTCCACCTGCAGCAGGGCGCCGACTACTACGCCTCCCTGCGCACCGCCGCCGCCGTCGAGAAGGCGGAGGTCGCGGTCATCCTGATCGACGCCAGCGAATCGATCAGCATCCAGGACCAGCGCATCGTGACGATGGCCGTCGAGGCGGGCCGCGCCATCGTCCTCGCGTACAACAAGTGGGACACCCTCGACGAGGAGCGCCGCTACTACCTGGAGCGGGAGATCGAGACCGAGTTCCAGCAGGTCGCGTGGGCGCCCCGGGTCAATGTGTCGGCGACGACCGGCCGCCACATGGACAAGCTGGTCCCCGCGATCGAGACGGCCCTTGAAGGCTGGGAGACGCGCGTCCCGACGGGCCGTCTGAACGCCTTCCTCGGCGAGCTGGTGGCCTCCCACCCGCACCCGGTGCGCGGCGGCAAGCAGCCCCGCATCCTCTTCGGCACGCAGGCGGGCACCAAGCCGCCGCGCTTCGTCCTCTTCTCCTCCGGCTTCATCGAGCACGGCTACCGCCGCTTCGTGGAGCGCAGGCTGCGCGAGGAGTTCGGCTTCGAGGGCACGCCGATCCACATCTCGGTGCGGGTGCGCGAGAAGCGCGGCCGCAAGAAGTAGCAGCCACGCAGCAACGAACGGGTGAGGCCCCGCCTTCTTTGAATTCTTTGCGGAATCCGAAGAAGGCGGGGCCTCACCCGTGTGCGGTGCCTCAGTTCCCCCTGCGCGGTCCCGGTGGCAGCGCCGCGGGGAACTGCTGGTGGCCCGTGCCGTGCTGCTCCTGGCCGTAGCGGGTCACCTGCAGCTGGCTGAGCGTGTTGTGCCGCTGGCCCTGCCGGTCGCCCACCCGGTGCATGCCGTACGGCATGGCACCGAAGGCCGTGAAGCCCAGATCCTCCTCGCCGCTGCGGTCACCCGGCAGGGCCTTGAACGACCTGCGGTACTCCGAGTACAACGCGTCGTAGATCGGCGTGGCCGAGTAGGTGCCCTCGGTGTCCTGCGGCGAGCGCATGGACGGAATGGGGTTCTGGTAGGCGGGCCGGTGGCGAGTGGGGTCGTATGTGTGCACGTATGTGCCAACGACCCCATGCGCGTACGGATGCGGGGGGCCGCGCCGCTTTCGCGCGGCGCCGGGGGTGTGACCGGCGCGTTCGCGGCTCGCGGCGCGGCCCGGGAGTGGTCGGCTCAGGTGCCCGCGAGCGGCATCGCGGCGCCCACCAGGCGCCCGTGCGCCGCCGCGTTGTCCAGGGCGCCGCGCAGCAGGTCCTCGCGGGGCTGCCGGCCGATGGAGCCGACCGGCGCCGCGAACACGAGCACCATCTGCAGCTTGTTGGCCGCGGCCCGCCAGGCGTCGGTGACCTGGAGCGGGTGGTGCGCCTGCCACCAGGCGACGGAGCCGCCGTCGGCGCCTGGCTGGAGCACGGCGTGCAGCTGGCCCATGGCGAGCAGCACCGACCAGCCGTGCAGCACGTCGGGCACGGTGTCCAGCGAGGTCACCGGCATGTAGCCCTGCTCGATCAGGAGCGGCAGGAAGTCGTCGCCGCCGCCCGCGGCGGCGCCGGGGCGCACGATGGCGCCGGTCGGTTCGACGACGAGCGCGGGGTGCAGCTCGCCATCGATGAGGACGAGACCGCTGGTCACGCCGAGGACGGCCTGGTCGGGCGCTCCTCCGGCGGGCCCGGTCCCGTCATCGCCGGTGATCGAGCGGACGGCGCCCTGGAGCTGCTCCTCGGAGACCTGGACGATCTGGGAGGGCAGGCAGGTGGCGTGGGCGAAGGCGAGTACGGCGGTCTCGTTGCCGATGAACAGGACCGTGCTGGTGCGTTCCTGCTCCGAGTCGCCCGGGGTACGGCAGGAGGTGCAGTCGTAACTGCCCGGGGCGTTCTCTCCGGCGAGCAGCCGGTCGGCTTCTTCGTCGCCGATCTCGGCGCGTACGTCGTCGCCGACGTCGAGCATGCGCGGCACGGGTGGCTCCTCGGAATCGATGCGTGGGAGCCGGCGGTGTCCGGCTCATAAGGAGACAACGGGCGATCAGTGGCGCAAGTCACGCGCGAGAGCGAACGGAATCGAACCATCCGCAGCGGAGGGTGAGCTGTCCGGCGGAATTCGTCACTCCGTGCCAACGCCTGGCGGGTACAGGGAAGTTGGGGCGGTGAGGTGGGTCACAGATCCACTGAGATGCAGGTCGACAAATACTGAAATCAGTGAATTAAGTGGCTGGCCGAAAATCGACGATACCGGCGGTAACGGTCAACTGGCCTGGAATGACAAGGAGTTGGTTGATATAGGGGTGAGTGGGCTCCTAGATTCCCCCCTCGTGTGCAGCGAGCACCGCTCAGGTACGTCCGTCGGGTGCACCAGCCAGCTCAAGCACCGCGGCACGAGAGTGCCGACTCCGGCGGACGGGGTGGAGTGGACCTCAGGCGTCAGATGCGCGATGAGGACCACGGCATCAGGGGGAGCCTGGGTCCTTCGAGAGGGACATACATGTCCGCACATCCCAAGCGCGTTCGCAGGACTGCAGTGATCGGCGGAGCGGCGTTGCTCGCCCCGCTGGGACTGCTCACCGCCACCGGCCAGGCCGGAGCGGCGGACAGCGGAGTGTGGGATCGCATCGCTCAGTGCGAGAGCGGCGGAAACTGGAGCATCAACACCGGCAACGGCTACTACGGAGGACTGCAGTTCTCCGCCAGTACCTGGCGCGCGTACGGCGGCGGGGCCTACGCGGCGACCGCCGACAAGGCGTCCAAGGCGCAGCAGATCGCTGTCGCCACCAAGGTGCAGCGCGCTCAGGGGTGGGGCGCGTGGCCCACGTGCTCGGCACGGGCGGGAGCGTCCGGCAGTGCGCCGGGGGCGGCGGCTCCCGCGGCGCCCAAGGCCGTCAAGGAACGGCCCGCGAAGGAACGGCCCGCGAAGGAGCGCGGCCGTACGCCGAGCCACACCGACCGGGGTTCCGGCCGCGGTGACTACACCGTCAAGCGAGGGGACACCCTCAGCAGGATCGCGGCGGAGCACGGTGTCGGCTGGCGTCAGGTCTACGCCGCCAACAAGGCGGTCATCGGCGGCGATCCGAACATGATCGTGCCGGGGCAGCGGCTCGACCTCTGAGCCGGTCCGCTTCGGGCATGGCCCTGCCCGGTCGTCCGATCGGGTGGGGCCGTGTCCGTGCCGGGCGCGGCACGCCTTTGCGCCGCTGCCGCCCTGCCTAGCGTGTCCGGATGTACCCGATGCGGATGTTCCCGACGCGGATGTTCCCGATGTCGATCGAGCGGCTCCGGTCGCTGTGGCCCGCCGCGCTGCTCGCCACCGCGGTGTCCCTGTCGGCGACGATCGTGCCGGCGGCCGCGTCGGCCGCTCCGCCGCCGCTGCCCGGTCCCCCTGCCGCCGCCGCGGCGTACGACTGCTCCCGTACCGAGGGGCCGTGGACCTGCCTCGCCCAGTGCGAGAGCAGCGGACGGTGGAATGTGAACACCGGAAACGGCTTCTACGGAGGGCTGCAGTTCTGGCAGCCCACCTGGGAGAAGCACGGCGGGCTCAAGTACGCGCCGCGTGCTGATCTCGCCACCAAGGAGGAGCAGATCAAGGTCGCCGAGAAGGTGCTGCGGAAACAGGGGTGGGACGCCTGGCCCGCGTGCTCGAAGAAGATCCCGAAGGAGATCCGGGACGGGCTCGCCAGGGTGCATGTGGTCAAGAAGGGCGAGACGCTGAGCTCGATCGCCCGGCGCTACAAGGTCAAGGGCGGCTGGCAGGCCCTCCACAAGGCCAACCGGAAGATGGTCGGGAGCCGTCCCGATGCGCTGAACCCCGGCGCGGAGCTGATCATCCCCCGGGCGGGGGCCAACCGGTCCTGAGGTCATGGCCCGGGTGGTGGTCTTTCGGCCAGCTCCGCCGCCTCGCCGCTGAACACGACCTCGCCCCTGCGCAGTTCGTGCACCACCACTGCCGTCCGGCTCGCGCGTTCGCGTACGCCGGGCGGCAGTCGCTGTTCTGCGGTGATCACGCAGGTGTCCGGGGCCAGGGTCATGAGGAGCTCGTACGTCCGGGACGCCACCGCCGGTGACATGCCCTGGGTGGGCTCGTCCACGAGGATCACCCGGGCCGGGGTCAGCAGGGCGCGGGAGAGGGCCAGCATGCGTTGCTCGCCGCCGGAGAGGGTGCCTGACCGGCGGGGGAGCAGGGGGCCGAGTTCGGGGTACGCGTCCAGGGCGGGGGCGAAGTCGCCCTTGGGGGCCGAAAGGGCGAGGTTCTCGCGGACCGTGAGGGTGCCGTAGATCGCCTGTCTGTCCGGTACGAAGCACAGGCCTCGCCTCGCGCGTTCGTGCGGGGTGAGCCGGGTGACGTCCCTGCCGTCCCAGGTGACGGTGCCCGCGGAGAGGGGGGCCGTGCCGGCCAGGGCGCGCAGGGCCGTGGTGCGGCCGGAGCCGTTGCGGCCGAGGAGGACGGTGAGGCCGTGGGGGTGGGCGGCGAGGGTCACGCCGTGCAGGGCTTCCAGGGGGCCGTAGCGGACGCGGGCCTGGTGGAGTGCGATGCCGGTGCTCATGGTGCTGCCCTGTGGAGCACTTCCGTCGGCGGGCCCGATGTGATGATGCGGCCCGCCGTCATGACGTGCACGGTGTCGGCCAGGTCCGCCACCAGGTCCAGGTCGTGCTCCACCACGAGCAGTGCCATGCCGTCCGCCGCGAGGGCGCGCAGGAGGCGGGTGAGGGCGGCGGCCTCGGCGGTGTCCAGGCCGGCCGCGGGCTCGTCCAGGAGGAGGGTGTGCGGGGTGCCCGCCAGGGCTCGGGCGAGTTCTACGCGTCGGAGGGTGCCGGTGGGGAGGTCCGCCGCGGGGTGGTGGCGGGTGGGGCCGTCCAGGGAGAGGAGGCGGAGGGCGTGGGTGGTGGCCTCCGGGACGTCCGCTCGGCTCTGGTCCGCGGCGACTTGGACGTTCTCGGTGATGGTCAGGGACGGGAAGACCGACAGCTGCTGGAAGGTGCGGGCGACGCCGAGGCGGGTGCGGGTGTGGGCGGGGAGGTGGGTGATGTCGCGGTCGTCGAGGGTGATGCGGCCGGAGTCGGGGCGGAGGGTTCCGGCCAGGCAGTGGAAGAGGGTGCTCTTGCCCGCTCCGTTGGGGCCTACTACGGCGGTGATGTGGCCCGGGGGTACGGCCAGGGTTACGCGGTTCAGGGCGGTGAAGCCGTTGTAGGTGAGGGTGATGTCGTGGGCGGCGAGGGTTGCGGGGGACTGGGGAGCGGTTACGGGGGTTTGGGGTGAGGAGCCGTCGCGCCCTTGGTCCGGTTGTGGGGCGGGGCCGCGCCGGTATGTCCGTACTCGCCATCTCGGTCTGAGCGCTTTGCTGCTGCGGCTGGGGAGTCCTGCGAACCGTGCTCCGTGCGGACATACCGACACGTCCCCTCCCGTCTCACGGGCGCCTGCCGGCCGAATCAACTTCCGGTCCGAGCGACGATCGTTTCCGGTTTCGGGTTCGTCGGCCGTGCGGGGATTGTCTCCGGTTTCGGGTCTGTCGGCCGTGCGGGGTTCGTCTCTGGTTCCGGGTTCGTCGGCCGTGCGGGGTTCGTCTCTGGTTCCGGGTTCGTCGGCCGTGCGGGGATCGTTTCCGGTTTCGGGTCTGTCGGCCGTGCGAGGGTCGTCTTCAGTTCCGGGGCCGTTCGCTGTGCCCCTGCTGCTTTCCCCACCGTCGCCCTCGCCAGGACCGTTCCTGGCTCCGGGCCCGTCCCCTGTGCCGGGCCCGTCTCCCGTCGCGGGCCGGGCGTCTGTGCTGGGCCCGTCTCCCCCACCGTCCTTGCTGTGGGCAGGCGTTCCGCACGGCGGAACGGGTGGGCACAGCCTCAGCTGCCGGGTGCCGATGGGCGTGGTGGCGAGCAAGGCCTCGCGGGCCCGCTTGCCCAAGGGGGTCAGCGTCGGATGCCGGGTCAGGCGGGCCGTTGCTGAGCGCAGCGCCTCGTAAGGACCGCCGGGGAAGCGACCGATCAGTACCGCAAGGATGCCGATCAACGCCGCCGCCACACCGCCCCGCGCCCCCGCGTCCAGGCCCACCAGAAGCGCCGCCGCGATCAGCGCCCCCAGGAGGCTGTCCGCGCCCAGGACCAGTACCGCCGCGAACCAGAGGAGGCCGCGTACGGGGTCGTACGCCGCGGGGTCGAAGGCCCGCAGCCCCATGCCCAGCATTCCGCCGCCGAGAGCGGCAAGCGCCGCGCCCGCGACGAACGCGGTCAGCTTCAGGGTGCGGACGGGGACCCCCGAAGCCGCCGCCCCCGCCTCGTGGTCCCGCATCGCGGCCAGGGCGCGGCCCATGCGGCCCCGCCGCAGCGTGGTGGCGAAGAGCAGCGCCGCGGCGAGGAGGAGCAGTTCCAGTACGTAGTACGCGCGGTCCCCCGCGAAGCCCGCGGGGCGGTCCAGGTTCAGGCCCGACGTCGCGTACGGCTGCGCGAAGACGAAGCGGCTGACCCCGACGCCCACCGCGAACGTCGCGAGGGCGAGCGCCAGGCCGTGGCGGCTGATCGCGGGCCAGCCGGTGAGGAGGCCGAGGGGGGCCACGAGGAGGACGGCTACGGCAAGGGCCGGGAAATGGGGGAGTTCCGGCAGGCCGGGGAAGCGGCCCGCCGCGAGGAGAGCCGTGAACAGCGCGCCGAGCCCCGCATACGCCGCCTGGCCCAGGGAGATCTGCCCTCCCCTGCCCGTGACGATCACCAGGGAGAGGAGAATGACCGCCAACGCCGGGACCTGGACCGATGTCGTCAGGTCCGAGCCCGCGAAGCCCAGCGGGATGAGGAAGAGGACCACGGTCACTATCCACGCGCCGGGCGGTGTCGGCACGCGTGCCGTCGCCGTGCGGGGGAGCGTGGTCCGCGCGCCGATGCCGGGGAGCACCAGGGCCGCGACGAGCAGCGCCACCACGAAGAGGTTCGCGCCGAGCGCCTGGACCAACGGCTCCGCCCAGCCCGAGGGATGAAGGCGGGTCAGCTGGCTCTGGGCCACCCCGAGGCCCAGGGCCACCACGACCGCGATCGCCAGGCTCCGCATCCGCGCCGCCACCGCGACGGCCACCACCTCCATGACCAGGAGCGGCATGCCGTAGGGGTCCAGGCGTACGAAGGGGGCGAGCAGCGCTCCGGTGAGGCCCGCCGTGAACGCGCCGAACGCCCAGCCCGCCGCCGCCACCCGGTCCGCGTCGATACCGCCGAGGACGGCGAGGGACCGGTTGTCGACCACCGCCCGCAGCTCACCGCCGAAGCGGGTCCAGCGGGTGACCGCCCAGACGGCCGCCGCGAGCGCCACGGTCACCGCCAGTTGGGCCCAGGGGTCCGATGAGACGAGCACGGGCGCGTCCGCCTTCGCCCCGGGGCCCCACAGCAGCGCGGCGCCCCCCACGAGCAGTACGAAGACGCCGATGGACGCCACCAGGGTCTGGGCCGGGTCGCTGCCGAGGACCGAAAGGGGGCGGAAGACCGCTCGCTCCAGGAGGAGGCCGATGGCCGGGGCGACGAGGAGGAGGGTGACCGTTGTCGCCAGCCAGAGCGGCCAGTTCCACTCGACCGTCAGCTCGCGCAGGACGTACGCGCAGACCATCGCGATCGCCCCGTGCGCGAAGTTGAGCACACCCGTCGCGCGGTACGTGACGATCAGGCCGATGCCGGTCAGGGCGGCCGCGCTGCCGACTGCGAGCCCGGCCAGCGTCAGGTCGTACGTCAGGGACGCCACCGGGTCAGTGCTCCGGGGACGGGGCGGCGGGGGCCTGTGGTTCGCAGATGGGGCAGGGGTCCAGGTCGCCGGTGGCCAGGATGCGGGCGTCCGCGGGGACGGCCTCCGGCTTGCCCGCGACCAGGGGGCAGTCGGCCCGGTGCCAGAGCGTGCCGCCGGGGATCATCAGGAGGTCGCCGCTGGTCGCGACGGGGGCCGGCTGTTCGCTGACCGGGGGAGGCGCTCCCGCCGCCACGAGGAGGCCGTACAGCTCCTCCACGCGGGCCGCGGCCAGCGCGCTCCTGCCATGGGCGAAGAGCACCGCCCCGGCAATGATCAGCGCCGCGCCCGGCACCGTGCAGGAGGCCAGATACGGCAACTGCCGCTCGGCGAAGCGTTCACCCGACATGCCGTACCAGCCGATCACGCTGAGCACGGCGCCGACGGCGAGGGCGGCGAACGCCGCCCAGAGGACCGGGCGCACGGCGCGGAGCCGAGCCGTACGAGCTGTCCGAACCGGTTGAGCCGCCCGCATTTGGCCCCCTGGGACATGTCGGTCACGTCGATGGGCTGTCCATGTCAGTCGATGGCTTGCACTATGCCTTCTGGAAGCTGACCCTGAAAGAACCGGGCCCTGATGGCTCGGACCGACACCCGGTGGTGAGCCAGATGGTTCTCTGGACCAGCCCCAGGCGGGGGATCGATCGCGAGCGGGGAAGGGTGCGGAGCGCGGCTTTGGCGGCTGCCGCGGTCCTGCTGATCGTTCCGGCCGCCGTGGCGTGCGGCGACGACAGCGGCGGGGGCGGCGAGAGTACCCCGCCGAAACCGTCGGCCGAGAAGACGACCGAAGCACCCGCGGACGACGCGACCGCGCCCGCGGATCCCGCGGCGGCCGAGAAGCAGGTCAAGGAGAACTGGGAGGAGTTCTTCGACCCTGCCACCTCCCTGAAGGACAAGGAGGCCCTGCTCGAGGACGGCACGAAGATGCGCGCCGTCCTGGAGAGCTTCAGCGGTGACGAGCGCGGCAAGCAGGTCAGTGCCGATGTGAGCAAGGTCGAGTTCACCTCCGCGACCGAGGCGGATGTGACGTACGCACTGACGTTGAAGGGCGCCACCGCGCTGCCCGACGCCTCGGGGACCTCCGTCAACCAGGACGACACCTGGAAGGTCTCCGTCAAGACCCTGTGCGCGCTGGTGAAGCTGAGCGGCAATGAGTCGCCCGGTCCGGGCTGTTGAGCTCCTGGCCGTATCCGCGCTGCTCGTCGTGGTGGCCGGGTGCGGCAGCAGGCTGCCCGAGAGCGACTTCGAGGACCGGGCCACGGCCCCCGTCCCGTCGGGGGAGGGAGGTGCGCCGATCCCCGTCGGCATCATCACCAGCGCCACGAGCCCGGTCGGCGGCTCGGCGTTCACCGGGCCGCGGGACGGGGCGAAGGCGTACTTCGAGCGGCTGAACGCGCGCGGCGGCATCGACGGGCGCAAGGTCGAGGTGCACACCTGTGACGACGGCGGCAGTGGCGTCGGCAACAACGAGTGCGTGCACAAGCTGGTCGACGAGGAGCAGGTTGTCGCGCTGGTCGCCACCACGTCGATGGAGTACGCCGGGGCCGCGCGCGTCTCCCGCGCGCGCGTGCCCGACATCGGGGGACAGCCGATCGGGTCCGCGTACGACACGTATCCGCATCTGTACGGGATCTACGGCAGCCTCGCGCCGAGGGACGGGAAGCCGGGCTGGGGCGGAAAGCTGTACGGCGGCACCGAGGTCTACCGCTACTTCAAGCGGGAGCAGGGGGCACGGACCGCCGCCGTCGTCTCCTACAACCAGTCCGCGTCGGCCGCCTACGCCCGGCTCGTCACCCGCGGCCTGGAGGCCGAGGGCTACAAGGTGGTCACCGAGCAGGTCGACTTCGCGCTGCCCAACTTCCGCGCCGCGGCGGCCGACCTGAAGGAACAGGGCGCCGACCTCGTCTTCGACGCGATGGACACGCACGGCAACGCCCAGCTGTGCGAGGCGATGGACGACGTCGGCGCGAAGGTCACCGCCAAGGTGACCAACGTGCAGAACTGGACATCTTCTGTCGCCGACGACTACAAGGACGCACCGCGCTGCCGCAACGCCCTGTGGGCCACCGGAGCGAGCCGCAACTACGAGGACGAGGACCAGCCGGAAGTACGCGCGTTCCGTGACGCCCTGAAGGGAAAGGCGCTCTCCCAGTGGCACCTTGAGGGCTGGGCAGCGGCCATGTGGTTCACGGACGCGGCGAAGTCCTGCCGGGGCGACGTCACGCGCGCGTGCGTCGACCGCTTCATGAACCGCGGTGAGCCGTACACCGCGCGCGGGCTGCTGCTCCCGGTGACCTACGAGCAGCGGGCCGAACCGCCGAAGACCCGCAGGACGTGTGTGTCCGTGGCCCGCTGGAAGGACAGTGAGGGCTGGGTCACACAAGGAGAGATGGACAAGAACTGCTTCGAAGTGCCCCAGCTCTCCTACCAGCCATGATGCGTGTGCCCGCCAAGAAGTTCCCGAAGGCGACTATCGATGGCGCAACTGTTGGGGAACAAGATGATGATGAAACCCAACCCTCTGGCCGGATTCCCCGTCTAACCCTGCGGTAGGCGGACGAGACGGACTGTCCGCGGGGAAGCGTGGGATACGGGGACGCATGCATATCTCTTTCCTGATTCACAACGCGTACGGAATCGGGGGGACGATCCGGACGACGTACAACTTGGCGAACAAGCTCGCCGAGCAGCACGACGTCGAGATCGTCTCCGTCTTCCGCCACCGGGACGAACCCGTCTTCGCCCCGGACCCGCGCGTCGCGCTCAGCCACCTCGTGGACCTGCGCAAGGAGAGTCCCGGCTTCGAAGGGCAGGACCCCGACGCCCTGTTGCCCGCCCGTACGTTCCCCGCCTCGGAAGGGCGTTACGACCAGTACAGCGCCCTCACCGACCGGCGCATCGCCGGGCATCTGGCATCGGTGAGCGCCGATGTGGTGGTCGGGACGCGCCCCGGGCTCAACGTGCACGTCGCGCGTGAGACCGCGCGCGGACCGCTGCGCGTGGGCCAGGAGCACCTCACGCTCGACAGCCACTCCAAGGAACTGCGCCGCCAGTTGCGCAGCGTCTACCCCCGCCTCGACGTCCTGACCACGACGACCGAGGCCGACGCCCGCGCCTACCGCCGCAAGATGCGACTGCCCGGCGTCCATGTCCAGGCCGTGCCCAACCCCGTGCCCGCGCCGGGCATCGAGCCCGCCGACGGCTCCCACAAATGGGTCGTCGCGGCCGGGCGGCTCGCCCCCGTCAAGCGGTACGACCTGCTGATCAGGGCCTTCGACAAGGTGCGGCGCGAGCGGCCCGACTGGCGGCTGCGGATCTACGGCGGGGGCAAGCAGAAGGAGAAGCTGCGCGCCCTGATCGATGAACTCGGCCTCTACAACCACGTGTTCCTGATGGGCCCCGCCCACCCCATCGAGCCCGAGTGGGCCAAGGGCTCCATCGCGGCCGTCACCTCCAGCCTGGAGTCCTTCGGCATGACGATCGTGGAGGCGATGCGCTGCGGCCTGCCCGTCGTCGCCACCGACTGCCCGCACGGGCCCGGCGAGATCATCGAGAACGGTGTCGACGGGCGCCTCGTCGAGGTCGGCAACACCGACGCCATCGCGGGCGGACTGCTCGAACTGATCAACAACGACTCGCTGCGGCAGCGGATGGCGGGCGCGGCGCTCCAGGACTCCGAACGCTTCGACCCGGCCCGGATAGCCGAGCGCTACGACGCGATGTTCAGCGGAATGCTCGCCCGCGGCAGCTCGTTCGGCGGCCGGATGCGCGGCTCGCTGCACCGCACGCGCGGCGCGCTGCTCGGCGGTGCGTACGCCCTGCGGGACATCGGACACGGCATACAGACGAAGGGATCCCCCGCATGACGGCCTTGGCCACCTCGGACGCCTCGACGCCCTGTGACGCCGGGAGCGGGCAGGATGTGGCCGCGGCACCGCGCGCCGACTGCATAGCCGACTCGGCGGGCGGTCTGACCTTCGACGTCACCGACCCGGGCGGGGCGGGCGCGGCCCATCTGCTGCTTCGCCGCCGCGAGGCCGCGTCCCCCGATGAGGACGTGCGGCTCCCGCTGTCCCCGGGCGCCGACGGCAGGCTGCGGGCCGCGCTGCCCAGCAGCGTCGAGCTCGCCGAGGGCCGCTGGAACGCCTACGCGCAGGTCGAGGGTGGCACACCGCGCCGCCTCGCGCCCGGCGTGAACGACCTGCGCTCACTGGTCGACCGCGCGCCGAGCGGCGCCCGCGGCCACATCGCCGTACGCATTCCGTACGCCACCAAGCAGGGCAACCTCTCCGTACGCAGCTGGCTGCGTGCCCCGCACGCGGAGATCGGCGAGATCGAGATCGCCGGCGCCGCGGTCACCGTGCGCGGGCGGGTCTACGGCACCGCGGTGACGGGCGCCGCGTACGCCGAGGCGTCCCGCAGGGCCGAGCCCGACCGCGTGGAGAGCTGTGAACTGACCGCCGACGGGCCCGAGTTCGGCTTCGGCCTGCGCTGCGACAGGCTCGCCGAGAGCGGCCCGGGGCCGTGGGACCTGTGGCTGCGCCCGCTGGGGGAGAGCGGGCCCCGGATCCGCCTTGCCCGGCTCCTGGACGACGTACCGGACAAGAAGCCGATCTTCACGTACCCGGCGGCGCGGATCGAGACGGCGGCGCACGGGCCGCTGGACGCGGGCCCGTACTACACGAACGACAACGACCTTTCGGTACGGATCCGCGAGGCGAGCGCGATCGGGGGCTGACCTCTTCCGGCTTTTTCCGGCCTCTTCCGCCCTCTTCGCGGACAGTGGCTGTCCGCGACGCCGGGCACAATCACCCCCATGTTGGAGACCTCCGCACGACTGCTCCGCCTGCTCTCGCTGCTGCAGGCCCACCGCGACTGGTCGGGGGCGGACCTGGCCGACCGGCTCGGCGTCACCCCGCGCACCGTCCGCCGTGACGTGGACCGGCTGCGCGAGCTCGGCTACCCCGTCAACGCGAGCCCCGGCACGGGCGGCGGCTACCAACTGGGGGCGGGCGCCCAGCTGCCGCCGCTGCTCCTGGACGACGACGAGGCGGTCGCGGTGGCGGTGGGCCTGCGCACCGCCGCGGGGCAGGGCATCGAGGGCATCGGTGAGACCTCCGTACGCGCCCTGACCAAGCTGGAACAGGTGCTGCCCGACAGGCTGCGGCGCCGGGTCGGCGCGCTGAACGCCTTCACCGTGCCGATGCTCAGGCCGCAGCGGCAGCAGGCCGTCGACCCCGTGGTCCTCACCGAACTCGCGGGCGCCTGCCGGGACTCGGAGCGGCTGCGCTTCGACTACCGCGACCACGGCGGCAGTTCGAGCCGCCGCACCGTCGAACCGCACCGCCTCGTCTGCACCGAGCAGCGCTGGTATCTGGTCGCCTGGGACGTGGACCGCGACGACTGGCGCACGTTCCGCGCGGACCGCGTCGAGCCCAGACCGCCGCACGGCCCGCGCTTCACCCCGCGCACCCTGCCCGCCGACGACCTCGCCGCGTACGTCTCCAAGGGCGTCTCCACCCGTGCGTACGCCGCACAGGCGGTGATCCGGCTGCTCGTGCCCCTGGAGACGGCCGCCGAGCGGGTCACCCCGTCGGACGGGACGCTGGAGGCCGAGAGCGAGGGGAGCTGTCTGCTGCACACGGGAGCCATGAGCCTGGACGTCATGGTGATCCATGTGCTGCTGATGGGCTTCGAGTTCGAGGTCGTCGAGCCGGCCGACCTCACCGGCCGGCTCAGCTCGGCGCGGGACCTGCTGAGCCGGGCCCTGGACCGGGGGGCTCGGCCCGCGGAGCCGGCGGCCGGGCGTCCGGCGCCTTGAGCGCCGCGTACTCGGGATGGTGCAGATCGAACGCCGGGGACTCCGAGCGGATCCGGGGCAGCGTGACGAAGTTGTGGCGCGGTGCCGGGCAGGAGGTCGCCCACTCCAGGGAGCGGCCGTAGCCCCAGGGGTCGTCGACCTCGACCTTCTTGCCGTACTTGGCGGTCTTCCAGAGGTTGTAGAGGAACGGCAGCGTGGACATGCCGAGCAGGAACGCCCCGATCGACGAGATGGTGTTGAGCGCGGTGAAGCCGTCCGCCGCCAGGTAGTCCGCGTAACGGCGCGGCATGCCCTCGGCGCCCAGCCAGTGCTGCACCAGGAACGTCGTGTGGAAGCCGACGAAGAGCGTCCAGAAGTGGATCCTGCCGAGCCGTTCGTCGAGCAGCTTCCCGGTGAGCTTGGGCCACCAGAAGTAGAAGCCGCCGAAGGTCGCGAAGACGACGGTGCCGAAGACGACGTAGTGGAAGTGCGCCACCACGAAGTACGAGTCGGTGACATGGAAGTCCAGGGGCGGCGAGGCCAGGATGACGCCCGTCAGGCCGCCGAAGAGGAAGCTCACCAGGAAGCCGATCGCCCACAGCATCGGGGTCTCGAAGGACAGTGAGCCCTTGAGCATCGTCCCCGTCCAGTTGAAGAACTTCACCCCGGTGGGCACCGCGATCAGGAAGGACATGAAGGAGAAGAAGGGCAGCAGGACCGCGCCCGTCGCGAACATGTGGTGCGCCCACACGACGACCGAGAGCCCGGTGATGGCCATCGTCGCGCCGACCAGCGGCACATAGCCGAAGATCGGTTTCCGGCTGAAGACCGGGATGATCTCCGTGATGATGCCGAAGAACGGCAGCGCGATGATGTAGACCTCGGGATGCCCGAAGAACCAGAAGAGGTGCTGCCACAGCAGCGCACCGCCGTTCTCCGAGGCGAACACCATGGAGTGGAAGCGCCGGTCCGCCTCCAGGACGAGCAGCGCGGCCGCGAGCACCGGGAACGCGATGAGCACCAGGATCGACGTAAACAGCACATTCCAGGTGAAGATGGGCATCCGGAACATCGTCATGCCGGGCGCCCGCATCCCGATGATGGTCGTCAGGAAGTTCACCGAGCCGAGGATCGTGCCGAACCCGGAGAGCGCGAGCCCCATGATCCACAGGTCGGCGCCGATGCCCGGCGACCGCTCCAGGCTGTTGAGCGGGGCGTAGGCGAACCAGCCGAAGGCCGCGGGCCCGCTCGGCACGAGCAGTGAGCCGAGCACCATCAGGCCGCCGAAGAGGAACAGCCAGTACGAGAGCATGTTCAGGCGCGGGAAGGCGACGTCGGGCGCGCCGATCTGCAGCGGCATGATCTCGTTGGCGAAGCCCGCGAAGGTCGGGGTCGCGAAGAGCAGCAGCATGATCGTGCCGTGCAGGGTGAACATCTGGTTGAACTCGTTGTTCGACATCAGCTGCAGCCCGGGGCGGGCGAGCTCGGCCCGCATCATCAGCGCCATCACGCCGGCGGCCAGGAAGAACACGAACGACGTGATCAGGTACAGATGACCGATCTTCTTGTGGTCGGTGGTGGTCAGCCAGTCCACGAGAACCCGGCCGAGATGCCTCTCCCGGACCGGTGGTGCCGCCGCCTGTGCGGTCTCAGTCCCCATCGCCTGCCCCTTCGCCGTCGCGCCCTGGGCCTGACCGAAGCACCCGCCATGATGCTCGCGTCACACCCGACTCCGACAGAGGGCGTACCGGCCCGCTGTGCCGGAACCCTGAATTCCCTATGCGGTGTCACATCCTGTGGACCGCCCACGATTCGGAAATGCGGAGGGTCTGTAAAGGCAACTCGCCGACCTTTTGGCCGCCCCATTCGCGCCGTATCAGAAGTGTCTCGGGGAGCCTGTGGGAAATCCATGAATCACTTCCGGACGCGTACGGAACCGCCCGTACGTGTGACGGAGTTAGGGTGAAACGGGCGTCGTGATGCTGTGACAAAAGTGTGACCGGGGTGGGATAGGTGACGCATGGTGTCCGGCCCCGGCCTTCCCCGGCGGGGCCGCGCCGCCTAACGTGGCGGCCATGGCACCTATTCCGACCCCTCCCGCCGAACCCCAGGACACCCCGGACGCCTACGTCGGCCTCGCCGCCGAAGGCGCCGAGCGGCAAGCCCGCGAGCGTGGCTGGTCCACCGTCAGGTCGCTGCCGCCGGGCGCGATCATCACCATGGAGTACCTCGCGGGGCGGCTCAACTTCGAGGTCAAGGAAGGCGTCGTGATCCGCTGCTGGAAGGGCTGAAGGCCGCTTCCGGCCCGGCCGTGCGCATGGCGAAGGCCCCGGCTCCTGTGAGGGAACCGGGGCCTTCGCCATGCGGGGGTGTGGTTGTGCGTACCGTCCCCGCTGCTAGGAGGTCGGACCGCCTGCCATCGGGCGGGCCGACGATGCGGGGCGCGAGCCCCGCTCGGAGTGCGGCGGGCGGCGGCTGCCCGCCGGGGTGACCGGGCTGCGCTCGGAGCGCGGTGTGTGCGGTCCCGGCGCGAGATAGGCCGGGGCGCGGGCGGGCCGCGCGGCGCCGACCGGCTCGAGGACCGGCGGCTCGTCGGCCGGAGCGCCGGGCCGCGGCACCGGAGCGGGCAGCGGGGCGGCCGGGGCCGAGGCACCGGTGCGGCGGCGGCGCAAGCTCTCCCGCACGTCGAAGATCCAGCCCTCGATCCGGTCGATCAGCGGCTCCACCCAGGGCAGGGCGAGCAGGATCAGCAGACCGGCGGCCCAGCCGAGCAGCACATCGCTCAGCCAGTGCGTACCGAGGTAGACGGTGGTCAGACCCACGCTGAGGGAGACCACGGCGGAGAGCGCCGACAGATAGCGGCGGGTGACCGGGGTGGAGGCAAGGTAGGCCAGGATTCCCCAGGTCACGACCGCGTTGGCGGTGTGGCCGCTGGGGAATATATCGCCGCCGAGCCCCATCTCGTGGGCGCCGATCGTGGTGGCGTAGTGCGGGCCGAGGCGGCCCATGCCGATCTTGGCCGCGCCGACAGTGACGTTGAGCAGCAGCAGGGAGGCGCCGAACATCAGGAGCGGGCGGATGGTGTGCTGCCGCCAGGAGCGCCAGCCCAGCCAGGCCGCGACCATCACGGCGGTCGGACCGCGCTGGCCGAGGACCACCCAGTAGTCGAGGAACGCGTGGATCTCGGGCCACTGCTGATAGGGCCGGAAGAACATGACCTGCCAGTCGAACCGCACCAGCCAAGAAGTGGTCAGCACGGCGACCACGATGGCGAGGTAGAAGGCCAGGGTCGCGCTGAAGAGCACGATCCGGTGCCTGCTCATCCTCGGCACATCGAGGCCGGCCGGTCGCTCCGGCTCACGGTCTAGCCGGGCGAAGACCCGATCCAGACGGGTGAGGTTTCGTTCGGTACGCACTCAATCGACGTTACAGCGAGTGAGTGCGGAACTAGGCCGAATCAGTGGCTTTGTGATGACGATGTGATGTGGCATTGATCTCAGACGGTGGCTTATTCCCCGCCTTTCCCTATTCCGCGACGATCTCCTTACCCAATTCTTTGATCATTATCGCAGCAGTTTTATGGCGCTTATTTATTCGTTCACCGGGACCTGGCCCGGAATTTTCCGCTCGATCACCGGAGGGGCGAGTTAATGATCATGGAGGTCCCGAGCCGTTGAGCCAGAATGCCCCGTACACCGCGCTCGCCACGGCCACACCCCCGAGCACCAGCGCCGACCTGGACGTACGCAGCCGGGCGAGGGCCACCGCGAGCGGCAGGAGCAGCGGGAACGCGGGCAGCAGGAGGCGCGGCTTCGAGCCGAAGTAGCCGGCCGCGCACAGGGCGAGCGCGACGACGAAGCCCGTGTAGACGAGAAGCGTAAGTGGCTGCTTCTGGCGTACGCCGATGACGTACAGCCAGATCAGCAGGGCGACCCCGATGATCAGGCCGACGCCGGCCAGGGCCGCGGGGAAGCCGGTGAACTTGTCGCCGATGAAGCGCGCGAAGGCGTAACCGAAGTCGAAGCCGTTGCCCCACCCGGCCTGGACGTCGAGATAGCCGAAGAGACCGTCGCCGGTGCGGTGGCCGACCCAGAGCACATATCCCGCCGCGCCGAGCGGTGCCAGAAGCACCCCGAGGATCATCCGCGCGTCGGCCCGCCGCTCCCGGTGGACGCGGACGGCGGCCGTCACCCAGATCGCGGCGACCACCGCGGCGCCCACGGGGCGGGTGAGACCCGCGAGGGAGGCGAACACTCCCGCCCACACCCAGCGGCCCGTGAGCACCGCGTACAGCGACCAGGCCGCGAGCGCGGTGAACAGTGACTCGCTGTACGCCATCGACTGCACGATGCCGACCGGCAGCACCGCCCACAGCGCGACCGCGCAGATCCCCGCCCGGCGCCCGTACAGATGATCGGCGACCGCGAAGATCCCTCCGGCCGCGCAGAGCGACGCGAGCCAGCTCACCACCAGGCCCGCATCGGCGTACGACAACGGGCTGACCGCCGAGACAAGCCGCTCCAGCCAGGGGAGCAGGGGGAAGAACGCCAGGTTGGAGTGGACGCTGCCGTCCGGCAGCTTCACCTCCCAGCCGTAGCCGAACTCGGCGACGCGGGTGTACCAGAGCGAGTCCCAGCGGGCGGTGAGCAGCGTGTGCGGGCTCTTGCCCGCCGCGGCGCTCCACACCGCGAGGACCGCGATGCCCAGGGCGCGCACCCCGGCGTAGGCGAGGAGCGCGGGCGCGGCACGGCGCAGAGCGGTCCCCGCGCGGGCGCCGTACGAGGGCCGCGGCAGGCATTGATCGAGGTCGGTCACGGGCTCGATTATCGGCGTACGCAGGAACCGCGCGGCGGCCCGGGTGCGTGGTCCATGCGTGGTCCATGGGTGGGCGGCGTGGCGTACGCCACACGGTCTGCGCACAACCATGAGAGGTCCGCCACGCGCCACGGCCGTGAACTCGCGTACTCTGACGGCTCACTCGCCTTTCGCCGCCGCCAGCTGGGAGATCACGTCCCGCGGGCCGCCGATGCGAGGGATCACTGGGAGGTATCGCACATGTCGGGGACAACCACGGCCACTGCTCCCTCCGGCCGTCGGGTGCCCAGGTCGCAGGAGGGCGCCAACCGCTGGCTGGTGCTCGTCGTCCTCTGCGTCAGCCTGCTGCTCGTCGCTGTCGACGCCACGGTGCTGCACGTCGCGGTGCCCGCCGTCACGGAGGACCTGAAGCCCGGCGGCATCGAGCTGCTGTGGATCGTCGACGTCTATCCACTGGTCTGCGCCTCGCTGCTCATCCTCTTCGGCACCCTCGGTGACCGGGTGGGCCGGCGGCGTGTGCTGCTGCTCGGATACGCGCTCTTCGGCGTGGCCTCGGCCGTCGCGGCCACGGCGGACAACGCCCAGGTCCTGATCGCGGCCCGCGCCCTGCTCGGCGTCGGCGGCGCGATGATCATGCCCGCGACCCTCTCGATCCTCCGGCAGGTCTTCCCCGACCGGCGCGAGCGTGCCGTCGCCATCGGCGTGTGGAGCGCGGTGGCCGGCATCGGCGCCGCGGGCGGGCCGCTGCTCGGCGGCTTCCTGCTCGAGCACTTCTGGTGGGGCTCGGTCTTCCTCATAAATATCCCGCTGATGCTGGTCAGCCTGCCCATCGGGCGCTGGCTGCTCCCCGAGTCGACGGGCGACCGCAACGGACCGTGGGACGTCGTCGGCGCGCTGATGGCGGCGGGCGGCCTCTTCGGTCTCGTCTTCGCGGTGAAGCGCGCGGGCGGCGGCGAGTCGCCGTTCGGCATGACGACCCTCCTCTCGTTCGCCGTCGGCACGGCCCTCCTGATCGGCTTCGTGCGCAGGCAGCGGCGGCGCAAGCATCCGCTCATAGACCTGTCGATGTTCGCGCGGCCCGCGTTCTCCACCTCGCTCGGCTGCATCGTGCTCGCGATGCTCGCCCTGGTGGGCCTGGAACTGGTCGCCGCGCAGTATCTGCAGCTGGTGCTCGGCCTCTCCCCGATGGAGACCGGTATGCGGCTCGTGCCGCTCACCGTCGCCGCGATGGCCGCGGGCCTTGCCGGATCGAAGCTGCTGCACCGCTTCGGCCCGCGCACGATGGTCGCCTCCGGCTTCACCCTCACCGCGGTGGCCGTGATGGTGCTCACCGGGATGGGCGACCGGGCCAATGACCCGCTGCTCCTGACCAGCTTCGTCCTGCTCGGCCTCGGCCTGCAGACCACGCTCTTCGGCTCGTACGAGTCGATGCTCAGCGAGGCGCCCCAGTCGCAGGCGGGCGGCGCCGCCGCCATCGGCGAGACCTCGTACCAGCTGGGCGCGGGCATCGGCATCGCGCTGCTCGGCAGCGTCATGAACGCTGCGTACGCGCCGGGGCTCTCCTCCGTACCCGGCGTCCCCGCCAAGGAGAGCGCCGCCGCGGGGCACTCGCTCGGTGAGGCGTACGAGATCGCGTCGCGGCTCGGCGGCAACGCGGGGACCGCGCTGCGCAACGCCGCGCGCGAGTCCTTCGTGCACGGGCTGCATGTGACCCTGCTGGTCAGCGCGGGGCTGCTGCTGCTCGGCGCGCTGATGGCACTGCGCCTGCCGCGGACCATGGAGTGCGGCGCGGCGGAGCCCGAGGCCAAGGCCGAGCCGGGGATACCGGCGCCCCGTGACGCGACGGTGGTCGCCGCGGAGTCGGTCCGCTGAGCCGGTTCCCGGCCGGGCCCGAGGTGGCCTGGACGTGCGGGACACCGCGTCGTAGCGTCAGCGCGAGTCGTCAGTAGCTAACACTGCTAGTTTTTGCGCCGCCGGAGGCCCGTCATGTCCGCAAGCAGCCGCACCCTGCCGCCCTTCGACCCCACCGACCCGCTCGGCATCGACGACCTCCTCGACCCGGAGGACCTCGCGATCCGGGAGACCGTCCGCACCTGGGCGGCCGACCGCGTCCTGCCGCACATCGCCGAGTGGTACGAGAAGGGCGAGCTGCCCGGCATCCGCGATCTTGCCCGCGAGCTCGGCTCGATCGGCGCGCTCGGCATGTCCCTTCAGGGCTACGGCTGCGCCGGCGCGAGCGCCGTCCAGTACGGGCTCGCCTGCCTTGAGCTGGAGGCCGCCGACTCCGGCATCCGCTCGCTCGTCTCCGTGCAGGGCTCCCTCGCCATGTACGCCATCCACCGCTTCGGCTCCGAGGAGCAGAAGCAGCGCTGGCTGCCGGGGATGGCCGCGGGGGAGATCATCGGCTGCTTCGGGCTCACCGAGCCCGACCACGGCTCCGACCCGGCGTCCATGCGCACGTTCGCGAAGAAGGACGGCACCGACTGGGTGCTGACCGGCCGCAAGATGTGGATCACCAACGGATCCGTCGCGGGCGTCGCCGTCGTCTGGGCGCACACCGACGACGGGATCAGGGGATTCGTCGTGCCGACCGACGCCCCCGGCTTCTCGGCGCCCGAGATCAAGCACAAGTGGTCGCTGCGCGCGAGCGTCACCAGCGAGCTGGTGATGGACGAGGTGCGGCTGCCCGCCGACGCGGTGCTTCCCGAGGTCACCGGCCTCAAGGGCCCGCTGAGCTGCCTCTCCCACGCGCGCTACGGCATCGTCTGGGGAGCCATGGGCGCCGCCCGCTCCTCGTTCGAGGCGGCCGTCGCCTACTCCAAGACCCGCGAGCAGTTCGGCCGGCCCATCGGCGGCTTCCAGCTCACCCAGGCCAAGCTCGCCGACATGGCGGTCGAGCTGCACAAGGGCATCCTGCTCGCGCACCACCTCGGCCGGCGCATGGACGCGGGCCGGCTCCGCCCCGAGCAGGTCAGCTTCGGCAAGCTCAACAACGTACGAGAAGCGATCGAGATCTGCCGTACGTCACGGACGATCCTCGGCGCCAACGGGATCTCGCTCGAATACCCCGTGATGCGGCACGCGACGAACCTCGAGTCGGTCCTCACCTACGAGGGCACCGTCGAGATGCACCAGCTCGTCCTGGGCAAGGCGCTCACCGGCATCGACGCCTTCCGGTGAGCGGCCTCGCCCGCTAGCTCTGGTTGAAGAAACCGTCAACGGGGCGGCTCGCCGCCTCCCCGTTGACGATCTGTGTGTCGGCGGGCGTGAGCAGGAAGACCCGCGTGGCCACGCGCTCGATGGAGCCGCGAAGGCCGAAGGTCAGGCCGGCCGCGAAGTCCACGACGCGCTTGGCGTCGCCGGGCTCCATCGAGGTGAGGTTCACGATGACCGGGACGCCGTCCCGGAACATCTCGCCGATGCCGCGTGCGTCCCGGAAGCTGTCCGGGGTCACGGTCCCGATCCGGCGGCCCTGCTCCTCGGCCGTCTCGCTCGCCACCCGCACCCGCGGGTCGGTGACCCAGGCATCGCCGGGTCCCTCGGCACCGTCATCGTCGTAGCCGTCGTAGTAACGCTCGTCATTGTTGTCGTCGACGAGGCCAAGCCAGGCACTCGCCTTGCGCACCGATCCCATGGACGCCTCCTCTCACAGCGGGCTTTCTGCTTTCCGCATCCCCATGTTCGTCCATGATGCGGATGATGCGCCAAGTGGATAGTCGCCGCGCGGGGTTTTCGTGACGGTACTGGTGCAGAGTCAACGGCCCGAAGCACGTTATTCCTCAAGGGTCTTGCCGTATACGGTTGCTGACTGTGAGTGAAATATGATTTTCACGGCGTTTGGGTGACGGCCGGTGCGTCCGGGTGAACGGACCCCTGGATACGATGCCGGAGTTGATCGTTCGCCGGGCTTCTCGGGGGAGTCGTCTTGTTCGGAATCGTCAGGCCATGCAGCCACCGCCTCGGCGAGGGTCTGAAGACACAGTGGATGGCGCATCTGTGCGGGCTCTGCCTCGCGCTGCGCGGTGACCACGGGCAGTTCGCCCGCGTCGTGACCAACTACGACGGCCTGATCATCTCGGTTCTGACGGAGGCTCAGGCCGAGAAGTCGACCGGCTGGCGGCGCACCGCGGGGCCCTGTCCGCTGCGCGGCATGCGGACCGCCTCCGTCGCGCAGGGCGAGGGCGCGCGGCTCGCCGCCGCCGTCTCGCTGGTGCTCGCGTCGGCCAAGGTGCGCGACCACGTCGTCGACGGGGACGGGCTCTTGGCGCGCAGGCCGGTGGCCGCCGCCGCGCGGAAGGTCGCGCGGAGCTGGGACCGGGCGGGCGCGCGGACCGGTGCCGATGTGGGCTTCGACACGGCGGTCCTGGTCGACGCCGTCGAACGGCAGGTCGGCATCGAGGGCTTGGCGGGCCCCGGCACCTCGCTTCTGACGGTCACCGAACCCACCGAGACGGCGACGGCGGCCGCCTTCGCGCACACCGCCGTCATAGCGGGCAGGCCCGGCAACTCCGAGCCGCTCGCCGAGGCCGGTCGGCTCTTCGGCAGGCTCGCGCATCTCCTGGACGCCGTGGAGGACAAGGAAGCTGACGCCGCGTCGGGTGCGTGGAACCCCTTGGCGGCGACGGGTACGGGCCTTGCGGAGGCCCGGCGGCTCGCCGACGACGCCGTGCACGGCATCCGGCTCGCGCTGCGGGATGCCGAGTTCACGGACGGCAAGCTGGCGCATGTGCTGCTCGCACATGAGCTGAGCAGGTCGGTGGACCGTGCCTTCGGGACCGAGTCGTGCGGGCACAGCCATGAGGTGACGGCCCATCAGGGGGGTTCCTTCGGGCCGCCGCAGGGGGGTGGTCCCTATGGTCCGCCGCAGGGCGGCAATCCCTATGGGCAGCAGTCTCCGTACGGGGGTGGCAATCCGTACGGTGGCGGGGCTCCGGGCGGTCCCGGCGGGCCCGGTGGCTTCGGAGGCGGCCCCGGATTCGAGCCGGTCCCGCCCCCGAAGCCGGAGAAGCGGGGCTTCTGGGCGGGGTGTGCCGTTGCCATCGGGCTCTGCTGCACCTGCAAGCTGTGCTGTGCGGATTCGTACGAGGGTCCCTGGTCCCGCAAGAAGCGGGAGGGTTGTTGCAACAACTGTGGTGACAGTGGGTGCTGCTCGTGCTGTGAGTGCTGCGCTTGTTGTGACTGCGGGCTTTAGGTACCCGGCGGTCTTTGCGGTCTTTGCTTCGTCTGCGGGTGGGTGGGGGCTTGTCGCGCAGTTCCCCGCGCCCCTATGGGGCGGCGACCTCCGGCGGTGAGATCTGCGACTTCTCTATCGCCGAGCCCTGCGTGTCCCACTTCTTCAGGATGCGGGCATACGTGCCATCGGCGATCAGCTGGTTCACCGCCGCCTGGAACGCCGGCGCCAGCTTCGTGCCCTTCTTGAAGGCGAAGCCGACGTCGAGGCGGTGGTACTCGCCCAGGAACTTCAGGCCCTCCTGGTGGGCGACCGCATAGCGCAGGCCGTTGATCGTGGACATCACCACATCGCTGCGGCCCTGCTGGAGCGAGCCCCAGATCGCGCTCTGCTCGGCGTACGTCTTCACGCTGTACGGCTTCTTGCCGGCGTCGTCGCAGACGCGCTTGTTGTCCTCCAGGGTGACCTCGAACGTGGTGCCCGCGCCGGTCGCCACGTTCAGGCCGCACAGCTGCTTGAAGTCGGTGACCTTCTTCAGCTTGCTGTCGTCACGGACGGCGAAGCCCTGGCCGTCATTGATGTACGTGACGAAGTCGATCGTCTTGCGCCGCTCCTCCGTCACGCCGAAGTTGCCGGTGCCCAGGTCGTACTTGCCGCTGTCCAGGGCGGGCAGGATCGCCTCGAAGCTCGCGGGCTCCCGATTCAGCTTCAGGCCGAGTGTCCTGGCGACCGCCTCCGCGAAGTCGGCGTCCTGGCCGACGATCGTCTTCCCGTCCTCCAGATAGGTGTTGCCCGGTGGGCTGCCGCCGACGGCGGTCGCCAGATTGAGGGTGCCCCGTTCGCGTACGTCCGAGGGGAGCAGCTCCGCCGCCGCCTCGTTCTTCTTGACCGAGGAGACCACGTCCGTGGTGGGGATCTTGTCGCTGTTGCCCGCGGGTGCCGCGCCGCCCGTGGTGTCGGCGGAGCCGCCCGAACCGCAGGCGGTGAGCGTGAGCGTGGCGGCGGTGATCAGGGCGAAAGCTGCGGGGATGCGGCGGGAGTACGGGGGCTTGCTCATGGCGTGACGGTCTCCATCAGGCAGCAGGGCAGGGCGAAGCGGACGTGCGAGGGGAGGGGGTGCCGCTGCTCATGGCGGTGCAGCAGTGGCGTACGCGTGTGAAGGCGGGGTCAACGGCGCGCGGGCGCACGGGAGATGCAAGGCGGGAGAGACCCGGGAAGAGTGGGAACAGAGAAGGGCTCAGTGCGCAGGGGGTCGGCTCAGAGAGTCGTCGAACACGACGCGGACCACACTCGACCGAAGTCGATGTGGGAGCGCGTGACCAGCCACTGCTGCGAATGCATGGGGCAAGTGGAGCAGGCATCCGTTTCCGCGTCAACTGCCGTGAGACGTAACGCTCATATCCTGGACAGTCTTGACAGGGCGCGTGAACCGCCCCTTACTCTCAAGGCGGATCGTGCTGAGGGGCTCGGTCCGTGTGAAGGCATCACCTCCCGTATCCACGGAGCCTTCGCCATGTCTTCCGACACGCTCGCCAAAGCCGCGACCGCCCCTCCACAAGATCCCCCGCCCGATCTCCCGCGCATCGTGCCGCAGCGCCGCGCGGGACAGTGGGCAGCAGCCGCCGTGGTCCTGGTGCTGCTCGGGCTCGCCGTCAACTCCGTCGTACGCAATGACGCGTTCCAGTGGGACGTGGTCGGCGAACACTTCACCTCCGCGTCCGTGCTGCGCGGCCTGTGGCTGACGCTCTGGCTGACCGCCGTCGTCATGGTGCTCGGCTTCGCGCTCGGCACGCTGCTTGCCGCGGGGCGCCTGTCGGCCAACCCCGTGCTGCGGGGCGTGAGTTGGGGATATGTCTGGCTCTTCAGGTCGATGCCGATCCTGGTGCAGCTGCTGTTCTGGTTCAACATCGGGGCGCTGTACCCGTACCTCTTCGGCGTGAAGACGGTGAACCTCCTCGGGCCGATCAGCATCGCCGTCATCGGGCTGACCCTGCACGAGGCCGCGTACGCCGCCGAGGTGGTGCGCGGCGGCATCCTCTCCGTCGACCGCGGGCAGATCGAGGCCGCGCAGGCGCTCGGGCTCGGCCGGTGGCGCAGATGGCGGCGGATCGTCCTGCCGCAGGCCATGCGTTCCATCGTGCCGCCGGCCGGGAACATGCTGATCGGCACGCTCAAGGGCACCTCGATCGTCAGCGTGATCGCGGTGCAGGACCTGCTGTACTCCGTGCAGTTGGTCTACCACCGCACCTACCAGGTGATCCCGCTGCTCCTGGTCGCCACCATCTGGTACGTCGTGGTCACCTCGCTGCTCAGCGTCGGCCAGTACTACGTGGAGCGGCACTACGCGCGCGGTTCGGAGCGGACCCGATGAGCGTGACGGAGCGCAGGCCGTCCACCGATGACCTCGCCAAAGAGGATTTCGGTGCGCTGAAGGTCGTCCCGGTGCGCCACCCCTGGCGCTGGTTGGCCGTCGCCGTCACGGCCGTCCTCGTCGCCCAGTTCGTGCACGGGCTCGCCACCAACTCCGGCTGGGAATGGGGGGTGTTCGCCGAGTTCTTCACCGCCGACGTGATCCTGGAGGCGGTCTGGGTCACCCTCCAGCTCACCTTCTACGGCACGGCGCTCGGCTTCGCGCTCGGCATCGTGATCGCCTTCATGCGGCTCTCCGCGAGCCCCTTCCTGAAGTCGGTGGCCTTCGCCTACATCTGGGCGTTCCGGTCGATCCCGCTCATCGTGCAGCTGCTGTTCTGGTTCAACCTGGCCTATCTCTACAAGGAGTTGCAGTTCGGCATCCCGTTCGGGCCCGGCTTCTTCTCCTTCGACACGATGGGGCTCGTCGGCGCGATGAGCGCGGCCGTCCTCGGCCTTGCGCTGCACCAGGCCGCGTACGCCGCCGAGATCGTGCGGGCCGGCGTACTGGCCGTCGACAGCGGCCAGTTGGAGGCAGCGGCCGCGCTCGGCATCCCCAGGCTGCGGCAGATCCGCCGCATCGTGCTCCCGCAGGCGATGCGCTCGATCCTGCCCAACGCCGCCAACGAGATCATCTCCCTCTTCAAGGGCACCTCGATCGTCTCCGTGATGGCGATCGGCGAGCTCTTCTACCAAGTGCAGGTCATCTACGGCCGCAACGGCCGCGTCGTGCCGCTCCTGATGGTCGCCACCGCCTGGTACGTGCTGCTCACCACCGCCCTCTCCGTCCTCCAGCACTACGTCGAACGTCACTTCTCCAAGGGGGAATCGCGATGAGCGCGATGGTCGAACTCCGGTCCGTGCACAAGTCCTTCGGATCGCTTGACGTGCTGCGAGGCATCGATCTGGAGGTGCGGGCCGGCGAGGTCACCGTCGTCCTCGGCCCCTCCGGATCCGGCAAGTCCACGCTCCTGCGCGCCATCAACCACCTGGAGAAGGTGGACAAGGGCTGGATCAGCGTCGACGGCGCGCTCGTCGGCTACCGGCGCTCCGGCGACAAGCTGTACGAGCTGCGCGAGCGCGAGGTGCTCAAGCAGCGCACCCAGATCGGCTTCGTCTTCCAGAACTTCCATCTCTTCCCGCATCTGACCGTCCTGGAGAACATCGTCGAGGCGCCGGTCTCGGCGCTGAAGCGGCCCCGCAAGGAGGCCGTCGCGGACGCCGAGGCGCTGCTCGCCCGGGTCGGGCTCGCCGACAAGGCGGACGCCTACCCCAAGCAGCTCTCCGGCGGACAGCAGCAGCGCGTCGCCATCGCCCGCGCGCTCGCCGTCGAGCCGAAACTGCTGCTCTTCGACGAGCCGACGTCCGCGCTCGACCCCGAGCTGGTGGGTGAAGTCCTCGACGTCATCAAGGACTTGGCGCGCCAGGGCACCACGATGATCGTCGTCACCCATGAGATCGGCTTCGCGCGCGAGGTCGCCGACACGGTCGTCTTCATGGACGACGGACTCGTCGTCGAGCAGGGCGCCCCCGGTGACGTACTCGACCGGCCGCGGCACGAACGTACCCGCGCGTTTCTTTCCAAGGTCCTTTAGTTCAAGTCCTTCTAGGAGCTTTTGCATGCTTTCCCGACGTACCCTCGCCGCCTCCGTCGCCGCACTGGCCATCGCGCCGCTGCTCGGCGCCTGCGGCGGGGACAGCGACGCCGCGACCGGCGGCGGCAAGCCCGGCACCAAGAAGGTCGGCGACATCAACATCGGGCCCGATCAGAACCGCGTACGTGGCAAGAAGGTCGACGCGATCGCCGATCTCGTACCCGAAGAGGTGCGCAGGCGCGGCACGTTGCGGCTCGGCGGCGGCGCCGACTCGACCGCACCGCTCGGCTTCTACGCCACCGACGACAAGACCCGCATCGGCTCCGAGGTCGACATCGCGATCCTGGTCGCCGACACGCTCGGCCTGAAGCCGAAGTTCGAGCAGGTGTCCTGGGAGAACCTCTTCGTCGGCCTGGACAGCGGGAAGTTCGACGGGGTCTTCGGCAATGTCACGGTGACCGAGGAGCGCAAGCAGAAGTACGACTTCGCGACGTACCGCCTCGACAACATTGCCTTCGAGGCGCGGGAGGACGCCGACTGGACGGTGAAGAAGCCGGCGGACGTGGCGGGGAAGACGATCGCCGTCTCTTCCGGCACCAACCAGGAGAAGATCCTTGTCGACTGGAGCAAGGAGAACGAGAAGGCCGGGCGTGAGCCGGTTGACATCAAGTACTTCCAGAAGGATTCCGACTATTACCTGGCCCTCCAGTCGGGGCGTATCGACGCGTATCTCGGGCCCAATCCTTCGGCGGCGTATCACGTGGCTTCTGCTGGTCAGACGAAGATCGTCGGCACGGTTTCTGGCGGGGGCGCCTTGGTGCAGGGGGAGATTGCCGCGACTACCCGCCGGGGGAGCGGGCTTGTTGATGCTTATGCCGCGGCGCTGAATTTCCTGATCAAGGACGGGAGTTATGGGGAGGTTCTGAAGCGGTGGGGGCTTTCCAGTGAGGCCGTGGCGAAGTCTCGGATCAATCCGCCGGGGTTGCCCAAGCCGTAGCCGTTTTCAGCTGCGGGTGCTTCGTGGTTGCTCGCGCAGTTCCCCGCGCCCCTTCGGGGCGCTCCCCTCGGGGGCGTCTTCTCACCGGAAAGGTTTGTCAATGACCCTTCACCTCGCCGTCTCCATCGATCAACCGGGGGTCTACGAAGCCGGCCCCTACGCTGAGTCGGCCCTGCTTGCCGAGCGTGGGCTGCTCGACTTTGTGACGCTCGGGGACTCCTTCGGGCGGCCGGGGGCCGATGCGCTTGCCGTGCTTGCGCGGGTCGCGCCCGGCACCGGGCGGATCGGGCTCGTCCCCACCGTGACGACCACACACACCGAGCCTTTCCATGTGCAGGCGGCCGTGGCGACCCTGGACTGGGTCAGCCACGGGCGGGCCGGCTGGGCGGTCGACGTGTCGGACACCGAGGCGGAGGCCCGGCTCTTCGGACGGCGGCATGCCGCGTCGGCCGGTGAGCTGTGGCGGGAGGCCGGTGAAGTCGCCGATGTGGCCCGGTGGTTGTGGGACAGCTGGGAGGACGACGCCGAGATACGGGACGTGGCCACCGGCCGCTTCATCGACCGGGACAAGCTGCACTACGTCGACTTCGAGGGGAGCCATTTCTCCGTCCGGGGGCCTTCCATCGTGCCCCGGCCGCCGCAGGGTCACCCGGTGACCGTCGTCGATGCCACCGCTCCGCACGCCCGCGACACCGCGGCGCGGTACGCGGATGTCGCGCTTGTCCGTGTCGCCGGGCTCCCCGGAGCGGAGGCCGCGCGTGCCGAACTGCGGGCGGCCGCTGCCGGGTTCGGGCGCGACCCGGACGCGCTGAAGGTCCTCGCCGACCTCACCGTGGACCTCGGCGACGGCGAGGCCGTCGTCGACCTCGCCGAACTCATCGCCTCCTGGCACGCGTCCGGCGCCGTCGACGGATTCCACCTGCGGCCCGCCGAGCCGCTCCGCGACCTGGAGCGGCTGGTCAACGGCACCGTGGCGCTGCTGCAGCACCGCGGGTTGTTCCGCACGTTCTATCCGGGCAGCACCCTGCGGGAACACCTGGACCTCGCCCGGCCCGCCAACCGTTACGCCGCGCTCGCGGGGGACCGTCATGAGTGAACGTACGCAAGCGTCGAAGAAGCGGCAGTTGCACCTCGCCGCGCATTTCCCCGGCGTCAACAACACCACCGTCTGGGCCGATCCGCGGTCCCGCTCGCAGATCGACTTCGCGTCGTTCGAGCATCTGGCCCGCACCGCCGAGCGCGGTCTCTTCGACTTCTTCTTCCTCGCGGAAGGACTTCGGCTGCGCGAGCACAAGGGGCGCATCCATGACCTGGACGTCGTCGGGCGGCCCGAGTCCCTCACCGTCCTGACCGCGCTCGCCGCCGTCACCGAACGCCTGGGCCTGGCCGGGACGGTCAACGCGACCTTCAACGAGCCCTACGAACTGGCCCGCAGGCTCAGCTCGTTGGACCATCTCAGCGCGGGCCGCGCCGCCTGGAACGTCGTCACCTCCTCCGATGCCTTCACCGGCGAGAACTTTCGGCGCGGCGGCTATCTCGACCGGGCGGACCGGTACACCCGCGCCGCCGAGTTCGTCAGGACCGCGCGCGAGCTGTGGGACTCCTGGACGCCGCAGGGCGAGCCGCGGCCCTTCGCGCACCACGGGCAACACTTCGACATCGAGGGGGAGTTCACCCTGCCGCGCTCGCCGCAGGGGCATCCCGTCGTCATCCAGGCGGGGGACTCGCCCGAGGGGCGGGAGTTCGCCGCGTCCGCTGCCGATGTCGTCTTCACCCGGCACGGCACGCTGGAGGCGGGCCGTGAGTTCTACGCCGACGTGAAGGGCCGTCTCGCCACGTACGGCCGAGAGCCGGATGACCTGAAGATCATGCCCGGCGTCACCTTTGTCCTCGGCGACACCGCCGCCGACGCCCAGGAGCGCGCCGCCGAGATCCGCCGCCAGCAGGTCTCCCCGCAGAACGCGATCCTCGCCCTGGAACAGGTCTGGGGCGTGGATCTGTCCTCGTACGACCCGGACGGGCCGCTGCCCGACATCGACCCGGACCCCGGATCGACCCTCGTCCAGGGCCGGGTAAAGATCACCGATGCTTCCCCAAGCTCTCGGCTTCGCTCGAGCAGGGGAGGCCCCATCGAGATCGCCGAGAAGTGGCGTGCGCTCTCCCGGGCCAAGGGGCTCTCCATCCGGCAGACCGTCATCGAGACCACGACCCGACAGTCGTTCGTCGGCACACCGGAGGCCGTCGCCGCCGAACTGGAGGAGTTCGTGGCGACCGGCGCCGCCGACGGATTCATCCTCGTCCCGCACCTCACCCCCGGCGGGCTCGACGACTTCGTCGACCGGGTGGTGCCGCTGCTCCAGGAGCGGGGCGTGTACCGCACGGAATACCGGGGCACGACGCTGCGCTCACACCTCGGGCTGCGCGAGCCCATATGGAAGGGTTGATCACCATGAGCACCGAAACGAGCGCCGGGAACAACGACGCCGTACAGGACTGGAAGCACTGGCACGAGCAGCGGACGGAGACGGTCTCCGCGCCCTACGGCCCGCTCTCCCTCACCGGCACGCACTGGCTCGCGGACTATCCGGAGGGGCAACTTCCGGACATCCCCGGGCGCTGGACCGACGCGGGCGACGAGCTCGTCCTGACCGCCGGTCCCGGCGACGGCCTCACCCTCGACGGGGAGCCCTTCGGCGGCGAGGCCCGCCTTGCCGCCGACCCCGGCCCTGTCGGCGCGGCCCGCGTCGCGCTCGGCGAGCGGCGGTTCGTCGTGCTCCGGCGCGAAGGGCTCTGGGCGGTCCGCGACTTCGACCCGGAGTCCGCCACGCGCCGCGCCTTCCAGGGCATCGAGGCCACCGCGTACGACGAGCGCTGGGCGGTGCCGGGGCGCTTCACTCCGTACGACGCCGAAAGCACCGTCGACGGCGTACGCACCGTTCGCGTGGGCAACGCCGACGGGGTGGAGCGCGGGCTCGGTCTCGGCGGTGAGCTGGCCTTCGACCTGGCCGGAAACCGGCACACGCTCCAGGCGTCGGTGGAGGGCGACGGCTCGTTGTGGGCGGTGTTCGCGGACACGAGCAGCGGGGTCTCCAGCTACCGTTTCCGCTTCCTGCGGCCCGCCGCGCCGGACTCGGAAGGGCGCACGACGGTCGACTTCAACCGGGCGCTTCTGCCGCCCTGCGCCTTCGCCGACCACTTCATCTGCCCCTTCCCGCCGCCCGGCAACACCCTCACCGCCGAGATCGCCGCCGGAGAACGGAACCTTCTCGGCCGGTGACACGTCTGACTGGGAGCCGATGACCCAGAGCCCCGGTGGCGTACGACAGGTACGACAGCCACCGGGGCCGGTCGACGTGTATCCGGCTGACGGCCGAAAGCCGCCCTTGTGCGGGCACGCCTCGGCCCGAATACTCCCGAGCAGCGCTTGTCAGGGGCACGGCGTATCCGGAATCCGGTCCGCCCTTTGTTTCTTGGCTGCGCCTCACGGGCTCCCAACCCACGCGGGCCCACTGACTTCCCCTCGGGAGGAACAACAAGTGAGGATCAAGCGCACCACCCCCCGCAGTGGCATAGCGAGACGCACTCGTCTGCTCGCGATCGCCACCGGACTTGTGGCCGCCGGCGCGCTCGCCGTACCCGCCGCGAACGCCAACGACGTCACCACCTTCAGCTCGGCGCAGCTCACCAAGGCGGGCGACGCGGTGCTCGACGCCGATGTCGCGGGCACCGCGTGGAGCGTCGACAAGGCGACCAACCGCCTTGTCGTCACCGCCGACAGTACCGTCTCCAAGGCCGAGATCGCCGAGATCAAGAAGGCGGCGGGCAGCAACGCGGGCGCCCTCAAGATCGAGCGCACCCCCGGCAAGTTCAACAAGCTGATCTCCGGCGGCGACGCCATCTACGCGTCCAGCTGGCGCTGTTCGCTCGGCTTCAACGTCCGCAGCGGCACCACCTACTACTTCCTGACCGCCGGGCACTGCACCGACGGTGCGGGCACCTGGTGGGCCAACTCCGCGAAGACCACGGTGCTTGGCACCACGCATGGCTCCAGCTTCCCGACCAACGACTACGGCATCGTCAGGTACACCAACACGTCGATCACCAAGTCGGGCACGGTCGGCAGCCAGGACATCACCAGCGCGGGCAACCCCACCGTGGGTCAGGCCGTCAAGCGGCGCGGCTCCACGACCGGCACCCACAGCGGCTCGGTCACCGGTCTCAACGCGACCGTCAACTACGGCGGCGGCGACATCGTCTACGGCATGATCAAGACCAATGTCTGCGCCGAGCCCGGCGACAGCGGCGGTCCGCTGTACGCGGGCACGAAGGCGCTCGGCCTCACATCGGGCGGCAGCGGGAACTGCTCCTCGGGCGGCACGACCTTCTTCCAGCCGGTCACCGAGGCGCTGAGCCGGTACGGCGTGAGCGTCTACTGATTGCGTACGCCTGATCCGCATATGAGTGTCTGATCCACGTACGAGCAAGACTGCAGCCAGCAGCAGGTGCACCTCCGCCCGGGCGTCGGGCGGGGGTTCACCCTTGTCTCCCGTCTCCCTTTGTGCGCCGTGCGGGGTTACCTTCGAAGTACACGCCCAACACGCCCAATTCGGACCCTGGGGGGCCGGCATGGTCGAGGAGCTGGTGACGGCGGGAGTGGCCGTCGGGTCTGTCGGAGCGGTCTATTTCATGGCGGCGGCGCGTGTCGTCAAGCAGTACGAGCGGGGTGTGGTGCTCCGGCTCGGGCGGCTGCAGCGTTCGGTGCGCGGGCCGGGGTTCACGATGATCGTCCCCGGGATCGACCGGCTCCGTAAGGTGAACATGCAGATCGTGACGATGCCGGTGCCCGCGCAGGACGGGATCACGCGGGACAACGTGACGGTGCGCGTTGACGCCGTCATCTACTTCAAGGTGGTCGACGCGGCCGAGGCGGTCGTGCAGGTCGAGGACTACCGTTTCGCGGTCTCGCAGATGGCCCAGACGTCCCTGCGCTCGATCATCGGCAAGAGCGACCTGGACGATCTGCTCTCCAACCGCGAAAAGCTCAACCAGGGCCTTGAGTTGATGATCGACTCGCCCGCCATCGGGTGGGGTGTGCAGATCGACCGGGTCGAGATCAAGGACGTATCCCTTCCGGAGACGATGAAGCGGTCGATGGCGCGGCAGGCGGAGGCGGACCGTGAGCGCCGCGCCCGGGTCATCAACGCCGATGCCGAGCTGCAGGCCTCCAAGAAGCTCGCCGAGGCCGCCCACGAGATGTCGGAGGAGCCCGCGGCCCTCCAACTGCGGCTGCTGCAGACCGTCGTCGCGGTCGCCGCCGAGAAGAACTCCACGCTCGTCCTGCCCTTCCCCGTCGAGCTTCTGCGCTTCCTCGAACGGGCCCAGCAGGCCCAACCACCGGCCCCGCAGCCGCAGCAGGCGCCGTCCCCCGCACTCTCGGAATCCGGTGCGCAGGATTCGGAAGCCGGAGAGCCGGCGGCGCGCGGAGAGTCGAAAACAGGACAGGACTAGTCCTCACCCGCTGCCGAAGGGCCGATCGCACGCGGTGTTTGCAACGGGAACCGACGTGGCGAGACCGGGTTCGGTGAAGGGGCAGGGGGCGCACGGTGTTTGTCGCGTGCGCGTCCTGAAGTAGACCTTGTGTGCTACCGGACGGTCTCGGAATAGTGGACCGCACCCTTTGGCATGGACGCGGCTTTCCCAGCGTGTGCGACTCCGTGCCGGTACGCCTTCCGGCCCCAAGGTCCCCACACCGAACGGGCCGACCCCCCACAGGAGGACGTCAGTTGAAGCACCGACGCATACCCAAGGGACGCGCGGCCGCCGCAGGCGCGGGCGTTGTCGCGCTGATCGCCGCCGGAGTCACCTTCCAGACTGCGAACGCGAGTGAGAGTGCCCCGACCCCCACGCCGGACACCCTCACGGTCGCAAAGGCCGGAAAGCTCGCCACGTCCATAGCCAAGGACCTCGGCGTGGACGCCGCGGGCACGTACTACGACGCCAAGGGCAAGAACCTCGTCGTGAACGTCCTCGACGAGACGGCGGCGGAGACGGCCGAGGCGGCCGGGGCCAAGGCGAGAATCGTCGAGAACTCCCTGGCCGAGCTGAAGAGCGCCCGCTCGACGCTGAGCGACAAGGCGTCCATCCCCGGCACCTCGTGGGCGGTCGACCCGGCCACCAACAAGGTCGTCGTGACGGCGGACCGCACGGTCAAGGGCGCCGAGATGGACAAGCTCGACGCCGTGGTGAAGAAGCTCGGGTCGAAGGCCGAACTCCAGCACAGCAAGGGGGAGTTCAAGCCCTTCATCGCAGGTGGCGACGCCATCTGGGGCGACGGCAGCCGCTGCTCGCTCGGCTTCAACGTGGTCAAGGACGGTGCGCCGCACTTCCTGACCGCGGGCCACTGCACGGAGGCGGTCACCAGCTGGTCGGCGGAGCAGGGCGGCCCGGTCATCGGTGAGAACACCGACTCCAGCTTCCCCGACAACGACTACGGCCTGGTCAAGTACACGGGCGACACCCCGCACCCGAGCGAGGTGAACCTCTACAACGGCTCCACCCAGGCCATCGCCAAGGCGGGCGACGCGACCGTCGGCCAGAAGGTGCAGCGCAGTGGCTCGACCACGCAGCTGCACGACGGCACGGTCACCGGCCTGGACGCCACCGTGAACTACGGCAACGGCGACGTCGTCAACGGACTCATCCAGACCGACGTCTGCGCCGAGCCCGGTGACAGCGGCGGCGCGCTCTTCGCGGGCGACACCGCGCTTGGTCTGACCTCGGGCGGCAGCGGTGACTGCTCCGCCGGCGGTGAGACCTTCTTCCAGCCGGTGCCGGAGGCGCTGAGTGCCCTTGGTGCGGAGATCGGCTGAGGCTGGTCGCTGATCCGCCGGTCGCTTTGCGGAGTTTCTGGTCCCACCCCTGCTGTTATCAGTGGGGGTGGGGCTTTTTCGGTACGGGGTGGGTGCTGCTGTCTGATCTCTGCGGGCCGTATGTGGCTGGTCGCGCAGTTCCCCGCGCCCCTTGCGGGGCGCTGCTCACCCGATGGGTTTGCCCGCGAGGTCGAGTGAGCCGGCGTCCGCTCTGTGCCGGGCTGACATCGCCAGGGTGACGATGACTCCCACGGCCGCCCAGGCGGTGAGCACCACCAGTGGTTCGGTGATCGCGTTGGCCTCGAAGTACGCGATGGAGCGCGCCGCCCAGGTGCCGGCGCCCGGTGGCAGCCAGGGGCCGATCGCCTCCCAGAAGGGCGGCAGCATCGGCAGCGGGAAGGCGCCGCCCGCGCTCGGGTTGCCCGCGATGACGACGATCAGGACGGCAAGGCCGATGCCCACGATGCCGGTGAGCGCCTGCAGGGCGAGCGTGATCATGCCGACCCCGAAGACGACCAGGGCGCCAAGGCCCCACAGGGCCAGGACGCTGCCGGGCAGGGCGCCCAGGATCGGCCCGATGATGACCGCGCCGCCCAGTCCGCCCGCGATCGAGTAGAGCGCCATGACGCAGGTCCTGATCAGCGCGCGCGAGAGGTTGGCGGCCCGGGAACCCGCGCTGATCGCCAGGATCGAGGCGCAGAGATAGCCGCCGACGCACCAGCCGACGACCAGGTAGAAGGACGAGAGCCCGTCGAAGTCTTCGGGGGACGCGGGCGCCACGTCCACGGTCCTGACCGTCCGGTTCTCCGCCGCTTCGAGCTGGGTGACGATCTTCTCCAGCGTGGTGGCGAGGACGGTGCCGCCGCCGGAGGCGACCAGGAGCGTGTCGGTGGTGGCCCGGGGGTTGATGATCAGGGCACCGTCGATGTCACGGTTCATGATCTGCTTCCGGGCCGTGGCCTGGTCCTCGACCACGCGGGGGTCGAGCGGCTCATCGGGGAGGCTCCCGAGCCGGGCCGACGCCTGCTCGGCGGCGGGCCCCGGAGCGACAACCCCGAAGGGCACGTCCCTCGGCTTCGGATCGTGCAGCGCCCCCACGTAGGAGGCGATGAACAGCAGCTGCAGGGCGAGTACGCCGATGACCAGCAGGGCTGCTCGCGGGGTGACGGCGCTCTTCAACTCATCGGTGAAACTCATGCCCCCACGCTCGGGGGCCCCTGCCGTTCTCGCAGGTGGGCGGGTCCGAATGAGCGACAGACGGCGGCGCGTCGCACACGTGTCGTACGTACGTTCGAAACTTGGTCTATGGTGGAGGTGGGGGCTGTGAGGTCGGATCGGTTCAGGTTTTCAGGAGGTGCGTGTGCCAGGGTTCACGCATCTGCACACCGTCTCCGGGTTCTCCCTGCGGTACGGGGCCTCGCACCCGGAGCGTCTTGCCGAGCGCGCCGCCGAGCGGGGCATGGACGCCCTCGCGCTCACCGACCGGGACACCCTCGCGGGGGCGGTCCGGTTCGCCAAGGCCTGCGCGAAGGCGGGGGTGCGGCCGCTGTTCGGCACCGAGCTCGCGGTGGCCGAGACCGCCCCGGCGCGGGGCGAGCGGCGGCGGACCCCGGTGCGCGGCGGTGCCTTCATCGACGAGTCGACCCCGCGGGTGACCTTCCTCGCCCGGGACGGCGCCACCGGCTGGGCCACGCTCTGCCGCCTGGTCACCGCCGCGCACCGGACCGGCGAGGGGCAGCCCGTCCTGCCGTGGGAGGAGAACCACGGCGACGGCCTGACCGTGCTGCTCGGCCCCGCGTCCGACGTGGGGCGCGCGCTCGCCGCGGGGCGCCCCGACCGGGCCGCCCGCCTCCTCGCCCCCTGGCGCGAGCGCTACGGCGACGCGCTGCGCCTGGAGTCCGTCTGGCACGGCCGCGAGGGCACCGGGCCCGGCTCGCTGCGCCTGGCCGCCCGCACCGTCGGCTTCGCCGCCGAGCAGGGCATCCGCCCCGTCCTGAGCAACGCCGTGCGCTACGCCGACGCCGGCATGGGCCCGGTCGCCGATGTGCTCGATGCGGCCCGCCGCCTCGTCCCCGTCGACCCGACCAAGGAACTCGACGGCGGCGAGCGGTGGTTGAAGGGCGCGGGCGACATGCTGCACATCGCCGAGCGCGTCGTCGGGGCCGCCGGCTTCCGCCGCGACACCGCCCACCGTCTCGTCGAGCAGACCCGGACCGCCGCCGCCGAGTGTCTCGTCGACCCCGATGACGACATCGGCATCGGCTCCGTGCGCTTCCCCGAACCGCACCTCGTCGGCGCGGGGCGCCGCACCGCGCAGCGCGTCCTGGCGTCGCGGGCGGCGGCGGGCATGGTGCTGCGCGGCTATGACTCACGGCGCGCGTACTGGGAGCGGATGCACCACGAGCTGGACATCATCGCCTACCACGGCTTCGCCTCCTACTTCCTCACCGTGGCCCAAGTGGTCGACGACGTACGCGACTTGGGGATCCGGGTCGCGGCGCGCGGCTCCGGCGCGGGTTCCCTGGTCAACCACCTCATCGGCATCGCGCACGCCGACCCCGTCGAGCACGGGCTTCTCATGGAGCGGTTCCTGTCCACGCGGCGGTTCGTCCTGCCGGACATCGACATCGACGTGGAGTCGGCCCGCCGCCTGGAGGTCTACCGCGCGATCATCGGCCGCTTCGGCACCGAGCGGGTCGCGACCGTCGCCATGCCCGAGACCTACCGGGTGCGGCACGCCGTACGCGATGTGGGCGCCGCCCTGTCCATGGACCCGGCCGAGATCGACAGGATCGCCAAGTCCTTCCCGCACATCCGCGCCCGCGACGCCCGCTCGGCGATGGCGGAGCTGCCCGAACTGTCGGCGGTGGCGGGGGAGATGAAGCGGCACGGCAGGATGTGGGAGCTTGTCGAGGCGCTCGACGCGCTGCCCCGCGGCATCGCCATGCACCCGTGCGGGGTGCTGCTCTCCGACGCCTCGCTGCTCGCGCGTACGCCGGTCATGCCGACCAGCGGCGAGGGCTTCCCCATGTCCCAGTTCGACAAGGAGGACGTGGAGGACCTCGGGCTGCTCAAGCTGGACGTGCTCGGCGTGCGGATGCAGTCGGCGATGGCGCACGCCGTGGGGGAGATCGAGCGGGCCACGGGCTCCCGTGTCGACGTGGACGCGGTGCCGCCGGGGGACCCGGCGACGTATCGACTCATCAGGTCCGCCGAGACGTTGGGCTGCTTCCAGATCGAGTCGCCGGGCCAGCGTGACCTGGTCGGACGCCTTCAGCCCGCGACCTTCCACGACCTGGTCGTCGACATCTCGCTGTTCCGTCCGGGACCCGTCGCCGCCGACATGGTGCGGCCCTTCATCGAGGCCAGGCACGGCCGCGCGCCCGTCCGCTATCCGCACCCGGATCTCAAGGGGCCGCTGAAGGAGACGTACGGAGTCGTCGTCTTCCACGAGCAGATCATCGAGATCGTCGACATCATGACCGGCTGCGGGCGCGACGAGGCGGACCGGGTGCGGCGCGGGCTCTCCGATCCCGAGTCGCAGGGGCGGATCCGGTTCTGGTTCGCGCAGCAGGCCGCGGCGAAGGGGTACGACGCCGAGACGATCGGCCGGACCTGGGAGATCATCGAGGCCTTCGGGTCGTACGGCTTCTGCAAGGCGCACGCGGTGGCCTTCGCCGTGCCGACGTATCAGTCGGCGTGGCTGAAGGCCCATCACCCGGCCGCGTTCTACGCGGGGTTGCTCACGCACGACCCCGGGATGTACCCGAAGCGGCTGCTGCTCGCGGATGCGCGGCGGCGCGGGGTGCCGATCCTTCCGCTGGACGTGAACCGGTCCGCGGTCGCTCACCGTATCGAACTGGTGTCTGATAATCCGGGGGGCTCCCGGTGGGGGCTGCGGCTCGCGCTCTGCGACGTGCACGGCATCAGCGAGGCCGAGGCCGCCCGGATCGCCGACGCGCAGCCCTACGCCTCGCTCGTGGACTTCTGGGAGCGGGCGAGGCCCTCGAAGCCGGTCGCGCAGCGGCTCGCCCAGGTCGGCGCGCTCGACGCGTTCGGCGCCAACCGCCGCGATCTGCAGCTGCACCTGGCCGAGCTGCGGCGCGGCGCGCGCGGCTCGGCAGGAGCCTTCGGGGCCCAACTCCCCTTGTCCGGCGGGCGGAAGACGGCGCCCGCCGGTCTGCCCGACCTGGACGACGCGGAACGCCTCAGCGCCGAACTCGGCGTCCTCGGCATGGACTCGTCGCGCCATCTCATGGGCGATCACGCCCAGTTCCTCAAGGAGCTCGGCGTGCTGACGGCCCGTCGGCTCCGGGGGGCCGAACACGGCGCGACCGTGCTGGTCGCTGGCGCCAAGGCGGCCACCCAGACCCCGCCGATCCGCTCCGGCAAGCGCGTCATCTTCACGACCCTGGACGACGGCACCGGCCTGGTCGACCTGGCCTTCTTCGACGACGCCCACGAACGGTGCGCGCACACCGTCTTCCACTCCTGGCTGCTGCTCGTCCGCGGTGTGGTGCAGCGCCGCGGGCCGCGCAGCCTCAGCGTGGTCGGCGCGGCCGCCTGGAACCTGGCCGAACTGGTGGAGCTGCGCCAGGAAGGAGGCCTCGACGCGGTGGCCGAGCGCCTGACCGAGCAGCCGCCGGAACCGGAGCCCGCAGCGGCCCCGGCGGACGGCGGCCGGCGCATCCGGATGTCCACGGGGTACGAGATGCACCCCTGGGCCGACCTGCAGCCGCCCGGTGAACGGGCGGCCACGGGGCGGAAGTTGTGGCACCAGAGCCCGGGGAGCGCGGGATGAGCACTCTCTGTATACGTTTCCTGCTGCCGCCCATGTACGAGGCGGCCCTGCCCCGGCTGATCGCACTGGTCGGCGAGTTCAGCCCGGTCGTGGAGGCCCTGCCGCCCGACGGTGTGCTCGTCGACGTACGGGGAGCCATGCGCTACTTCGGGCGGGACGCCGTCGAGCTCGCCGCGGTGATCCGGGTGCGGGCGCTCGCCCTGTACGGGGTGGACTGCGTGATCGGCGCAGGGCCCGGGCCGATGCTGGCGCGGATGGCCGTACGCGGCGCCGTGCCGGGAGTGACCCGGGTCGTGGGCCGGGAACCGGAAGCCGTCGCGGAGTTCCTCGGCCCGAAGCCGGTCGCCGAGCTGCCCGGGGTCGGCCGCGCCACCGCCCGCACCCTGTGCGAGTACGGGCTCGACTCCGTCGGCAAGGTGGCCGCCGCGCCGCTGTCCACGCTGCAGCGGCTCATCGGCGCCCGCGCCGGCCGTGAGCTGCACGAGAAGGCGCACGGCGTCGACCGCGCACGGGTCGTGCCGAACGCGGCCGCCCGCTCGATCGCCGCCGAACGGCCCTTCCCCCGCGACGAGTTGGACCCCACCCGGCACCGGCGCGCACTGCTCTCGATCACCGAGGAGCTCGGCGTCAGAATGCGAGGCGAAGACCAGGTGTGCCGCTCCCTGACGCTCACCGTGCGGTACGCGGACCGCACCGGTTATTCGACGACCACCCGCACCCGCGCCCTGCCCGAGCCGACCGCGCACTCCAGCGCACTGACCGCGACCGCGTACCGGATGTACGAGGCGCTCGGCCTGCAACGCGCCCGGGTGCGCGGCATCTCCCTGCGCGCCGAAGGGCTCGGCCCCGCCGAACAGGCCGCCCACCAGCTGATGTTCGACCCGGCGGACGACAGGGCGCGCCGCATCGAGGAGGTCGCCGACCGGGCACGGGCGAAGTTCGGCCCCGGCGCGATCGTGCCGGGGACGCTGGCGGCGTAGGCCCCGGCCGTGGGCTTGCGGGCCAGGGCGCGCAGGTGGGCGCGGACGGTGCGGCCGCCGTGGAGCCCGGCATCGAGCCGTCGGCCACCCACCCGGCGGGCTCCGGTAGCCCACGGGCGTACGACCCTGGGCCAATACCCCTGCGCGGGACGGGCACATACGATCGGCGCATGGACATCGAGGCAGGTCAGGCGGCGCCCGAGCAGGGCAGGGGCCCGCGTGTGGCCGGGCGGCTGTGGCCGCCCGTGCGCACCGGCCTTGCCTGGAGCGGGGCGGTCGTCTACCCCTTCGTCACCTACGTCACGTTCGACCACGGGCAGCAGGGCTTCGAGATCCTGATGGTCCTCGCGTCGGTCGCGCTCACGGCCGTGGTCGCCGCGCTGCTCCGGCGCCGGCCGCTGCCCGCCCTGGTCTTCCTGCTCCTGGGCGCGGTGACGGCGACGATGGAGATGCGGAAGACGGAAGTCAGCTATCTGCAGATCTTCGTCGGGGTCTGCGCCGTCGGCTATCTCGCCGCCACCCGCCCGCGCCGTACGTCGGTCGCCGCCGCCCTCATGGCGTTCACGGCACAACTGCTCAGCCTCTTCGCCTTCCCGCCCGACGGCGGTTGTGATCCCACCGCGGGCGTTCCTCCCAAGAGCATGGTGAACGGCTGCGCACCCTCCGGCTGGGTGAGCAACAACGGCGAGACCGTCGCGTTCATCGCCGTCGCCCTGATCGCCGCATGGATGGTGGGCAGTTCGTCCCGCGAGCGCCGGGCACACGCGGAGGCGCTGCGGAGCCAGGCCACGGCCCGCGCCATCACCGCCGAACGCCTGCGCATCGCCCGCGAGTTGCACGATATGATCGCGCACAGCATCGGCGTCATCGCCATCCAGGCGGGCGTGGGCAGCCGCGTCATCGAGACCCAGCCCGCCGAGGCCCGCAACGCGCTCACCACCATCGAGACCGCCAGCAGGGAGACCCTCGCGGGCCTGCGCCGGACGCTGGTCGCGCTGCGCAAGCCGGAGCCGGGTGCTGAACCGGCCTCCAGTCACGAGGACTTGACGCCCCGCGAGCCGGCCCCCGGCCTCGCCGACATCGACCGCCTCGTCGCGTCCGCGCTGGACGCCGGGGTCCGGGTCGAGCTGCGGTGGCCGGGCGGGCGCGAGCCGCTGCCCGCCGACATCGACCTGGCCGCGTTCCGCATCCTGCAGGAGGCGCTGACCAATGTCGTACGGCACGCGGGCACGGAAAGCTGCCGGGTGAGCGTCGAGCGGCGGGCCGCCGAGCTGTCCATCGAGATCGAGGACGGCGGGCGTGGCGGGCTGCCCGCGGGCACCGGCTTCGGCCTGGTCGGCATGCGGGAGCGAGTCGCCCTGCTGCACGGCCGGTTCACCGCAGGGCCGCGCCCCGAGGGCGGCTTCCGGGTGGCGGCGCTGCTGCCGGTGCCGGAGGAGGGACGGTGACGGACCGCGTGGTGCGCGTCGTACTGGCCGACGATCAGCCCCTGGTCCGCGCGGGCCTGCGCGTACTGATGGCCGACAGTTCTGAGCTCGACGTCGTGGGCGAGGCGGGGACGGGCGCCGACGCCGTCCGGCTCGCCAGGGACGTACGCCCCGATGTCGTCGTGATGGACATCCGCATGCCCGGCATGGACGGCATCGAGGCCACCCGGCTGATCACGGCGGAGACCGACGCGACCCGCGTCCTGGTCCTGACGACGTTCGACGACGACGATTACGTGTACGGGGCGCTGCGCGCGGGCGCGAGCGGGTTCCTCGTCAAGGACATGGCGCTCGACGACATTCTCGCGGCGATCCAGGTGGTGGCCTCGGGGGACGGCCTGATCGCGCCGAGCGTCACCCGCCGTCTCATCGAGGAGTTCGCGGCGCGGCCGGAGCCTGCGTCGCAGGCCCGGCGGACGGTCGAGGGCATCACGGACCGCGAGTGCGAGGTCCTGACGCTGGTCGGGCGGGGGCTGTCCAACGCGGAGATCGCGGCCGAGCTGTTCATCACCGTGGCCACGGTGAAGGCTCATGTAGCGCGGCTGTTCACGAAGCTGGGGTCCCGTGACCGGGTGCAACTGGTCATCATCGCTTACGAGTTGGGGCTCGTCGCGCCGCCGCGTCATTAGCCCCCAGGGGGCAACCGTGCCAGTGATCGCTGGAAGTTTTACCGACGCGTAACTTCACACTTTTACTACTCGCCCGTAATTTGGCGTGTGCACGGCATCCTCGTGATCCGGATCACAGGGCTCGCTCATCGTCACTGCCTTGAGCAACTTCCTTGAGCAACTCCCCTGAGCCGCAAGGAGATCACCCGATGCTGCCCTGGAGACGAGCGCTCAGAGCGCTTGCCGCCGCCCTGCTCATGACGGGCGCGCTCACCCTGACCCCCGCCGCGCACGCGGCCCCGGACGCTTCGTCCGCTGCTGCGACCTCATCGAGTGGCTGGAACGACTACAACTGCAAGCCGTCCGCCGCCCACCCGCGCCCCGTCGTCCTCGTCCACGGCACCTTCGGCAACTCCGTGGACAACTGGCTCGTCCTGGCGCCCTACTTGGTGAGGCGCGGCTACTGCGTCTACTCCCTCGACTACGGCCAGCTGCCCGGAGTGCCGTTCTTCAACGGGCTCGGCCCGATCGACAAGTCGGCCGAACAGCTCGACGGCTTCGTCGACAAGGTGCTCGCCTCCACGGGCGCCGCGAAGGCGGACCTCGTCGGCCACTCGCAGGGCGGCATGATGCCCCGCCACTATCTGAAGTTCCTCGGCGGCGCGGCGAAGGTGAACGCCCTGATCGGCCTCGCGCCCGACAACCACGGCACCACCCTGCTCGGCCTGACCAAGCTGCTGCCCTACTTCCCGGGCATCGAGGACCTGCTCACCACCAAGACACCTAGCCTCGCCGACCAGGTGGCAGGATCGCCGTTCCTCACCAAGCTCAACGAGGGTGGCGACACCGTGCCCGGCGTGCGCTACACCGTCATCGCCACCAAGTACGACGAGGTGGTCACCCCGTACCGCACACAGTTCCTCGACGGCCCGGGCGTACGCAATGTGACCGTCCAGGACCTGTGCCCCGTCGACCTCTCCGAGCACGTGGCGATCGGGATCCTCGACCGGGTCGCCCACCACGAGGTCGCCAACGCGCTGGATCCGCAGCACGCGACACCTAGTACGTGCCTGTCCTGACCGGTGACGAACAGCGGGCCGCTGCCGACTCGGCAGCGGCCCGCTCTGTTCGGGATGGCTCAGCGGCCGTGACGCGCCGTCCTGCGGCGGGCCGTGGCGAACATGGCCGCCGCACCCAGGGCGAGGGCGCCGGCGCCACCGATCGCGATGTACGGGGTGGTGCTGTCGCCGCCGGTCTCGGCGAGGTTCTCGTCGGTGGCGGCGGGCTTCGCGGCGGCGCCGTTCACCTCGGGCTCGTTGGCGGGGGTGTCCTGCGCCGGGGCCGCCTCGGAGGCCTCGGCGCCCGTCTTGGCGTCGCTGTCGCCGTGGCCGTGGTGCTCGACGGTCGACTTCTCGGAGCCGGCCTCGATGTCCTTCTCGGAGGGCGCGGAGGCCGTCGGGGCGGGGGCCGTGCCGCCGCCGCTGTCCTTGCCGAAGACGACGTCGGAGCAGGTGTAGAAGGCCTCGGGGGAGTCCGAGCGCTGCCAGATCGAGTAGATCAGGTGGCGGCCCGACTTGGCCGGGACCTTGCCGTCGAAGACGTAGTCACCGTTCTCCATCTTCGGGTCGGTGACCTTGACGAACGGCTTCTCCTCCAGGTCCGACCACTTCAGGGGCTTGGTCGGGTCGTACGAGTCCTTCGTGACGTACAGCTCGAAGGAGCCCTTGTGCGGGGCGGTGCCCTTGTAGTGGAACGTGTGGTTGCCGGCGGCGAGCTTGCTGGACGGCCAGTCGGCGCGCGGCAGGTCGAGGCCCTTGTACTTGTCGTTGCCCGCGCTGCACAGCTTGCCGTCGGGGATGATCTCCTTCGACTTCCCTGCGGCGTTGGCGATGTTCACGCCGTTCCAGTCGTAGAAGGCCTGCGCGCCACTGGCCGCGACGGCCGCCTTGCAGGCAGCCGACTTCGGGGCCTCCGGACCCTCCTGGAAGCAGGCGGACACCCGGCTCACCGGGTCCGTCATCGAACCGTGCGCTGCCGCGGGCGCGGCGGACAGGACGGTCAGGGCGAGCGGTGTGACACCGGCGGCGAGTGCGGCGACCTTGCGGCGAGCATTCATGGGGTGGATCTCCTCAGCGGCGGTTCTGGAGGGGGGTGGGGGACACGAGGCGGCCGCGAACGGCCGGTGCTGCCCCCCGAATACGTGCAGCGCCGACGGTTCGTGGCGGCCCCGGCGACGAGAAAGCTAGCCCCTCTGAATCCCGAATTCGCCTGCTGAGGGCGGGTGATGGTGATCCTTATGGTCGAGTTAAGGAAGGGCTAACCGGGAGCTGAGACTGAGCCCGTCGGACGCATCTGCGGGTGCGTCGTGGCTGATCGCGCAGTTCCCCGCGCCCCTTCGGGGCGCTGCCCGGCGGGACGGCTCACCGGACCCACCGATACCGCCGCTCCGGCCGCCCCGTCCCCCCGTACCGCAGCGTCACCTCGGCCCTCCCCGTGTCCGCGAAGAACTCCAGGTACCGTCGCGCGCTGACCCGGGAGAGTGCTCCCTCCTGGGCGCACTCCGTCGCCGAGAGGCCGTCCGGGTGGCGGCGCAGGGTCTGTTCGACCAGGTCGGCGGTGTGTGCCGCCAGGCCCTTCGGCAGTTCGCGGGAGCCGGGCGGGCGGGTGCCGAAGAGCTGGTCGACGTCCTCCTGGCGGGCCTCGTCCAGACCGTCGAGGCGGGCCCGCAACGCCGCCACGTGCAGCAACTGCTCCCGCAGCGCGGCCTGGTTGAACGGCTTGATGAGGTAGTGCAGTGCTCCCGCCCGCAGCGCCGCCCGCACGATCTCCGCGTCCCGCGCCGCCGTGATGAACAGCGCGTCCACCGGCTGCCGGTCCCGGTCGCGCTCCTCGACGGCACGCAACTCCCGTAGCACCGCGATGCCGTCCATATCGGGCAGATAGACATCAAGGAGTACGAGATCGGGGCGGAGGCGTTCCACCGCCTCCAGCGCCTGCGCACCGCTGTGCGCCACCCCCACCACCGAGAATCCGTCCACCGAGGACACATAACGGCTGTGCAGTTTGGCGACCATGAAGTCGTCGTCCACGACCAGCACCCTTGTCATCGCCGCAGGCTATGGGCGCGACCACAACGACCACAACGTCCGTTGATTCCGGAAGAGAGACAGCTTCTTAACGCGCAGGCAACATGTGGGCCACCTCACAGGAATCCCCGTCCCCGCGGATGGCGGCCGGGTTCCCGCCCCCCACCGGGAACCCGGCCCCACCAACTCCTACGTACCGACAGGTGGTGGCACACGTGCGTCTGCGCACACCCCTTGCCCTGCTCGGGGCCGCGCTGCTCGTGCTCGCAGGGCCGCCGCTGCTCTCGACGGGCAGCGGCGCCGAGACCGGCACACAGATCCCCGGCCTGCGCTTCATGGTCCCCAACACACCGGGCGGCGGCTACGACATCACCGCCCGTACCGCGGCGAAGAACGCCGAGGACGCCGAGCTCACCCACAACATCGAGGTGTTCAACCTGCCCGGCGCCGGCGGCACCGTGGGCCTGAGCCGCCTCGTCGGCGAGCACGGCAACGGCAAGCTCGCGATGTCCATGGGGCTCGGAGTCGTGGGCGCCGCACGCTCCAACCACGCGCCCAAGACCCTCGCCGACACCACCCCGATCGCCCGCCTCACCGAGGAGCCGGACGTCGTGGTGGTCGCCAAGGACTCGCCGTACAAGGACATCAAGCAGCTGATCACCGCCTGGAAGAAGAACCCGGGCAAGCTCCCCGTCGGCGGCGGCTCGTCCCCCGGCGGCCCCGACCACCTCGCCCCGATGCTGATGGCGCGCGCCTCGGGGATCGCCCCCAAGAAGGTCAACTACGTTCCCTTCGACGGCGGCGGCGAACTCCTCGCGTCGATCCTCGGCAAGAAGGTCGCCTTCGGCGTCTCCGGCGTCGGCGAGTACCTCGACCAGATCAAGTCGGGCGAGCTGCGGCTGCTCGCGGTCACCGGACCCGAGCGCGTCGACGGCCTGGAGGGACCCACCCTCAAGGAGTCCGGCTACGACGTGGACTTCACCAACTGGCGCGGCATCGTCGCCCCGCCCGGCCTCTCCGAAGCCGAGCGCGACAAGCTCACCGGCCTCGTCAGGAAGCTCCACGACTCCCCTCAGTGGCGCAAGTCCCTCAAGACGAACGGCTGGGACGACGCCTTCCTCACCGGCGACAAGTTCGGCGACTTCCTGGAGGCCCAGGACAAGCGCGTGGTGTCCGTCCTGAAGGAGCTCGGGCTGTGACGACGACAACCACCGAAAACCCGCCGACCCCGCCCGAGGAGTCCGGGAACAGCCGCCGCACCTGGCTGCGCGAGCACTCCGAACTCGGCGTGTGCGTCATGCTGTTGGCCCTCGGCGTGCTCGTCCTCACCGACGCGCTCACCATGGACGTCGACATCGCCCAGCGCGGCCCGATCGGCCCCAAGACGGTCCCGATCGTGGTCGGCATCGGGCTCCTGGTCGTCGCCGTGCTCCTCGCGGTCGACGTCCTGCGCGGCGGCCGCGGCGAGGCCGAGGGCGGCGAGGACATCGACCTGTCCGAACCCGCCGACTGGCGCACCGTCCTGCTGCTCGCCGGGGTCTTCCTCGGCGCCGCCGTCCTCATCGAACCGCTCGGCTTCCCCGTCGCGGGCGCACTGCTCTTCTGGGGCGCCGCGTACGCGCTCGGCAGCAGGCACCTGGACCGCGATCCGCTCATCGCGGCAGGCCTCTCCCTGATCACGTACGTCGTCTTCAACAACCTGCTCGGAGTCCCGCTCCCCGGCGGCCCGCTGATGGGAGTGCTCTGACATGAACGCCCTCAACTCCCTGATGGACGGCTTCGGCACGGCCCTCACCCCGCTGAATCTGCTCTGGGCCGCGGTCGGAGTACTCCTGGGCACCGCGATCGGCGTGCTGCCCGGCATCGGCCCCGCGATGGCGGTGGCGCTGCTGCTGCCCGTGACGTACGGCCTGGAACCGACCGGCGCGTTCATCATGTTCGCCGGCATCTACTACGGAGCGATGTTCGGCGGCTCCACGACGTCGATCCTCCTCAACACACCGGGGGAGAGCGCCGCGGTCGTGGCCGCCATGGAAGGCAACCCGATGGCCAAGTCGGGGCGCGGCGCACAGGCGCTCGCGGCCGCCGCCATCGGCCACTTCGCGGGCGGCATGATCGGCACCATGCTCCTTGTGGCGCTCGCGCCGACGGTCGCCGACCTCGCCGTCGACATCGGGGCGCCCGACTACTTCGCCATCATGGTCCTTGCGTTCATCGCCGTGACGTCGGTCCTCGGCTCGTCCCGCATCCGCGGCCTCGCCTCCCTCCTGATCGGTCTCACCATCGGCCTGGTCGGCCTCGACCAGATGACCGGGCAGCAGCGGCTGACGTTCGGCTCGCTCCAACTCGCCGACGGCATCGACGTGGTGATCGTCGCGGTGGGCCTCTTCGCGATCGGCGAGGCGCTGTGGGTCGCGGCCCACCTGCGCCGCACCAGCGGCGAGGCGATACCGGTCGGTCGCCCCTGGCTCGGCAAGGCCGACGTGAAGCGCACCTGGAAGTCCTGGCTGCGCGGCCCGCTCATCGGCTTCCCGTTCGGCGCGATCCCGGCCGGCGGCGCCGAGATCCCCACCTTCCTCTCGTACGTCACCGAGAAGCGCCTGTCCAAGAACAAGGAGGAGTGGGGCAAGGGCGCGATCGAGGGAGTGGCGGGCCCCGAGTCGGCGTCATCGGCATCGGCGGCGGGCACGCTGGTCTCGATGCTGACGCTCGGCCTGCCCACGACGGCCGTGGCCGCGGTGATGCTCGCCGCCTTCCAGCAGTACGGGATCCAGCCCGGCCCCCTGCTCTTCGAGCGCGAACCGGACCTGGTCTGGGGCCTGATCGCGTCCCTCTTCGTGGGAATGGTGCTCCTGCTCGCCCTGAACCTGCCCCTGGCCCCGGTCTGGGCGAAGCTCCTGCGCATCCCGAGGCCCTACCTCTACGCGGGCATTCTCTTCTTCGCGGCGGTGGGCGCGTACGCGGTCGGCGGTGAGGCGCTCGACCTGGTGATCCTCCTGGTCATCGGCCTGATCGGCTTCGGCATGCGGCGCTACGGACTGCCGGTCCTGCCCGCGGTGATCGGCGTCATCCTCGGCCCGAACGCCGAGCAGCAGCTGCGCCGCGCCCTGCAGATCAGCGACGGCAGCGTCAGCGGCCTGTTCGACACGCCTTTCTCCATCACGGTGTACGTCGTCATCGCGCTGATCGTGCTGTGGCCGCTGCTGAAGAAGGCGGTGGTGCGGGGGCGTGCCCGTGGCGTAGACGTAGACGCATGACAGCCGACATCCGCCCCGCCACCACCGCCGACGTCGCCGCAGTGAAGGCGGTGACGGACGCCGCGTACCGCCACTACATCGAGCGCATCGGTGTCGTGCCCGCCCCCATGGAGGCGGATCACGCGGCGGAGGTGGCGGCGGGGCGGGTGTATGTCACCGGGGATCCGGTCGTGGGCGTCCTGGTCCTCGTCCCACACGAGGACCATCTCTTCCTGGACAGCATCGCGGTCCACCCCGAGGCGGCGGGCCGGGGCGTGGGCGGCCGCCTCCTTGCGTTCGTGGACGCACGCGCGCGTGCCCTCGAGCTTCCCGAGGTCCGTCTCTACACGAACGCGATGATGTGGGAGAACCAGAAGATCTATCCGCGGTACGGATACGAGCTGGTGGAGCGCAGGGTCGACGGCCCCTACGACCGCTTCCACTACCGCAAGAGCCTCTAGTGCTCGCCCTGGCCCGGGGGTCTCATCCGTCCGGCCACCAGGTCCGCTGGACGTCCTTGCGGACCTCGGGTCGTTCACGGGGCCGGTCCTCGGCCTCGTACTTCTCGCGGATCTGTCGGGTGGTGGGCTTACCGACGGTCTTGTGCACGGTCACACGGCGCATGGCTGCCTCCCTGTACCTACCGATGTCCAAGGCGGTACGGCTGTAGACCTCTGCGGGGAGGGTTTCTCATCCGAGGCCGATTGTCAGTGGCGGGTGTCACGATCGGGGCATGACGATCGACTGGGACGCGGAGGCGGCCACCTTTGACGAAGAGCCGGACCACGGGCTGCGGGACGCGGTGGTGCGGGAGGCCTGGGCGGGGCGGCTGCGGGACTGGCTGCCGGAAACCGCGGGGGACGTGCTCGACCTGGGGTGCGGCACGGGCAGCCTGTCACTGATCGCTGCCGAGTACGGACACCGTGTGACCGCGGTGGACCTGTCGCCGAGGATGGTGGAGCGGGCACGCGAGAAGCTGGCCGGGCACGGGGCGGAGATCCTGGTCGGCGACGCGGCCCTGCCCCCGGTCGAAGGACGGACGTTCGACACGATCCTGGCCCGCCATGTCCTGTGGATGCTCCCGGACCCCGAGGCGACGCTCAGACACTGGTGCTCGCTGCTGCGCCCCGGCGGGCGTCTCGTCCTGATCGAGGGCGTATGGGGGACGACCGACCCCGCAGGCATCCCTGCCACCCGCCTGATCGAGGCACTGACGCCCTTGGTGGGCCGCCTGCACTCGGAGCGCCTGTCGGGTGACCCGCGCCTGTGGGGCAAGGAGGTGGCGGACGAGCGTTACGCAGTGGTGGGCGTCCTGCCGGCCGCCCCGCCCCGCCACAAGGAGGTGGTCGACGTCCACCTCATCCTGCGCCGTGGCGACGAGGTCCTCCTGGCCCGACGCGCCAACACGGGTTACGGAGACGGCCTGTTGAACGTCCCGTCGGGCCATGTGGAGCCCGGCGAGGACGTCCGCGAGGCCGTGCTCCGCGAGGCCCGCGAGGAGATCGGCCTCACCCTCACCCCGGCAGACGTCCGAGCCGCCGTGGTCCTCCAGCACCGCGGCCCCGGCGGCAATCCCCGCATCGGCTGGTTCTTCGAGGCAGACCACGGCAGGGGCGGCACCCCCTTCAACGCGGAGCCCGAAAAGTGCGAGGAACTCACGTGGCACGCGATCGACGCCCTGCCGGACGACATGGTGGCGTACTGCCGGGCGGGCCTGGAGGCATGGCGGGCGGGGGAGCGGTTCCTGCTGCACTGGCAGGAGGACGGCGATGCGGTGGGGCATGACGCGGCCGGCGCGCGGCGGGCTGTTCCGCTCGCGCCCGGCCAGGGTCAGGGGACCACGCGGTAGTGGGTCGTCAGGCGGTTGGTGCCGTCCAGGATGTGGAAGGCGAGGGCGGGGGGCTGGGTGCGGTCGGCGGGGGCTTCGCCCTCCCAGGGGAGGCGGAGGGTCCAGGTGATCGCCGGGCCGACGATCAGCGGGCGGTCGGCGAAGGTTGAGGCTGCGGCCGTGTGGGCGTGGCCTGTGATGACTGCCGTGACCTGGGGGTAGTCGGCCAGGAGTGCGGCGAGCTGCTCCGGCTGTTCGAGGCGGTGCGCGTCCGGGAGCGGGTGGTGGAGTTCGACCGGTGGCTGGTGGAAGGCGATCAGTGCCGGGGTGCCGGCGGGCAGGGTGTCGAGGGTCTCCGTGAGCCAGTCGTAGGTCTCGGCGTCCAGGCGGCCCTCGTCCCTGCCGGGGATCGTCGAGTCGCACATGAGGATCGCCGCCCTGCCGACGCGGTGCACGCGGTTGATGGGGCCGTCCGTTGGCGCCTCGCCGAGCAGGGCCTTGCGGTAGGCCGTTCGTACGTCGTGATTTCCGGGGCAGGTGAGCACGGGGAACGGGGCGGTGAGGATGGCCGCGGCCTCCTCGTACTCGGCGGGGTCGCCGTGGTCGGCGATGTCGCCGGTGACGAGGAGCGCGTCGACCGGCTGCGGAAGCGCTCTGAGGTAGTTCATGACGCGCGTGGCGCGTTCCGTCGCCCGCTCGCTGCCGTCCAAGTGCAGATCGCTGATCTGGGCCAGCAGGATCGTCATCGTCGAGTCCCTCCCCTATTCCCTAATGGTAAATAGTTCTTGTTCCGTTAGGGACTGTAGGGTGTGGTCGTCGACATGATCAAGAGGGAAGGGGGAACTCGTGGTGCGGCACCTGGCGTTGGAGCTGGCGAGCACGATCAGGCACGACGGGGAGGGCGGTGTCGCCGATGACCTGGAGTCCGTAGAAGGGGTGACCCGCTGGATCCGGGCGCAGGCCGAGCTCCTGCCCGAAGGCATCACTGGCATCACAGGCGGCGCCACCCCGGAGTTCCGCGCCGACGACGAACTCCGAGGTGAGGTGGTCGCCCTGCGGCAGGCGGTTCGGGCGCTGTTCGCGCAGGCGGTGAGCCCCGCTCCCGCGAGCTCCGCGGACGCGCACTGTCTGATCGCCACGGACCAGGCCCTGGCGCGGCTCAACGCCGCCGCCGCGGCGGAGCCTGTCACCCCGCAACTGGCCTGGCCGCACGACGAATTCCCCGCGGCCTCGCTGCGGCCCGCCGCGGAGCGCGAGCCCCGGGTGCGGCTCTCCGCCGCACTGGCCCGCGCCGCCATCGACTTCCTGGCGGGACCGGAGCGCGAGCGCCTACGCTCCTGCGCCGCGCCCCGGTGCGTGCGCTACTTCGTCAAGCGGCACGGTCGGCAGGAGTGGTGCAAGCCGTCCTGCGGCAACCGGGCCAGGGTCGCCCGCCACTACCGGCGTCAGCGCGAGGCGCCCGCGGAATCCTCGTAGCGGGGCAGCGACCCGGCACGCGCCAGGTCCTCCAGGACGTCCAGCGCCCAGACCGCCGCGGCCGCCGCCTCCGGGTCCTGCTCGGCCAGGCCGCTCTCCGCGAACTCGTCCTCGTCGAGCCGGACGATCGTCGCGCCGTCCGCCGAGCACCACAGGTCGAGATCCAGGTCCTCGACCACCAGCGCGGCGCCGTCCCGCACCGCGGGCCGTGTCACGTCGCAATACCAGCCCTTCAGCACCCCATCCGACGTACGGACCTCCTTCACGGAGTACCACCGGTCACGCCAGTAGTGCTCGGTGAAGACATCACCCGGCTCGAAGCGTACGAAGCCGAAGTCCCGTACTCCGTCCGCCGCCCACGGCGCGCGGACCGTCACCTGGTTGCCGTCGTCCGCCACGACCTCCGCCGGGTAGCGGATCTTGACGCGGCCCGCCTTCACCAGCGTCACCTCCACGGTCGTCGGGCTCTCAGCCGAGCTCCCGGACATGCCGTACCTCCGTCGCACAGATCTCGTAGCCGAACCACTTGTTGATGGCCAGCATCGGTTCGTTGCCGGCGTCGTTGCCGGTGAACGCCTCCGTGAAGCCGACGGCACGCGCCCGGTGCAGGGAGTCGTTCTTGGCCAGCTTCGCCAGGCCCCGGCCGCGGAAGGCGCGCCCGGTGCCGGTCATGCCGCTCGCGTAACGGGACGCGTCGTCCGTGCGGGCCAGGGTGAAGGCCGCCGGGCGGCCGTCCACCACGGCCACGGACGTCAGCTCGCGATTGACCAGGGGGTGGTTCCACGTCTCGGCGAGCCAGTGCTCGTAGTCCGTGAACTCCGCCGCCACATCGCTCGGTTCGTCCGCCACAGTCTCCGCGTCGAGTTCGAAGAGCGCGCGCGGGTCGTCCCCGAACTCCGCTCCCGTGCGCAACTCCACGCCGGCGGGCGGCTCCTGGCGGGGCGGCAGGCCCGCGGTCAGGTCGAGACGGAGGAAGTGGGCCGAGCGGCTCGCGCGGTAGCCGCGCTTGGCGGCGAAGGCGCGGTTCGCGGGCTCGTCGAGCACCCACGAGAAGAACGTAGTGGCGCCGCCGTTCGCCAGATGCTCCTCCGCCGTACGCAGGATCAGCGAACCGGCGCCGAGACCGCGCCGTTCGGGCAGTACGTAGACGTTGGCGAAGCCCTGGCCGGGATCGGGGCTGTCGTAGGCGATGCCCACCTGGGCCGTGCCGATGATCTCCCCGTCGATCTCGGCGGCCAACTGCCGGTACAGGGCGTCGGGATGGGCGTGCGCCAGGTCGAACGCGACCGAACCGGCCGTGGAGAGCATCGCCGGGACACAGGCACGCCGGACGGCGGCGAAGGCTTCGGCGTCCGGTGTGCTGCCGGGGCGCAGGGCGCGTACCAGGAGAGTCATGGAGCCGCACGTTACGCGCGGGGTGCGCCGGGGTGCCTCCGATTTTCCGTGCGTGCGGGACAATCACTGCGTGACTTTGAAGATCGAGATCGAGACCGATGGAGGCGCGGGCGACGCGCCGCCCTATGAGCAGGTGCGGGCCCAGATCGCCGAGCAGGCGCGGGGCGGGGTGCTGCCGGTGGGGTACAAGCTGCCCACCGTGCGGGGGCTCGCCCAGGAGCTTGGGCTCGCCGCGAATACCGTTGCCAAGGCGTATCGGGCCCTTGAGGCGGACGGGGTGATTGAGACGCGGGGGCGGCATGGGACGTTCGTGGCCGCCGCCGGGGATGCCGCGGAGAGGGAGGCTTCGGCCGCCGCCCAGGCCTTTGCCGAGCGGGTCCAGCGGCTGGGGCTCTCCGAGGGGGCGGCGTTGGACGCTGCGAGGGATGCGTTGCGGGCGGCTTATGGGGACTCGGGGTGACGCCTCGCTGAACCGGTGCCCGGCAGCTGGGCGTTGTGCCCACCCTTCCCCAAGCTCTCGGCTTCGCTCGAGCAGGGGAGACCCCACTCGCCGTGCGGAACGCCTGCCCACAACCAGAACAGCGAGGGGGCACTGCGGGGCACTGCCGGGTAATCGGGTGGGTGGGTGGGGAAAGCAGTTGGCCGGCCGCCGGGCTACAGATACAGCCCCGAGTCCGCCCCCTCCCGGGGATCCGGGACCGACGTAGGGGAAGTCCCGCGACGCAAGGCGTAGAGCTCGGCCAGGGTCGCGCCCTCGCGGGAGACGCCCTCGGCGGTGCCGAGCCAGGACACCGCTTCCGGGAGGGTCAGCGAACCCACCTCGATGCGGGCAAGGCACCGCCCCGGCCGCACGACCGCCGGGTGCAGCCGCTCCAGGTCCTCGTTGGTGGTGACCCCCACAAGGACATTGCGGCCCTGCCCCAGCAGCCCGTCCGTCAAGTTCAGCAACCGCGACAATGCCTGCCCCGCCGTATGCTTCGCCTCGCCCCGGATCAGCTCGTCGCAGTCCTCCAGGAGCAGCAGCCGCCAGCGGCCCTTCGCCGTGCCGTCGTCCTCGCCGATCGCGATGTCCATCAAGTAGCCCACATCGCTGAACAGCCGCTCCGGGTCGAGGACGCAGTCCACCTGGCACCAGTCGCGCCAGGACCGCGCGAGCGTCCGCAGCGCCGAGGTCTTGCCCGTACCGGGCGGCCCGTGCAGCAGCAGGAGCCGGCCCGAGATGTCCTCCGGGCCCGTCTTCATCAGGGAGTCCATGGCCTCGGCGACCGGCGCCGTGTAGTTCTCCCGCACCTCCTCCCACGTACCGGCGGAGATCTGCCGCGTGGTGCGGTGCGGGCCGCGCCTCGGCGACACGTACCAGAACCCCATGGTCACGTTGTCCGGCTGCGGTTCCGGCTCGTCCTGCGCGCCGTCCGTCGCCTGCTTCAGGACCTTCTCCGCGAGATCGGCGCTCGTCGCCGTCACGGTGACATCCGCGCCACGGTTCCAGCGCGAGACCAGCACCGTCCAGCCGTCGCCCTCGGCGAGCGTCGCGCTGCGGTCGTCGTCGCGGGCGGCCCGCAGGACGGCCGCGCCCGGCGGAAGCAGCGTGGAACCCGACTTGACGCGGTCGATGTTGGCGCTGTGGGAGAACGGCTGCTCGCCGGTGGCGAAGCGGCCGAGGAAGAGGGCGTCCACGACATCCGACGGGGAGTCGCTGTCGTCGACGTTGAGCCGGATCGGCAGGGCGTCCTGAGGGTTCGCAGACATGCCGCCATGATCCGGCACGCATACGCCCTTGTGCATCCCGGTTTACGTACTCCGTTCATGTGACGTCACGTGGCGTGCCCGTTACAGAGCTGTGGTACGGAACCTGTCCTACCGCCAACTCGCGCCGTTAGTCTTGCCCCTGATGGGACGTCATGGGTGGAATTCGGGGGCACTGCGGTGGCGGCTCACCGCACTGCTCGGCGTTGGTGTGGCCGCACTGGCCCTGATCCTGACCGTCATCACCACGCTTCCCGATGACGGCTCGGGCACCCAGGGCACCACGCGCGACGGGGACAAGGTGCACGGCACCCCCGCCGTCCCGCCCGACCAGGCGAAGCCGGACGTGGGCTGGGGCTTCACGCATACGCAGTACAGCGCGGACGAGGGCGAGGACGCCTCCGTGCAGCGCGCCGAGGAGCTGCTCGCGGGAAAGCCGAGCCCGCTGCCGCAGATCCAGCACATCATGGGCTGGGGCGCGGGCAACCCCGAGCCGGTCAAGGGCCGTTACGACTTCAGCGAGATGGACCGGCGGATGGACTTCATCCGCGCCACCGACGGCACGCCGGTCGTCACCCTGTGCTGCTCCCCGGACTGGATGAAGGGCGGCGAGTCCGGCGCCGGCAAGACCAATTGGAGCCAGGCCGCCCTGGAGACCGCACCGGAGCGCGCCCACTACAAGGACTTCGCCAAGCTCGCCGCGACCGTCGCCAAGCGCTATCCGGACGTACGCCACTTCATCGTCTGGAACGAGTTCAAGGGCTTCTGGAACAACGAGCAGGCCCGCTGGGACTACGAGGGCTACACCGAGCTCTACAACCTGGTCTACAAGGAACTCAAGAAGGTCAACAAGGACATCATGGTCGGCGGCCCCTACCTGGTCATGGACAGCGTCGACCCGCGCCAGACCGAGGACGCATCGACGAAGGTCAAGGGCGCCTGGGGCCGCATGGACCAGCGGGTCCTCGACGCCTTCGACTACTGGAACAAGAACAAGACGGGCGCGGACTTCGTCGTCGTCGACGGCTCCAGCTACACCACCGACGACGAGATGCTCCCCGACGAGTTCAAGGCCACGCAGAAGCTGACCGCGGTCAGCAAGTGGGTGCGCGAGCGCACCGGTGACCTGCCGCTGTGGTGGGCCGAGTACTACGTGGAGCCCGGCGACAGCAACGACGACCGCGACGACTGGTCCGAGGCGCACCGCGTCGCCGTCCAGGCCACCGGCCTGATGGCGATGGCACGCGGCGGCGCGAGCAGCGGCTTCTACTGGAACCCGCAGAACAAGGGCGCCGGTTGCGCCGGCTGCCTGTGGCGCTCCACCCGGCTCGGCGACGGCGGTACGGAACTGCCGATGCTGAAGATGCTCGCCCGGTTCAACGACGCGTTCCCGCCCGGCACGGAGTACGAGAAGGTCTCCGTCGCCGCGGACGACGTACCGAACGTCAGCGTGCTCGCCGACGACAAGACGGTGCTCGTCGTGAACACCCTGGACCGGACGATCAGCGCGAAGGTGGACGGCGAGCGTTTCGAGATGAAGGGGTACGAGGTGAAGTGGCTGAAGCGGTAGCCCACTTCAGCCGACCCCGGCCTCGGACCCGCCTCACGCCATCGTCAGGAACCGCTGGATCAGCGAAGCGAGCAGCACCGCGAGCAGCGGCAGCGAGAACCAGAAGCTGCCCTGCAGCCACTGCAGTTGGCGCACACTCGGCGGCACCGCCACCCGCACGACCTCACGGGTGGCGAGCAGCAGGACCAGCGCCACGGCCGCCAGTGCACCGATCACCGACCAGGGTGTCCACGTCACCTGCGGCCCGATCGGACCCGGCGCGGCCTTCTCGGCCTTCCCCTCCGGCTGCTTGCGCAGCGTGTAGAGGGTCGCGTCGTCGTTGGTGAGGACCTTCTTCAACTCCTGCCGGTTGTCCAGGTTCTTGATCAGCCGGGTGTCCCAGGTGGCCGAGTAGCCGACGTCCATCTGGAGATAGACCGTCTGGCTCTTGTTGATCATCAGATACGAGTTGGGGCCCGCGTCCTTGAGCGCCTTGACGAGGCTGGAGACGAGCACCGGGTCGGCGGGCGCCAGGGTGGGCACGTACTGGACCTTCTCCATGTCGCGGGTGCCCCACGGCATCGCGGGCGTCACGTTGTTGAGCGTGTCGTCGCTCATCCACAGCAGCCGGACGGTCGGTTCGTCGTGCTCGTACACGTAGTCCATCGCGGCGACTTCACCCGCACGGGTCCGCTCGAACGGCTCGTTGCCCCAGCGCGCCACCAGGAAGCCGCCCATCAGGACGAGTCCCGCCATCAGCGCGGCGAGCGGCGCAAGGCTCACCCGGTCGCGGTCCCGCTCCTTCGCGGTGATGCCCGCGCGCGGGAACAGGGCGAGACCGGCCAGGAGCGCGGCACCCGGCAGCGCGAACATGAAGACGCGCAGGGCCATTTCGCCGCCGTACGACTGCATGCCGAAGCCCAGGAACGGCACGAAGGTCAGCACGAGCAGCGAGCGTTCCGTGTACTTGTGGTCGCGCCGCCGCCACCAGCCCCAGCAGGCGAACGCCATGACGCTGCCCGCGAGCGCGACCCGCGCGTAGAGGACGAGTTGGTGGGTCGAACTGCCGCCTTCGATGCGCCCGGACACCGATGACGACACATTGCCGCCGACGCCGCCGATCCCGCCGAACAGCTCGTCGAAGTGCCCCGACCAGTACGGCTCGGCGAGGAAGCCGATCCAGACGAGGACCATGACGCCGAAGAGGATCGGCAGGCCGCGCAGCTCCGAGCGGCTCACCAGGACGAGCGCGGCGAGCACGCCGAGCATCACGAACGGCGTGAGCTGGTGCGCCGGCACCGTCGCCGCGAACAGCGCGACCAGGACCACCAGCAGCACCGCGCGCTGGCGCCGGTCGGCGGGCTCGACCTCGAGCTCGCCGGGCCGCCGCTTGGCCCACAGCACGTGCGGCGCGCGGAACCAGACGAGGAGCACCGCCACGAACACCAGATACAGCAGATAGGTGAAGCCCTGCGGGGAGAAGTAGTCCTGACCGACCCAGCCGCTCAGCGCGAAGATCCACAGCCCCGCCCAGCGGGCCCGCCAGGCGGCCCGCATGGAGCGGGTGAGCAGGAACATCGGTGCCAGATAGAGCAGTTGCATGGCCAGCGGCCACCAGCGGATCACCTCGGTCATGTCCGAGACGCCGCAGGCCTTCGCCACGAACGTGGCCGCGGCGAAGAAGCCCGGCCAGCTCCAGCGCGCGTCCAGGTCCGGCACCGCGGACCCGGTCCTGTCGATGTACTCCATGAAGCCCAGGTGCTGCCAGGCCGTCGCGAACCTCGGCTCGTCCTCCAGGACGGCGGGCAGCGCGTGCAGGCACACCACCGTGGCGATCAGGGTCACCAGGAGCAGCACCCGGTGCGGGCGGTCCATCCAGAGCAGCGAGGCGAAGACGACGATGAGCAGCGCGGCCCCGAGCAGCGTCGGCGCGGGCAGGATCGAGATGAGCCCGAGCCCGCCCATCTCGTCCAGGTCCGCCTCGCCGATGCCCGTGAGAGGCAGCCAGTAGAGGCCGAGCGCGAGGGTCAGGAGCAGCGCCATCACGGCGATGCGCAGGCGCGGGAACGGCTCGGGGACGTCGACGGGTTCGGGCGGGTCGACCGGCCTCGGCGGCGCTTCGGGCAGGTCCGGGACGCGTACGCCGGTGCCCCGCTCCTCGGCCTCCGACGTGCGGTGGGAGGCCGAGGAGGGGACCGGGGGAGCCGTGGTGGATTCGGGGGAGCCCGTCGGCGGCTCCGGGTATGCCGTCGGTGGTTGTGGGGCGGCCGTGGGCGGTTCCGGCGACTTCAGGGGCGATCTCAGCGCCCAGGTCGGCCGGTGATCCATGGCGTCCCCCTTGTCGCCCTTGTCGCCCTTGTCGCCCTTGCCGGCACCGGCCGTCCGGCCCTTCGCCGCCGGTGTCCCGGAAGCGGGCGTCCCGGGCCCCGGCCGCACGTCCGGCCTGCGCTCCGGATGCTCGAAGTCGAGCTGTACGGAGAGATGCAGCGTGTCCGAGTCGAGCCTGTCGCGCAGCGCCCAGGCGGGCCCGCGCCGCTCCTTGTGCCGCCCCGCGTCCTCGACCGCCGGCGACGGCGGCGCCTCCGGCGTCCCCAGGTCGGCCAGGTCGCCGTCCGGTGCCGCGCCGTCGGCCGGCGTGGACGAGGGAGCCGCCCGCGCCACGCGATACAGCTTCGGCGCCGCGATCGCCACGATCACCGTGAGGCTGCAGATCTCCGCGACGCCCGCGCCCGTGAGCCCCATCCGCGGCAGCAGAAGCAGCGTCAGACCAAGCACGAGGACGCACAGCAGGCCCTGCATCCAGGCGATCCCCGACGTACGGCTCTGCGCGCGCTGCACCGCGAAGTACGTCTCCATGACGACCCGCAGCGCCGCGCCCACCGCGAACCAGCGAAGCAGCGGTGTCGCCGCGTCCGCGTACCCCTGTCCGAAGACGCTCAGGATGAACGGCGCGCCGATGAAGAGCAGACCGCACACCGGCAGCATGATCCGCGCCATGCGGCGCAGCGCGGCCCGGGTGTTCGCGGCGAGCCGCGCCGGGTCGTGCGCGCCCTCGACGGTCAGCGACGCACCCATGTTGATGGCGAGCAGGTTGACCGTGCCGCCGATCGTGGTGGTGATGTAGAAGTACGCGTTGTCGACCGAGCTGACCTGCGAGGCGACGATCACCGGTACGAGATAGACCACGGCGAGCGAGAAGAGCGAGCCCGTGTAGTCGCCGGCCAGGAAGCGGCCCATCTCGCGCAGGGTCGGCGGCTGCGCCTTGTCCTGGGTCGCCTTCACATGCCGTGGCACGAGCCGCCGGAACACCAGCCAGCCGAGCGGGACGACCGACAGGGCGATCGCCGCGACCCACGACACGAACACGCCTGCCGTCGGGATCGCCGCGGCGAACGCGATGAGCAGCCCCAGCTTGACGACCGAGAAGATCGTGTTGCCGACCGGCACCCACAGCGCGCTGCGCAGCCCCGTGAGCACCCCGTCCTGCAGGGTCAGCAGCGACCAGGCGACGACCGCGGCGATGAAGCCGATGCCGGTCAGCGGGCCGTGCAGGAATCTGTACGAGGGCCCCCACAGGTCGAGGGTGAACAGGAAGATCAGCGCGGCGAACGCGACGACCACCGAACTGCCCGCGTACGTACGGAAGATGAGCTTTCCCGTGGCGCGTCCCGCGATGGGGATGAAGCGGGCGAGTGCCCCCGTCAGGGTGAGCGCCGTGAGCCCCGCGAGGAGCTTCATGGCGGCGATCGCCGCCGAGCCCTGGCCGACCGCCGACTCGGAGTAGTACCGGGCGGCGGCCAGCCAGAAGCCGACGCCGAGCACGCCGGAGATGCCGGTGTTCAGCATCAGCGCGTAAGCGTTGCGGAACAAGGGACTCCCGCCGCCGGAGCCACCCCTGCCGGGCAGCCGCAGTCTGCGCGGCCTGCCCGGCTTGCCGGACTGCGGCTGCTGTTCGGTACCGGGAGTCCCAGATATGTCTGCCTGGGCGGTCGTCGTGTCAGACACGGGTACGGATTGCCTTCCGGCGGGCCTGTCGGGCTCTGCGGACCACGGCGTACCCCTTGGTCAGGGCGCAGTCCTTTGCGAAGTTGCGGGTGATCGCACGGCCCTCGACGAGCCGCTCGAACTCCTCGATGCCGGTGGAACGGCGCACGGTCACCCGCTTCAGGGCGTACGGCCCCTGAGTGCGCCGCGCGAGGCCGTTGTTGACCGCGAGCGACTGGGCGAACCCGGCGCCGCGCACCGTGCGGCGCACCCGGCGGCTTGAGTAGCCGTACGGGTAGGCGAAGGAGAGCGGCCGGGTGCCGAGTTCGTCGGCGATGATGTCCTTGCAGCGAAGCAGCTCGAACCAGAGGTCTTCGTCGTCCAGCTGGTCGAGCTCCGGGTGCGTGTGGCTGTGCCCGCCGATCTCCGTGCCCGCCGCGGCCAGTTCGCGCACCTGGTCCCAGTCGAGCATCAGGTCGAGGCCGCCCCCGGTGTCGTACGCCCCGCGCAGCCAGCCCGTGGAGACGAAGAGCGTCGAGGCGAAGCCGTGCTTGGCGAGCACGGGCAGCGCGTGCCGGTGCACGCCCTCGTAGCCGTCGTCGAAGGTGATCAGGACGGGCCTGGCCGGCAGCGTCCGGCCGGGAGTGCGCCAGATCGCGGCGAGCCCGGCCGTGCTGAGCGGCGTGAAACCCCGCTCGCCGAGCAGCTCGAGCTGCTCGGCGAACGCCCCTGGCGACACGGACAACTCCCGTGTCGCCTCGGTCGGTTCATGGGCGATGGAGTGGTACATGAGGATCGGAACGGCGGCGCTCATCTCGGTCCCCCCTGAGCTGCGTCCCGCTCGATCTCCGTGACCGAGAAGGTGGCGCCCGCCCTGCGCGCGCGAACGCTCCCGACTACGTACCCCCCGGCCGCCGAGACCACTCCCGCGACGATGGCGCCCGCCCGGCCCGCGCCACCGGGGCGGGCGAGCAGCGCGTCGCGCAGACCGCGTCCCACACCGGCGGGCAGCACCCGCGTGGTGTACCTGCGCTCCGACTCAAGTCCCTTCTCGGCGCCCACACTTCGGGCCACCAGCGCCTTGGAGAGGCCTTCCGCGTACGTCCGCGTGCGGAAGTAGTGGAAGCGCTCCCGTGCGGCGGGGACGCGGTGGTGGATCACCGCACGGTCGTCGATGAGGAGCACCGCGTCGGGTCTGGCCCGCGCGAGGCGGATGCACAGCTCCGCCTCCTCGCCGCCCAGCGGCCGCTTGTCGCCGTCACGGCCGATGCCGGTCGCGAAGCCGCCCGCCGCATCGAAGGCGCTGCGGCGGAAGGAGGCGTTGCCGCCAAGCACGTTGCGCACCCGCACGCGCCCCTCGGGCAGCCCCTTGTACGTACAGCCGACGACCCAGTCGAACTCCTCGGGGAACCAGGCGGGCCTGCGCCGGGACTCCCAGACGGGCATGGTGCGCCCGCCCACCGCGAAGACCTTCGGGTCCGCGTACCCCTCGGCGAAGTGGCGCAGCCAGTCCCGCTCGGCCACGGCGTCGTCGTCGAGGAACGCGATGAACTCGCCGCCGGCTGCGGCGATGCCGGTGTTGCGGCCCGCGGAGAGGCCGCGGGGGCCCGCGTTGGCGAGCACCCGCACCCCTTCGGTCTCCTTGTACTCCTTGGCGAGCCGGTCGAGGAGCGAGGCGTTGTGGTCCACCACGAGCAGTGTTTCGAGGGCCGTCAGGGACTGCGCCCGCACCGAGGCGACCGCCGCAAGGATGTCCTCCCAGCGGTCCTCGGTGTAGACGCAGATGACGACCGAGAAGCCGACGAGGCCCGCGACCGTGCTTCCCCCGTGGTGGTCGGGACCGCTCAAGACACCTCTCCCTGACGCGTGCGGAAGGGGACACCACGGGTGCGGCGGCGCTGTTGCCCACGGCGGTTGGAGCGCTCCGTGAGGATCACCTTCAGGACCCGCAGGCCGTCGCGGACGGCGCTGAGATTGCTGGCGCCGTGGATGCGCAGATACTCGTGGCTGGGGATCTCCTGCACCTTCAGCCCGGCCTTGACCACCCTGATGTTCATCAGGGTCTCCACCTCGAAGCCGGTGCAGTCGAGGTCGATCTTGTCGAGGCAGTGCTTCCAGAAGGCGTTGTAGCCGTAGCACAGGTCGGTGTAGCGGGCGCCGAACTTGGCGTTCACGACGGAGCACAGGACGTGGTTGCCGAGCTTGCGGATCGGCGTCATGTCGTCCGTGGCACCGCCGTTGGCGAACCGTGATCCCTTGGCGAAGTCCGCGCCCGAGACGAGGGCGGAGACATAGCTGACGATCTCGTGACCGTCGGCCGAGCCGTCCGCGTCGACCATCACGATGATGTCGCCGGTGCACGCCTCGAATCCGGTGATCAGGGCGTCGCCCTTGCCCTTGCCGAGCTGCCGGACGACCTTGACGTCCGGCCACAGCTCCCGTGCCACGGACACCGTGTCGTCGGTGGAATTGCCGTCCACGAGCACGACCTCGTGGACCCAGTCGGGCAGCGTCTTGAAGACGTAGGGAAGATTCTCCGCTTCGTTCATCGCGGGAATCACGATGCTCACCGGCGGTGTGATCGCCAAGTGTGTGGATATCGGCCGGTAATTACCGGACGGCTTCGGCTTGTCTAACGGATCTTGGCCCGGCTCGGCCGGGCGCACAAAAGAACTCATGAGTCTGATCCCTCTCGTCCGGTGGACCGCCCACCCCCGGGCGGTCCGGCTATGTATCCGGTTCGAAAGGGGGGTTCTCACTCGCGCATGACGAAATAGATCTCCGTGCATGCCGAGTGAGCTGGCATCGCGCGGGACGTGACTCGGCACAGATCAAGTCGCCGAGCACGGCACCCCCCTACCGCGCCCCGCGCCGGAACCACCGCGATCTTGAGCCCTCCCCTAGATCGCATTGCGTGATGGACCGATGCGGGTGGATGTACGACGGTATTGATGATTGAGGCCGTATGGCAAGACCTGGAACGTGGCCTCACGTTTTTGATGATTTGGCCAGTCTTGGTGGACACATTGGTCGGCACATATGGAGCGCCCTCTTCCTTCTTCCTCCCCCTTATTCCTTCTTTCTTGATCGGAATTCACCGAAGCGTTTCAGCAGCTTGTCGGCCGGTTCAAAGAGTTCCGGCCTTGACAAGACGGTGTTGCGCAGCGCCCTGACCGGAGCGCGCCGCGCCCGGTGTCCGATCGCTGCCGGATGGCGCAGCGCCACCCACCCCTCGGACACGGTGAGTTCGCGTGTCTTCAGGGAGTCCTTGTACTGCTTCTGGCCCCGCCCCAGATCCATGTACGCGATGCCGTCGGCGGCGGCCGCCTCGGCCATCCGCAGATGCAGGATCAGGCCGGGCGAGTACTTCGCGAACGCCGGGTCGTAGGCCGGGAACCACTGGGCGAAGATCCGCTCGGAGCGCAGCCCGAAGTGCGCCGCGACCGGCACGTCGTCTACGTACAGCACGGAGAGCAGGCCGGCGAACTGGGCGGACCCGGTGTGGAAGAGCTGCCGCACGAGCTCGTTGATCCAGGCCTGCGCGAAGCGGTCGCTGCGGCCGGTCCTGCGGTACTGGGCCGACTTCCACTCCGTCAGGGTGCGCAGGACCGCCGGGTCGCGCTCGTCGTGCACATAGCGGACGGTGCCGTGGTCGCGACCGAGCCTGCGCTCCTTGGCGAGTGTCGTGCGCGTGAACTTCGGGGATTTTGCCCGGAGATGGCCGAGATAGGCCTCGTACCCCTGGTCCAGATCCATGACGGGCGACGCGAAGGAGCCGGAGGCGCCCGCCTCGAACGGCCCCTGGCCGCCGGCCAGATGGTCGAATTCCCACATCGCGAGCCCGCAGGCCCGCAGCAGCTCCCGCGCGTCCCAGGTGAAGCCGGGCCGGTGCACCAGGCCCTGGCAGTCGGAGACGCCGAGGCCGATGGCCCGGCCGACGCCGGTGATGGATCTCTGGTACGGGAAGAACGCCGCGGGCTCACCGGCTTCCCGGACGACCGCGATCCGCACCCCGCGCCGCCAGTGGCCCACCGCGAGGGTGAACTCCGGGGAGAGGAAAGGATTGGCCAGCTCGGGAGAGCCGTTGAGGTGGGCCTTGGACTGCAGCGCCGTCCAGGCCACCCGGTCGGCGGCGGTGAGTTCTCCGGGGCGGTGCACGGTGATGTCCACGTCAGGAGGTCCGCCTTCTCGGGGTGCGGCCACGCAGTCGCCGTACCAGTACCAGCAGGAAGATGAGCGAGCCGATCACGGTGACGGCCGCGACCCCGCCGCGCACCGACCACATGTGCAGGGCCAGCATGGCCTGGGCCACCAACAGGTTGACCGCGACGGCCCCGGAAACGGAAGCCACGATCCGGCCCCATGGTTCAAGTCCGCGCAGCGCGGCGCCGATTGCTCCCCCCGGCGCCGCGAGCAGGAAGAAGAGCGTGAAGGGTCCGCGCAGCGGTGAGTCGATGTCCGTGAGCGCGAGCATCGCACCGACGGCGCCGACCGCCACAGCCATGCCCCCGAGCAACGGAAGCAGATCTCCGTGACGGCTCGGGCGCTGTTCCGCGCCCGGCCCGGTGTCTGATGACGGTGCCTTGATCCTGATGGTCTGCATTGGCGACTTTGCCCCCCGAAGCGCCGGATGCCGGGCTTCAATGTCGCGCAGTCCGTGGCGGCCCGTCAAGATGCGGAGGGAGTGTGGAGATGTCCGATGCCGCCCCTTGAACTGGTGGGGAACTCCCTTGGTACGCAAGGGAATTGCGAGCGGACTTGTTGACATGAGCACTACCGACGGCGGATGGGAGGTGCTACCACAGTCGTGGGAGAAATCCTGCTAAGGGAGGTTCCATGAGATTGTCCCGAATCACGGCAAACATGTCCTCACTCCTCCTCGCCGTCGCCTTCGTCCTCACCGGGGCCACAGCGGCTCAAGCAGACCAGCGGACCGACCAACAGGCCGCGGCCACCGGCTATGTGGCACTCGGCGACTCCTACTCGTCCGGTGTCGGAGCCGGTGGATACGACAGCGGAAGCGGCGACTGCAAGCGCACTCCACGCGCGTACCCCGCGCTGTGGGCCGCCGCCAACTCACCGTCCAGCTTTAACTTCACGGCCTGTTCCGGTGCCCGTACGGGTGACGTCGTGGCCAACCAGCTCGGCCCGCTCGGCTCAGGGACGGGCCTCGTCAGCGTCTCCGTCGGGGGCAACGACGCCGGGTTCGCCGACGTCATGACGACCTGTGTGCTCCAGTCCGAGAGCAGCTGCCTCGCGCGCATCGCCACGGCGCGCACCTACGTCCAGAACACGCTCCCCGGCAAACTCGACCAGGTCTACTCGGCGATCAGCGGCAAGGCGCCCGCCGCCCAGGTCGTCGTCATGGGCTACCCGCGCTTCTACAAGCTCGGCGGCAGCTGCCTCGCCGGTCTCTCCGAGACGGAGCGCGCCGCCATCAACGACGCAGCCAACCTCCTCAACTCCACGACCGCCAAGCGGGCCGCCGACCACGGCTTCACCTTCGGCGATGTGACCAGCACCTTCACCGGGCACGAGATCTGCTCCGGCGACGCGTGGCTGCACAGCGTGAAGTGGACCAACATCGGCGAGTCCTACCACCCCACGTCCGCCGGTCAGAGCGGCGGCTACCTTCCCGTGTTCAGGGCGGCGGCCTCCTGACGGGCCGAGTTCGACGCGCAGTTCGACGCCTGCTGTGACGTCTAGTGCGCCGTGTAGGGGGAGACTCCGTCCGTCGGGGTCTCCTTCTCACATGTCACCGAGTACGCGACGGAGTTGGAGGTCGCCTGAACCGGGCCGCGCACCTCCACACTGATCTCGTTCTGATACGTATCGCCGGGCCCGGCGTCCACGGTCTCCGTGTGGTGCACCTGCTTGCTCTTGCCCCCGCCGGACGCGAACGTGAGCGTCTTCCAGCCGGGATCGCTCGGCTCGCCGGACTTCGTGACCCAGCGGTAGTCGACGGAGGCCGGAACCCGGCCCACCGTGAACGTCGCCGTGAAGGACGGTGCCTGACCGGCCGGCACCGGGCAGACGCCGCTGTACTCCGTGCGCACCCCGGAGACGGTCACCTTGACGGACTGGGGCGGGCGCGTGGTCGTGCCGCCGTTGCCGCCGCCGTTCGTGGAGCCGCCGGTCGAGCCGTTGCCGGTCGAACCGCCGTCACTGCCGCCGCCGTTCGTCGAGCCGCCGCCGGAACCCCCTGTCGTACTGCTGCCGCCGTTCTGGCCACCGTTCTTGCCGCCGCCGGAACCACTGCCCCCGCTCCCGCCGGTGTCACCGCCGTTGCCTCCGCCGGTCGAGCCGCCGCTGCTTCCGCCGCCTCCGTCGTCCCGGTTGACCAGGGCGTACGTGAGTCCGCCGAGGGCCAGCGCGAGCGCCGTCAGACCGGCCGTGAGGACGAGGACGGAGCGGCGCGAGCGGCTCGGAGCGGTCGTCGTCGTGGTCCCGCCGCCATAGGTGACCGGTGGCGGCTCCGGCTGGGGATGGGGCTGGGGCGGCGGCTGCGGTATCTGTCGCTGCTCCTGCGAGGTGACCGTGGGCAGGTACGGAACGGCGGGGTCCGCGCGCGGGGCGCCGCCCGCCGCGACGAGCCGCAGATCGCGCTCGGCGTCGGCAGGGGAGATCCGCTCGGCGGGATCCTTGCGCAACAGCCCTTCGAGTACGGGCGTCAGCGCTCCCGCGTTGCGCGCCGGCGGCAGCGCCTCGTCCACCACCGCACGCAATGTGCTCAGCGGGGTGTCCTGCCGGAACGGCGAACTGCCCTCGACGGCCGCGTAGAGCAGCACGCCGAGGGACCACAGATCGGACTCGGGTCCCGGCCGCTGACCCAACGCCCGCTCCGGGGCGAGGAATTCGGGCGACCCGATCACTTCGCCCGTCATGGTGAGGGCCGAACTCCCCTCCACCATGGCGATCCCGAAATCGGTCAGGACGATCCGCCCGTCATTTCCGATCAGTACGTTGCCGGGCTTCACGTCACGGTGCAGGACCCCCGCGTCGTGCGCGGCACGCAGGGCGGCGAGCACCTCCGCGCCGATGTGCGCGGCACGCTGCGGCGGCATCGGCCCTTCCGTGTCGAGCACATCGGACAGCGAGAGGCCGCGCACGATCTCCATGACGATCCACGGGCGCCCGTCCTGACTCGCCACGTCGTAGACCGTCACCACATTGCGGTGCGGGATACGGGCGGCGGCCCAGGCCTCGCGCTCCAGGCGGGCGTAAAGCCGGTCGACGTCACTGGCCGGGAGCCCTGCCGGGGCGCGCACCTCCTTGATCGCGACCTCGCGCCCCAGGACCTCGTCACGGGCGCGCCAGACCGTGCCCATGCCGCCCTCGCCCAAGGGGGCAAGCAGGCGGTAGCGCCCCGCGATCACACGCTCGTCGTCGGTCACGGGCGTCCCCCATCGGCAGCCGTGCGATTCTCCACAAAACTACCTCAACCGAGCGCCGTTGCCGCCCCTTTGAACACCAATCCGCACCCGAGGGCGACCACGACACAGGCGGAGCCGACGGGCAGGAACCGGTGCGTGGCGCGGCGCAGCCCGCGGGGTCCGCGCAGCCGCCGTCCGGCGGCGGAACCGACCCGCACCACGAGGAACCCGGCGGCGGTCAGCGTCACGGCGAGCCCCATCCCGTACGCGAGCACAAGCAGCAGCCCGAACCAGGCCTCGCCGAGTGCGGCGGCGCCGACCAGGACGACCACGGCGGAGGGGCTGGGCACGAGACCGCCGGCGAAGCCGAGGAAGAGGGCGCCGCGGAGCCGGGGCGGCGCATCGTGGCTGTGCTGATGGCCGTGGCCGTGGCTGTGCCCGTGGTGTTTGCGGCGGCGCCACGCCCTCCGCAGGAGCAGGGCCCCCGCACCGGTCACCAGGACACCGCTGGCGATGCCCAGCCAGGCGATGACGGAGGGCGCCGCCGCGGAGCCGCCCGCGACGAGTAGCCCGAGGGCCGCCACCCCGAGGGTGTGCGTGACGGTCACCGACGCGGCGAGCGGGAGGACGTCGCGCAGGGAGGCGCGGCCGCGGGCGGCGGCGGTCGCGGCCATCAGCGTCTTGCCGTGCCCCGGCGCGATGGCGTGCAGGGCGCCGAGCAACAGGGCGATGCCCAGGGCGAGTACGGCGAAGCCGAAGCTGAGATCGTGCCGGGCGACGAGCCCGGTGAGCGCCTGCGTCCAGCGGTCGGCGCCGCGGGGCAGCGGGGTCGCGGCGGGCGCCTCGGGGTCGGGCCGCTCGGCGAGGGCGGGGCCGCCGGGGGTGATGCGCAGCGCCGCCGATTCGTCGCGCGGCGGCGAGGAGAGGAGCCGCTCCGGGTAGCGGGTGAGCCGCCGCGACACGGACGCCTCCGGCACGTCGGCGTCCCTGACCGTCATGCGATCCCCCTGGGCGGTGATCTCCCGCCAGCCGGGGCCGGGTTGGCCGGCGGCCTCGAACCGGAGGGTGAGCTCGGTGTCCCGGGGGAGCGGGGCACCGAGCTCACACCGCACGCGCAACGTGCGCAGGCCCGCCTGGCCGTCGCGCGCGGTGGCGCCGGCGCGCGCCACGCTGAGGGGTACGGTCTCGCCGCCGACCCGCAGCCGACTGCCGCGGGCGGCCTGCCCGCACCGTTCCTCGGCCCAGGCGGCCAGGCCGACCTCTTTCACGCGGGGCATGGCCTGCGTGGCCGGAATCTCGGCAAGGTCTTCCACATGGTCGACGGTGAGGCGTCCCGGGGCGGCGACGATCCCGTCGTACCGGTTGACGGTGAAGTTGCCCAGGGGGTGAGCAGCGGCGGGCCCCGCGGGCAGCAGAGCGAGGACGATGGCGCCCCCGAGCCCTCCGAAGAATGCCATCCGCCGCTTCATCGTGCACCCCGCAGCCCCGGGCGGCCGAACAAGCCTTTCCCACCCACCCGCCCGAAACCCCGCAGCGCCGGGCGGCCGAACAGGCCTTTCCCGCCCACCCGTCCGAAACTCCGCAGCGGGGCAACGCGCCGGAGCGGGACGTCTGGGCGGGTGGGGGAGGCGGCGGCACCACGCCACTCGCCCGCAGCGCGCAACGTACGCAAGCGGCCGGACCCCGGCACCCACGCACCGCCGGCGCGCAGCGCTCGCGAGGGGACGTGGCGGTATGTCCGCACGGAGCACGTTGCGCATGTCTCTCCAGCCGCAGTAGCCGGACGCTCGGACCGAGATGGCGAGTACGGACATACCGACGCGGCCCCGCCCCACAACCAGGCGTGGCGTTCGACGCGTCGCATGGTGCGGCTCCTCACGACCCACCACCGCCGGCCAGCTTCCGTGCCTCCCGTGCCCCCGTCGGGGAGAAGCCCGGGTTGAGGTCCAGCGCCCCGGATGCCCAGCGGCGGCCCGCCTCGGGGGAGTCCGTCGCCGTTTCGATCGCGGCTCGGTGGTACATGAAGGACGCCTCCCGGAATCCGGTGTCTGTCGCCATGCGGATGTAGGGCAGGGCCTCGCGGGAGCGGCCGTTGAGGTGGAGGGTCCAGGCCAGGGCGTCTGCCGTGTGGAGTGTGTGGCGGCGTTTCCACTCCGCCCGCGCCGCACGCAGGGCATCCCGCCGGTCCCCGTGGTCCGCCAGAGCGATCGCCGATTCGAGGTCCGCGTTCACGCCGTTGGCCCGCGAGAGCGACACTCCCGCGGAGAGCAGTTCGTACTGCCTGCGCGCCTTCCCCCGCTCGCCCCGCGCCTCGTACAGCTCGCCGAGGGCCAGCAGCGGCCCCGGCAGCGGAGCCTGGGCGACCACCTCCCGCAGTGCCCGTATCGCCCGCCCCGTCTCCCCACGCCCCGCCCAGGCTCGGGCCCGGCACTCCAGCGCGGGCAGGTAGGAGGCGTCGGCCCGCAGCGCCCTGCCGCACTGGCTCAGGGCCTCGCCGTACTGGCCCTGGCGCCAGGCCAGTTGGCCCAGAGCCGTGGCGACGTAGGCCACGTCGCCGGGCGCGGAGGCCGAGACCGAGCCGACCGCCCGTGAGAGCGCCCGGCGGGCTCCCGCGACATCGCCCCGCAGCTCGCGCACGTACGCGTACCGGGTGAAGACGGGCACGCCGGGCCGCCGGGCGTCCGCCTCGTCGGCGGCGCGCGCGGCCGCGGGGTAGCGGCCGAGCTCGACCAGGGCGTCGATCCGTGAGGCCAACGCCCCCTCGTTGTACGGGTTCACGGCGAGCGCGGAATCCGCGTGCCGCAGGGCGCCCTTGAAGTCGTGCCGGGCGGCGGCCAGGGCCGCACGTCCGGCCAGGGCGGCGTCGTTGCGGGGCCGGAGCTCCAGGGACCGGCCGATGGCGCGGTCCGCCTCGCGGTACCGGGAGGGATCGCCTCGGGTGCGGGCCTGCTCGACGTAGGCGGTGCCCAGCGTCGCCCAGGAGCCGAAGTCCCTTGGCTGGGCCTGCAGATGGGCCTGCAGTGCCTCCACGCCACGGTCCAGATCGCCGCCCCGGAGCCCGTCGAGGGAGGCGCCCGGCGCGGCGATGGCGGAGGGCTGCCGGTCCCGGCCGTCGTCACCGCCGGCGACGACGGCTCCGCCGGTGATCGCGAGCGCCAGCACGACGGCGGCGACGACGGACCGCCCGGCGGGACGTGGCAGAGCCATGGCAGCAGACCTTTCGGCAGAGGAATGAGCTGGGAGAAGGCGCGGCCCGCAGGGGGGATGAGATGCGGACCGCGCCGGCTTGGAGGGGGACTTGATTGGAGGGGGACTTGAAGGGAATTGCCCCGCGGGGGGCTCTCCCTGCGGGACGGAGCCCCCGCCGCCCGCAGAGGGCCCACCCCCGCGGGGCTCACCCCCGGGGGAACGGCCTCACCCCGAGGTCCCGGGCGCGCCCCGCCTGCGCCACCAGAGGAGCCCGAGGCCCACAAGGAGCACCCCGGCCGTCCCCGCGGCCCCGGAGGCGATCAGCACGGCGTCGGTCTCGTCACCGCCACCGGCCCCCGGACGCCCGGGCACGGCACCGCCGCTCAGCGCGTCACGTGCCGAGCTGTCACCGGAACTGCCGCCCTTGGCCAGCGGGCCACGGGACCCGGACGTGGGCAGTGCCACGTACGGGAAGGCGCCGCCGAACTTCTGCTCGTTTGCGTCCACCGCGTCGCCCAAGTCGTTCTTGTTGCCGACGAGTTCGCCCTCGACGGCCTGCAGCTCGATGTCGATGACGTCATCGGCGAGCCGCCGCCCGTTGGGGAACCCGGCGTTGTCGCCGTCGAGCACACCGAGCCGCTTCGGATCGGCGGCGGGCTTGATCGACGTGTTGAGCCGCAGCGCCTCGGCCGGCCGCACACCCGGCGGCTGGTTGAGGTCCTTCACGCCGGTCAGGAAGACCGACACGAGGTCGTTGCGGGGCTCCGCCGGAGCCTTCAGGCCGTAGATCTTCTCCAGGACCTTGGGCAGTTCGGGGTTGGTGACGTACTTGAGGAACTGCTTGTCGTTCCAGGGCGAGGACGCGTTGAACTTGTCCTTGTCCTTCCTCGGTACGACGACCTCGTTCACCAGCGGGTTGCCCATCCGCGAGATCTGCGTCCAGTCGCCGCTCGCGTTCCTGCGCTGGGTCGTGGACCAGACGCCGACGACGGGCTGCTTCTCCGACTGCCTGATCTCCGCGGTCGGCACCTGAAGGGCGATGGTGTTCACGTTGTAGCCCTTGAGCGTGTCCCGCCCGACCTCGGAGAGATTTCCGCCGTACGCCAGGTCGAAGACCCGCAGGTCCGCGAAGAACGGGTCGTCGGCCTGCCCCGCGAACGTCGAACCGCCGCCCTTGGTCTTGCGTACGGCCTGGTCGCGCAGCTTCTTGTAGTTCGGCATCGACGCCTTGCCGACGTGCGAGGGCGCCGCGGGCACATCGTCGGCGAGCTTCGTCGTCGAGGTGACCTTCTGGTCCTTGAGCTTGATCAGCTCAAGGTCGTAGGTCTGGGTGACGTTCAGATCGGGGTCGTCGAGGCTCGTCACGGGACCGGTGTTGTAGAGGAACGTGTCGCCGTTCTTGGTCTGTGTGTCGAACGTCCACCGGTACAGCAGATCGCCCTGCGCGTCCCCGTCGCTGTCCACGTGGACGTCGTACTGCGCGTCGTCGGCGAACGGATAGAAGGTGGGACCGCCCGCGGGCTCCTCGAAGGGGAGCCAGTTCGCCACGATCGTCGTCGTGTCGGGCCGGTCGGGGCTGACGAACGCGTACACGTCCGTGTTGTCGTACTGAGGCTGCCCCGAGATCAGCGGGGCCTCCCGGTGGCTGGCGGCATCGGCCGCCCCCGGTTCGAGTGCGGTCACGCCGGCGGCTGCGAGCCCCCCGGCGGCCAGCGCGCAACAGACAAGCGCGGCGAGGCCGCGCCTGTTGCGACGCCCCGCACGGCTCCTGGCGATAGCTGTCATCGCGTCCGTCCTTAACTTCCTCCGCGCGACCCGGCACGCGATGCGCGGGAGCCGCCTGACGAACGCCATTCGGGGCGAACGGCCCCGCGGATTGGCCTCCTTCCCAATCCGGTCCCATCTCTCGCCCCGAAGACCGGGCGACCGGACAATGAGCCCGCGTGCGCAAGGGGCCTGGAAAAGGGGGACACCGCATGGACGCCGACGCACTGCTCCCGCTGGTCGCACAGGGCGACCAGCAGGCGTTCGAGAAGCTGTACGGCCTGGTGTCAGGGCCGGTGTACGGGATGGTGCGCAGGGTGCTGCGGGATCCGGCACAGTCCGAGGAAGTGGTCCAGGAGGTGCTGCTCGAACTGTGGCGCACGGCGGCCCGCTTCGACCCCGCGCGCGGCAGCGCCCTCGCCTGGATCCTCACCCTCGCCCACCGCAGGGCGGTGGACCGGGTGCGCAGCGCCCGCGCGGCGAGCGACCGCGAACAGCGCGTCGCCGGGCGCGCCGAAGTCCCCGCCTTCGACCACGTGGCCGAGGAGGTCGAGGGCAGCCTGGAGCGCGAATGGGTGCGCCGCTGCCTGCGGCGCCTGACGGACCTGCAGCGCCAGGCCGTGACGCTCGCCTACTACGACGGCTATACGTACCGCGAGGTGGCCCGGCGGCTCTCCGTGCCGCTCGGCACCGTCAAGACGCGGATGCGGGACGGGCTGCTGCGGCTGCGCGACTGCCTGGGCGCCGCCACAGGAGACGCGGCATGAGGTGGCCCGGCGGCCTGCGGCCGCCGCCCGGGGCACGCACCGCGTGGCTGCCGCGCAGGCCCGTGCACTCCCTGGCCGTCCCCTACGCCCTGGACGCGCTCGAACCCCGCGAACTGCGCCGCTTCGAGCGGCACCTGGCCCGCTGCGGCCGCTGCCGGGAGGAGACCAGGCAGCTGACCGAGGACGCCGTGCGGCTCGCGGGCGCGGCCGCGACCCCGCCGCCGCCCGCCCTGCTCGAGCGGGTCATGACCGCCGTACGTACGACGGAGCAAGAGCCACCGTCGCAGGCGCCCGCCGCATCAAGCGCGCCCCCACGTACGCGTGCGCTTCTGGTCCCGCTCGCCGGCTCCGCGCTCGCCCTCGTCGCCTGCGCGGTCCTCGCGGTCCAGCTCGACAGGACCGACGACCGGCTCGACCGCGAGCGGGCCGCCGCACGTGAGATCGCCCACGTCCTGGCCGCGCCCGACGCCCGCGCCACCGGCGAGCACGACGCACGGGGGCGCGGCATCAACGTCGTCGCGTCGGAGTCCAGGCGGCGCGCCGTGGTGACCGTCGTGGGGCTCGACGGGCCGCCACGGGGCCGTGTGCACCAACTGTGGCTGATACGCCCCGCGTCGGAGCCCCGGTCCCTCGGTCTGCTCGACGGCGAAACGCCCGTGCTCGCCGCAGGGCTGAGCGCTTCCGTTTCCTCACTCGCTGTCACCATCGAGCCCGATGGAGGCTCAGATCGGCCCACTTCTGCCCCGCTTGTCCAACTCGCCCTGGAATCAGTTGTATTCGGAGAGTAACCGTCAACCTCCTTGCGCAGAAGGTGAATCCTGCGACCGGGATACACGAGTGTCATGACGGGGCGATAGGGTTAACCTGCCCTGGGCCGGGTGCCCTCGTACGGGTGGGGAGTGACATGGAACAGATAACGGTGCGCAGCAGGGCGCGTGTCCCTGCGATCACTTGCGGGAGCAGCGCGACCAGCTCTCGTCTCGACCGCCATCTCGCGGTGCTGGGCGGCCCTGCCGTTCCGCAGCGCGAGTCGCACGAGGCGACGCTGCTGATGCGTGAGCTGACCTCGCGGGGTTCGGCGCACGACCGCAGCGCGCGCGGTGCGCGTGTGCGGCGGGTTTCCCTTTTTGCACCGCTGCGCAGGTTGCGGCGGTCGCTTTTCGGGGGTCGTTGACCACGGGGTGGTCGGGGGCTTTTCCCGCCGCTTCGCGGCGGATCTGTCCCACCCACCCACTCACCCGATCACTCACTCCGCATTCATCACCCAGCACGTCCCTGCGTAACACCCGTGTCATGCGCACCTGTTGACGCCGCAACGATTCAGTCGCACTGTTGCTGATCGATTGGCTGATACACCCAACCTCACCCCCCGGAGGTGCGCGTGTGTGACCTGCACGATCAGCACGAGCATGAAGCACTCCCCGCGAGCGGCCCGCCGTTGAGCCGGCGCCGCATCATGCAACTGCTCGGCGCGGCCGGTGTGACCGGCGCCGTCATGGCGGCCGAGGCCGATCCGGCGATGGCCGCGAGCGCCGACGCAAGCCCCGCCGCCTATGAAGCCCCCGAGAACCTCGCGGCCGACACCCCCGCCAAGCGCTCCGCGCTCGACTGGATCACCTCCCACGACGACCGGATCACCGGCCTGAACGCCGAGATCTGGGACAACGCCGAGCTGTCCCTGCGCGAGTGGAAGTCCTCGATCGCCGAGGCCGATTTCCTCGAACAGGTCGGATTCGACGTGCAGTTCGGCACGGCCGGATTCCCCACGGCCTTCACGGCGACCTTCTCGCACGGCAGCGGCGGCCCCGTCATCGGCTTCAGCGGCGAGTACGACGCGCTGCCCGGCCTCTCGCAGAACAAGGGCGTCGGCCACCACGACCCGCGCGAGTACGTCCATGACCCCTTCGCGCCCGGCTACGGCCCCGGCCACGGCTGCGGCCACAGCGCGCTCGGCACGGCGGCGGCAGCCGCCGCGGCCGCCCTCGCCCAGGCCGCGAAGCGGCACAAGCTGCCCGTGACCGTGAAGTTCTTCGGCTCCACCGCCGAGGAGACGCTGATCGGCAAGACGTACGCCGTCAGCAGGGGCGTGTACGAGGGCCTCGACGCGTTCCTCGACTGGCACCCCTCGACGGCCAACGCGACCGGCTGGGGCACCACCACCGCGATGACCGCCGTCACCTTCACCTTCCTCGGCGTGGCAGGCCACGGCGGCACCCCGCTGGGCAACAAGTCCGCGCTCGACGCCGCCGTGATGATGGCGACGATGTCGGAGTTCCTGCGCGAGGAGAACCTCGCGCCGAGCGGCCGGCTGCACTGGGTGATCAACAACGGCGGTGACATCCCGAACGTCACCCCGGAGATCGCCGAGATCAGCTACTACGTACGCGAGGGAAGCCCGGCCCGCGTCCAGGTGCTCCTGGACAAGGTGATCGCCGTCTCCGAGGCGGCCGCGAAGGCGTCCCAGACCTCGGTCCGCCACCGCATCACATCGGCCTGCTGGAACCAGCTCCCCGCCAAGGCCTTCGCCGAGCTCCTGCACGCGAACATGAAGGAGATCGGCCCGCCGCAATTCACCGACGAGGCGCACGAGTTGGCGAAGGAGCTCCAGGAGTCCCTGGGTCTTCCGCAGCGGGGCATGCACGACAAGATCGGTGAACTCACCCCGCCCAACCCGGTGTTCATGGGCGGCGGCTCCACGGACGTCGCGGACATCAGCTGGAACGTGCCCACCGTCTCGATGGGGGCCGCGCTCGCCCCCATCGGCACCAAGATGCACACCTGGTCCACCGCGGCCTGCGCGGCCGCGGCTCCCGGGCAGGCGGCGGTGATTGCCGCAGCCAAGTACCTGGCGGCGACGGCGGTCGACCTGCTCACCCAGCCCGAACGCCTGAAGGCCGTCAAGGACGAGTTCAAGGAGCGTACGAAGGGCGTGAGTTGGAAGACCGCGCTGCCGGACGGCTATGAGCCGCCGATGTACGAACCCCCCGCGTGGTTCCTGAAGAAGACCGGCCAGAAGTGGCCGCCGTCGAACATCACCTGGCCGCCGAAGCGCGTGGTGTCCCAGGAGAAGTTCTCCTCGCTGGGACCGGAGCTCGAACCCCAGAAGTAGCTGGCGCCGAAGGAGAGTTCGGCCGTCCGCTCACCGTCCCCCGCGCGCGTACCGGCGGACGGCGAGCGGCACGCACAGGGCGAGCAGCAGCGCGCACCACAGGACCGAACCGGCCACCGGATGCGTCACCGGCCAGGCGGCGTCCGTCGGCACGGGCGCGTTGCCGAACAGGTCCCGGACCGCCGTCGCCACCGCGCTGATCGGGTTCCACTCGGCGACGGTGCGCAGCCAGCCGGGGAGCCCGTCGGTGGGGATGTACGCGTTCGAGAGCAGCGGCAGCATGAACGTCGCGCTGCCCAACTGCCCCGCCGCCTCCTCGCTCTGCGACGCGAGCCCGAGCAGGATGCCGATCCAGGTCGTGGTGAACCGGAAGAGCAGCAACAGGCCGAAGGCGCCCAGGGCTTGCGGCGCCCCGCCGTCGATCCGCCACCCCATCGCGAGCCCGACGAGCATCAGCGGCGCAAGCCCCACGGCGGTGGTCAGCAGATCGGCGACGGCCTGCCCGAGCGGGATCGCCGACCGGCTCATCGGCAGCGTACGGAAGCGGTCCATCACGCCGCGGTGCGAGTCCTGGGCGGCGGTGAACATGCCGGTCATGATCCCGTTCGCGGCGGTCGCGACGAGCATCCCCGGCACGAGGAAGGCACGGTAGTCGGAGCCGGGCATGGCGAGGGTGCTGCCGAAGACGTACCCGAAGAAGAGCAGGAAGACGATGGGCATCGTCTGCGTCATGATCAGAATGGCGGGCGCGTGCTTGATGCGCTGCAGATGCCGCCCGAGGACGGCGGTGCCGTCATAGAGAATGGCGCTCACAGGAATCCCTTCCGGGTAATCGTTTTGCCCCACCCAAAGGCCCCGCGCCGCGGGGTAACCGGGTGGGTGGGCGGGAAAAATCCGCCGCGAAGCGGCGGTCTAGGAAACACGGGAGACGAGCCGCAAGAAGACCTCATCCAAGGTCGGCGCCCGCAACGTCACATCGACAACCGGCACCCCCGCAAAGTCCAACTCCCGGACGAGGACAGGCAAGGTGACGGAGGGATCCAGCACAACGGCCCCGGCGGTGAGCCGCGCGGCGTCGAGCACCGGCTCGGCCCCGGTCAGCTGATCCAGCACGATCGCCGCCGCAGGCACAGCCGCACCCTCGGCGACGACGACCTCCGCGTAACTCCCGATCTGCGCCTTCAGCGCCGCGGGCGTACCGCGCTGCGCCGCACGCCCCTCGTCGATCAGGACGACCTCGTCGGCCAGCTGATCCGCCTCCTCCAGATACTGCGTGGTGAGCAGCACCGTCGTCCCCTCGGCGGCCAACTCCCGCACGGCGTCCCAGATGCCGCCCCTGCTGTGCGGATCGAGCCCGGTGGTCGGCTCGTCGAGGAACAGCACCCGGGGCCGCACCAGCAGACTCGCCGCGAGGTCGAGCCGCCGCCGCATGCCGCCGGAGTACGTCCGCGCGGGGCGATCAGCGGCCTCGACGAGCCCGAAGCGCTCAAGCAGCTCGTCGCCCCGCGCCTTCGGAACCCGCAGCAGGCGTGCGAAGAGCCGTAGGTTCTCCCGCCCGGTCAGATCGCCGTCGACCGACGCGTACTGCCCGGTCACGCCGATCACCCGCCGCACGGCGGCGGCCTCCCGCACCACGTCGTGCCCCGCGACCAGGGCCGTGCCGGCGTCCGGCGACTGGAGCGTGGTCAGCACCCGTACCGCGGTCGTCTTGCCGGCCCCGTTCGGGCCGAGCACCCCGCACACCGTGCCCTCCGGGACGGCGAGGTCGAGGCCCCGCAAGGCCTGGACCTCCCCGAACCGCTTCTCCAGACCTTCACTAAGTACAGCGTACGTAGAAGTCATGCCGTCACCGTACCCCACTACGTACGCCGTACGTAACTAACATGGTGAGCGAGGTGATGATCAATGGCGGGCCGAGCGGCCGAACCGGAAGTGATCTGGGCGCGCCCCGAGCGTGCGGGCCGTGGCCCGAAGCCCGCGTACAGCAGGGCGGACATCGCCGCGGCGGCGGTCCGTATCGCCGACGCGGACGGCGTCGACGCGGTCTCCATGCGCAGGGTGGCCGGCGAACTGGGCTGCGGCACCATGTCGCTCTACAACTACGTGCCGCGCAAGGAGGACCTGTACGAGCTGATGGTCGACGCGGTCAGCGGCGAGTACGTGCTGCCCGCGGGGCCGCCGGGCGGCGACTGGCGTACGGAGATGATGGCGGTCGGCCGCCAGACGCGCGAGATCATGCACCGTCACCCCTGGCTGGCGCGGATCATGTCGACGCTCTACGGCTACAGCCCGAACGCCCTGCGCTTCCTTGAGCACTGCCTGGCCGCCCTGGACGGGCTCGACGCCCCGTCCGGCACCAAGATGGAGCTGATCGGGATGCTGAACGGCTCCGTCATGACGTACGTGGCCAATGAGTTCGCCATGGCGGAACGCGCGCGGGCGCTGCCGTGGTCGGAGGAGCAGGAGCAGGCCGTGCGGTTCGCGTATCTCGCGGGGCAGGTCGGCAGCGGGGCGTATCCGCGGCTCGCCGCCATGCTCGCCGAGGGGCCGCCGCCGGGGGACGCGGACGAGGTCTTCGAGCGGATGCTGAACCGGCTCTTCGACTCCTTCTCCTGATCCTGCGAGTGATCCTGCGAGGCAGTGCCCCTCCTCAGATCAGCGCGAACTGGCCCCCCGGGCCCTCTTCGTGGTGGTCAAGGACGGATGCCGGGCGGCGTGCCGTCGGCGGTACGGGCAGGATGCCCGCCCTCCGCAGCCCCTCGGCGGTCGTCGCCGGCGAGCTGCCGAGTGACTCCCTCAACTCCCGTTGCTGTGGCTCCAGTTCATGGAGCAACGCCAGCACGGTGATGAGTTCCAGGAGCTCCGACGTCCACGCCTGCGGCCACGTCGAGGGGCGGATCGCTTCCAGCGTGCCGGGCTCGGCGGGCTCCGTGCGGCGGGTGAACCACAGGTCGAGCACCCTGACCCCGCTCACCTCGTACTCCCAGGCCTCCCGCGGCACCGGCGAGATGCGGCCCTCGTCCAGGAACAGCGCCTCCTCGTCGGCGTCGTAGGACAGTTCCGATGGGCGGGCGGGCAGCGGCGCCCGTACGTAGGGCCTGCGTCCCCCGGGGAGCTTCGGCCGCGCCCCGTCGCCGCGCGCCTGCAGCCGCAGGACGCGGCGGCCGAGCTCCGTGCCCCGCGCCCACACCTCGGCGTCGGAGGTCAGCGGCACCCGGCATCCGGCGGCCGACGTGTCGGCCACGGAAAGGGTCCAGGCGAGGAGCTCCCCGGCGTCGACGTCGTGCCCGAGCAGGTCGGAGAGATGCCCGAGCAGACCGGGCGCCACATTGGGCTCGAGCCCTCCGGGGCGGCGGAAGAGCGGGCGGATCCTGCCGGGGCGCCCGGCGGGGGAGCGGCCGTCGGGCAGCACGGCCGACGCGAGCACGGCGGGCCCAGCGGAACCGGCCACGTGCCCCTGCTCCACCAGGAACAGCTGGCCGTCGCCCGCGACGCGCCACAACTCCGGCCGTGCGGCGTCGATGAGCCGGTGGTCCGGGATCAGCCACTGCTCGTCGAAGGGGCCGTGCAGGACGCGCACCGGCTCGGGGCAGCGGCCCGTCTCGCCGGCCAGCGGGCCCGTTCCTGCCCGGTGGCCGGGGAGTTGGGCGACCGAGGTGTGCAGGGTGCGCGAGCGCGACGGGGCGAGCAGCCGGGCACGCTCCGTGCCGTCCGCGCGGACGAACGCGTCCCAACGGGCCCTGAGGGATGCGGCGTCCGGCCCCATCGGCCACCCCCGGCCGGTCCTCAGGGGCGCGACGGACCACGGCATCAGGTCGGCGAGCAGCGGCCCTTCGTCGTGCGTCACGCCCGGCATCGTACGACGTCGGATGCGGGCGCCATCAGGTGGCGTCGAGGGTGACCGTGAAGGAGAAGCGGTCGCCGCGATAGTGGATGCGGGCCACGTCGAGGGCGCGGCCGTCCTCGTCGTACGTGATGCCCGTGTAGTGCAGGATCGGGCTGAGCAGCGGCACTTGGAGGAGGCGGGCCGTCTCCGGGTCGGCGAGCGTGGCCTCGACGGTGTCGGTGATCCTGCTGATGCGGACGCCCACCACGTCGCGCAGGACCTTCGTCATGGGCCAGCGCGCCAGATCGTCCAGCTCGACCCGCTCGGCCAGCTCGGGGCGGATGAAGTTATGGGCGTGATTGGTCGGTTCGCCCGTCTTCTCGTCGCTGCGCAGACGGTGGTACGTCGTCACCTCGGCGACATCGGGGAAGTACTCGGCGAGCTCGCCGGAGACCGGAGCCGTGCCGTGCGAAAGGAGTTCGGTGCTCATGCCCGACTGCTGGGCCACGATCGCGTCGACCGAGCCGAGCAGCCGGACGGGAGAGCCCCGCCGGACGCTCGGCTCGATGAACGTGCCGCGCCGCCGGTGCCGGGTGATCAGACCCTCGTCCTCCAGCTCCTTGAGAGCCTGGCGCATGGTGAGGACGCTCACGCCGTAGTGCCCCGCGAGCTGCTCCTCGGTGGGCAGCCGCAGCGGGGCGTCCGGCGTGCGGCCGAGTATCGAGGCGCGCAGGGACTGCGACACCTGATACCACAGCGGCAGCTTTCGATTCAGGACGATCGAGTCCGGGGCGAAGGCGGTCACGGTCTCTCCGAATCAGTACGGAACCAGAGCTGAATCAGCTACGGAAATGGCGCTCCAGACCTTGCCACACGTCGTCGTACCCGCGCTGCAGGTGGGACGCCTGAGCTGCCTGTTCCGTCGCCGTCACCGGCCAGCGCGTCTCGAACATGAAGGCAAGGCCGTCGTCGATCTTCTGCGGCTTCAGCTCGGCGGCCGACGCCTTGTCGAAGGTCTCGCGGTCCGGTCCGTGCGCCGACATCATGTTGTGCAGCGAGCCGCCGCCCGGCACGAAGCCCTCCGCCTTCGCGTCGTACGCGCCCTCGATGAGGCCCATGTACTCGCTCATCACGTTCCGGTGGAAGTACGGCGGCCGGAAGGTGTTCTCGCCCACCAGCCAGCGCGGCGCGAAGACGACGAAGTCGACGCCTGCGAGGCCCGGGGTGTCCGACGGCGAGGTGAGGACGGTGAAGATCGAAGGGTCCGGGTGGTCGTAGCTGATCGAGCCGATCACATTGAAGCGGTGCAGGTCGTAGACGTACGGGACGTGATTGCCGTGCCAGGCGACCACGTCGAGCGGTGAGTGGTCGTAGGTCGCGCGCCACAGGTTGCCGCAGAACTTGTTCACCACCTCCACCGGCCGCTCGACATCTTCGTACGCGGCGACCGGCGCTCTGAAGTCCCGTGCGTTCGCCAGGCCGTTGGCGCCGATCGGGCCGAGGTCGGGGAGCTGGAAGGGCGCGCCGTAGTTCTCGCACACGTACCCGCGCGCACTCGCGTCGAGCAGCTCCACGCGGAAACGGACGCCGCGCGGGATCAGCGCGACCTCGCCGGGCTCCGCGTGCAGGAGCCCGAACTCGGTGCGTAGGAGAAGGCCGCCCTGCTCGGGGACGATCAGCAGCTCGCCGTCCGCGTTGCTGAACACCCTGTCCGTCATGGAGGAGTTGGCGTGGTACAGGTGAATGCCCATGCCGGTGCGCTGTGTCGCGTCGCCGTTGCCGCCGAGCGTCCAGAGGCCCGCGAGGAAGTCCGTGCCGGGCGCCGGCTCGGGGAGCGGGTTCCAGCGCAGCCGGTTCGGGTCGGGCGCCGCTTCGGCGAAGGGCGCCGTACGGATCGCGCCGTTGTCGACGCGCGTGAACCGCGGATGCGCCGCGGAAGGGCGGATGCGGTAGAGCCACGAGCGCCGGTTGTGCGCGCGGGGCTCGGTGAAGGCCGTGCCGCTCAGCTGCTCCGCGTAAAGACCCAGCGGTGCGCGCTGGGGCGAGTTGCGGCCGTGCGGCAGGGCGCCCGGCACCGCCTCGGAGCTGTGTTCGTTGCCGAAACCGGAGAGATAGGCCAGCCCTTCGGCGGTCTTCCGTGCGTCGGTGGTGTGATCCCCGCTCATCATCGCTCCCTCGTCAACGATTCCTATAGGACACCGTAGGATTCACGTTTTCCTTCCGCAAGAGGAAGCGCCGAATGTGAGCGGTGCTCTACTCTCCCGGGATGCCCCACCGGAACCCGCCCAAAGAAGCGAGGCCGACAGGACCCCTGCGCCGCACACCCGTGCAGCAACGCAGCGCGGAGCGCCTGACCCGGATCCTCGACGCCTGCGCCGACCTCCTGGACGAGGTCGGCTACGAAGACCTCAGCACCCGCGCCGTCGCCCAGCGCGCGGACGTCCCGATCGGCTCCGTCTATCGCTTCTTCGGCAACAAACGGGCCATGGCCGACGCCCTCGCCCACCGCAACCTCGATCTGTACGGGGAGCGCGTCGCGGCCCGCGTCGCCGCCGTCGAGCGCGGCGACTGGCGCGGCGCCGTCGACGCCGCCTTCGACGAGTACCTCGCCATGAAGCGCACCGTCCCCGGCTTCGGCCTGGTCGACTTCGGCATCCCCTCGGCCCCCGACGCGATGCCCGACGCCAACTCCGACGTCGCCGAACGGGTGGCCGCGCTGCTCGCCGACCATCTCGACCGTCCGCTGGACGCACGGCTGCGCCGCACCGTGCTCGTCGGGGTCGAGGCGGTCGACGCGGTCCTCCAGCTGGCCTTCCGCGTCGACGCGTCGGGAGACCCGGCCCTCGTCGACGAGACGCGGACGCTGCTGCACGCGTACTTCGCCGGATCTCTGGACGCGCCACCTCGCTGACTCGCCAACTCGTTGACCTGGAGTTTTGCGCTTATTGCTCGCGCGTCAACATCTTGTTAACGCTCAATTGCCCGCCCTAACGTCATCCGGACCGCCAGACCTGGTGGGAGTTCGATGGTGAACGTTAGGTAGCCCCCATGCTGACAATCCTCGGATTCGTCATGATCGCCACGTTCCTGGTGCTGATCATGATGAAGAAGATGTCGCCGATCGCGGCACTGGTGCTGATCCCCGCGCTCTTCTGCGTGTTCGTAGGAAAGGGAGCCCATCTCGGGGACTACGTCCTCGAAGGCGTCGGAAATCTGGCGCCCACGGCGGCCATGCTCATGTTCGCCATCGTGTACTTCGGCGTCATGATCGACGTCGGCCTCTTCGACCCGATCGTCCGGGCCATCCTGCGCTTCTGCAAGGCGGACCCGCTGCGCATCGTGGTCGGCACCGCGCTGCTCGCAGCGATCGTCTCGCTCGACGGCGACGGCTCGACGACCTTCATGATCACGGTCTCGGCGATGTACCCGCTCTACAAGCGCCTCAAGATGAGCCTCGTCGTCATGACGGGTGTCGCGGCCACCGCCAACGGCGTCATGAACACCCTGCCCTGGGGCGGCCCGACGGCCCGCGCCGCGACCGCGCTGAAGGTCGACGCGGCCGACATCTTCGTCCCGATGATCCCGGCACTCGCCATGGGCCTGGTCGCCGTCTTCCTCCTCTCCTACGCACTGGGCCTGCGCGAGCGCAAGCGGCTCGGCATGCTCTCGCTGGACGAGGTCCTGGAGAAGGAGACGGCGAGCGAGACGGTTCTGGTGGGCGCCGGGAACGGCGCCGACGGACGTACGTCGCTCACGAAGAAGACCACCGGGGGAGCGGGTTCGGGAACGGACGCGGACGCCGCCGACGAAGCCGACGAGGACGACGGCTTCCAGGGGCTCGACCCGAACCGCGCGACCCTGCGCCCCAAGCTCTACTGGTTCAACGCGGGCCTCACCGTCCTGCTCCTGACCGCCATGATCATGGAGTGGCTGCCGATCCCGGTCCTCTTCCTGCTCGGCGCCGCGCTCGCCCTGACGGTCAACTTCCCGCACATGCCCGACCAGAAGGCCCGCATCGCCGCCCACGCGGAGAACGTCCTCAACGTCACCGGCATGGTCTTCGCGGCCGCCGTCTTCACCGGCGTCCTGCAGGGCACCGGCATGGTCGACAGCATGGCCAAGTGGCTCGTCGACGCCATCCCCGGCGGCATGGGCCCGCACATGGGCCTGGTGACGGGTCTCCTCTCGCTCCCGCTCACCTACTTCATGTCGAACGACGGCTTCTACTTCGGTGTCCTGCCGGTGCTCGCCGAGGCAGGCCAGGCGCACGGCGTCGGCACCCTCGAAATCGCCCGCGCCTCGATCGCAGGTCAGGCCCTGCACATGTCGAGCCCGCTCGTGCCCGCCGTGTACGTCCTGGTCGGCATGGCCAAGGTCGAGTTCGGCGACCACACCAAGTTCACCGTCAAATGGGCCGTGCTCACCTCGCTGGTGGTGCTCGGCTCCGGAATCCTCTTCGGCATCATCTGATGCCATCGACACCGGGCCGAGCCTGGTTGCTGCGCCTCGTCATCGCCTTCAGCTTCGCGCAGGGGGCGGTGTCGATGGCGCGTCCGGCCGTCTCCTACCGGGCCCTGTCCCTCGGCGCGGACGAGCGGGCGATCGGTGTCATCGCCGGTGTGTACGCCCTGCTCCCGCTCTTCGCGGCCGTACCGCTCGGGCGGCGCACCGACCACGGACGGTGCGCGCCGCTCCTTCCGGTCGGCGTCGTGCTGATCTCCGGCGGGTGCGCGCTCAGCGGCACGGCGGGCTCGCTCGGCGCGCTGGCCGCGTGGAGCGGCGTGATGGGGCTCGGCCACCTCTGCTTCGTGATCGGCGCGCAGTCGATCGTCGCCCGGCAGTCCGCGCCCGACGAACAGGACCGCAACTTCGGGCACTTCACGATCGGCGCGTCGCTGGGTCAGCTGATCGGGCCGGTCGCCGCGGGGTCCCTCATCGGCGGGGACATGGGCCGCAGCAGTGCGCTCGCCCTGATCGTGTCGGCGGTGGTCGCGGCCGTCTCCCTCACCTCGCTGTGGCGCATCGAGCACGTCAGGCCGTCCGGCGGCGGCCCGAAGCGGGGCGAGAAGGTGCCGGTGCTCGGCATCCTGCGCACCCGGGGCGTGCCCGCGGGGATCTTCATCAGCCTCGCGGTGCTTTCCGCGACCGACATCCTCACGGCGTATCTGCCGGTGGTCGGCGAGCACCGGGGCATCGCGCCCGCCACGGTCGGGGTGCTGCTCTCGCTGCGGGCCGCCGCGACGATCGCCTGCAGGCTCGTCATGACGCCGCTGATCAATCTCCTGGGCCGTACGACGCTGATCGCCGTGACCTGTGCGCTGGCCGCCCTGCTGTGCGCGGGGATCGCGCTGCCGGTGCCGGTGTGGGGACTCGCCGTGATGCTGGCCCTGCTCGGCTTCTGCCTCGGGGTCGGCCAGCCGCTGTCGATGACGACGGTGGTCCAGGCGGCCCCGGAGGACGCCCGCTCGACCGCGCTCGCGCTGCGGCTGACGGGGAACCGGCTCGGGCAGGTGGCCGCGCCGGCGGGGGCGGGGCTGATTGCGGGGGTTGCGGGAGTCGCCGCCCCCTTCGTGATGCTCGGTGGGCTCTTGTTGGTGGCGGCGGGGTTGGGGCTGAGGCGCAGCCCTGCGAGGCCCCGGCCCCGGCTGAAGAAATCAGCCGGGGCCGGGAAAATATGAAGCCCGTCCGGCGATTGAGGACGAACTCGGCGGAGCCGGTGATCTGCGGCTACGGGACCAGCTTGAGCAGCTTGTTCGGGGACCCGGAGCCCGGGCTTGTGACCTTGCCGGAGGTCGCCCCGCTCACCAGCGCGGACGCGACCTGCGCGGGCGTGGCCGAGGTGTGGCCCGCCAGGTAGACCGCCGCCGCGCCCGCGACATGGGGCGTGGCCATCGACGTACCGGAGATGGTGTTGGTGGCCGTGTCGCCGGTGTTCCAGCCCGCCTTGATGTTGACGCCGGGCGCGAAGATGTCCAGGACCGAGCCGTAGTTGGACCAGCTGGCCTTGGCGTCCGTGTTGCCGGTGGCGCCGACCGTGATGGCCGCGGGGACCCGCGCGGGGGACGACGAGGAGGCGTTGACGCCCTCGTTGCCCGCCGCGACCGCGTAGCTGACGCCGTCGGCGATGGAGTTCTTCACCGCGTTGTCGAGCGAGGTGGAGGCGCCGCCGCCGAGCGACATGTTGGCCACGGCGGGGGCGCCCGCCGCGTGGTTGCCCGTCACCCAGTCGATGCCCGCGATGACACCGGCGGTGGTGCCGGAGCCGTTGTTGTCGAGCACGCGGACGGCCACGATCTTGGCCTTCTTGGCGACGCCGTACGTCTTGCCCGCGATGGTCGTGGCGACGTGCGTGCCGTGACCGTTGCCGTCCTGCGCGGTGTTGTCGCGGTCCACGGCGTCATAGCCGTTGACCGCGCGGCCGCTGATCTCGGAGTGCGAGATGCGTACGCCGGTGTCGATGACGTACGCGGTGACGCCCGAGCCCGCGCTGTCCGGGTAGGTGTAGCTGCCGGACAGCGGCAGGCTCGTCTGGTCGATGCGGTCCAGGCCCCAGGGAGCGCCGGTCTGGGTCGCCTCGGCACGGACGGTGCGGTTCTGCTCGACGGAGGCGACCGCGGGATCGGCCGCGAGTCTTCTCGCCTCCGTCGCGCTCAGGCTCGCGGTGTAGCCGTTGAGCGCGGACTTGAAGGTCTTGTTCACCGAGCCGCCGTGCTCGGCTATCAGGTCCTTGCCCGCGTCCGATGCGGCCTTGAGGCCCGAGTTCTGCTTCAGCGTGACGATGTAGCTGCCCTTGACGGCGTCGGCGGAGCCGGCGCCGATGACGGTGCCCTCGGCGGGGGAGGCCTGGGCCGGCAGGGCGGTGACCGCACCGAAGAGCGTGGCGGCGGTGGCGGTCGAGATCGCCGCGGCGATCACAGTCTTCTTGCTACGCAGCATTGCCATTACGAGGGAGTCCTCCTCATAGGCGGCGCGCGCCCAGGGTGTCGGGCGGCGCAACTGTGGGGGCGTGTGCGTGATCGCACACACAGCCGGAAGTGGTGCGTTCCACTCCCGGCGCGATCAGCAGATTGGCCGCTCTACGGGCGTAGATCAAGGGAGTTGGCGTCTTGTCATGCGTCTGTCACGCACCCGAAATCAAACACGCGGCGAACTTGGGGCGAATGCACAAGTGATGGCCGGAGGGCGTGCGTGCGTGGCCGAAAGCGGGGGGTGCGGAGTGCCGGGGTGCAGCGGCGCGCGGCGACGCCTCGGCGCTCCCGGGCAGGCGCCCCTCGGCTGAGGTCGGCGTTCGCCGGCCGGGAAGCGCCCCCCGTGGCGGCTTGTCCTTCCCGCGTGGCCCCCTGCGTCGGCGAGGGTAGGAGGCCTGCGGGGGCAGGCGCCCCTGGTGTCGAAAAACTATCAGCGCTAGTTTGGTGCGCGGACGACTATCAGGAGGATGCGATGAAGGCCCACGACGGGATGTACATCGGCGGCGCCTGGCGCCCCGCCGCAGGCACGGACACGATCGAGGTCGTGAACCCGGCCGACGAACAGGTCATCGACCGGGTGCCGGCCGGTACGGCACAGGACGTCGACGCCGCGGTGCGCGCCGCCCGCGACGCCTTCCCCGCCTGGTCCACGACACCGCCCGCCGAGCGTGCCGCGCTCATCGGCGCCCTGCGCGACCAGCTGGTCGCCCGCAAGGACGAGATCGCCGAGACCGTGACGGCCGAACTCGGCGCCCCGCTCCCGTTCTCGCAGATGGTGCACGCCGGAGTGCCGATCCTGGTCGCGGGCTCGTACGCGGATCTCGCCGCGACGTACTCCTTCGAGGAGAAGATCGGCAACTCCACCGTCTACCTCGAACCGGTCGGCGTGGTCGGCGCGATCACCCCCTGGAACTACCCCCTCCACCAGATCGTCAACAAGGTCGCCCCGGCGCTCGCCGCGGGCTGCACCGTCGTCCTCAAGCCCGCCGAGGACACCCCGCTCACCGCCCAGCTCTTCGCCGAGGCCGCGCACGAGGCGGGCATCCCCGCAGGTGTCTTCAACCTGGTCACCGGCCTCGGCCCGGTCGCGGGCCAGGCGCTCGCCGAGCACGAGGGCGTCGACCTGGTCTCCTTCACCGGCTCCACCGCCGTCGGCAAGCAGATCGGCGCGACCGCGGGCGCCGCGGTCAAGCGCGTCGCCCTGGAGCTCGGCGGCAAGTCCGCGAACGTCATCCTGCCGAGCGCGGACCTCGCCAAGGCGGTGAACGTCGGCGTCGCCAACGTCATGTCCAACTCCGGCCAGACGTGCAGCGCGTGGACCCGCATGCTGGTGGACTCCGCGCGCTACGACGAGGCCGTGGAGCTCGCCGCGGCGGCCGCCGCCAAGTACGGCTCGCGCATCGGCCCCGTCGTCAACGCCAAGCAGCAGGCGCGGGTGCGGGGTTACATCGAGAAGGGTGTGGAGGAGGGCGCGCGCGTGGTGGCGGGCGGCGCCGAATCCCCGGCCGGCCAGGGCTATTTCATCCAGCCCACCGTCTTCGCCGACGTCACCCCGGAGATGACCATCGCCCAGGAGGAGATCTTCGGCCCGGTCGTCTCGATCATCCGGTACGAGGACGAGGACGACGCCCTGCGCATCGCCAACGGCACCGTGTACGGGCTCGCGGGCGCGGTCTGGGCGGCCGACGACGCGGAGGCGGTCGCCTTCGCCCGCCGCATGGACACCGGCCAGGTCGACATCAACGGCGGCAGCTTCAACCCCCAGGCGCCGTTCGGCGGTTACAAGCAGTCGGGGGTCGGCCGCGAGCTGGGCCCGCACGGCCTGACGGAGTACTTGCAGACCAAGTCCCTCCAGTTCTGAGCCCTGAGCCCTGAGCCCTGAGCTCTGAGTCCTGAGCCCTGAGCTCTGAGTCCTGAGCCCTGATCCTCTTCCTGTTCCGCGCCTTTTGAGGAGTACGTCATCGTGGTCCGCGCCGCTGTTCTGCCCGCCGTCGGGTCCCCTCTGGAGATCACCGAGATCGGCCTGCCCGAGCCGGGCCCCGGCCAGGTGCGGGTGCGCCTGGCCGCCGCCGGGGTCTGTCACTCCGACCTGTCCCTGACCAACGGCACGATGCGGGTCCCGGTGCCGGCGGTGCTCGGACACGAGGGCGCGGGCACGGTGGTGTCCGTGGGCGCCGGTGTCACCCATGTCGCGCCGGGCGACGGGGTGGTGCTCAACTGGGCCCCGTCCTGCGGCAGTTGTCACGCCTGCTCGCTGGGCGAGGTGTGGCTGTGCGTGAACGCGCTGGCGGGCGCGGGCGACGTGTACGCCCACCGCTCCTCGGACGGCGGCGATCTCCACCCCGGTCTGAACGTCGCGGCGTTCGCCGAGGAGACGGTGGTGGCCGCCAACTGCGTGCTGCCGGTCCCGGACGGCGTCCCGCTCACCGACGCGGCCCTCCTCGGCTGTGCGGTGCTCACCGGGTACGGCGCGGTGCACCACTCGGCGAAGGTCCGCGAGGGTGAGACGGTCGCCGTCTTCGGGGTCGGCGGGGTGGGCCTCGCCACGCTCCAGGCGGCGCGGATCGCGGGGGCCTCGCAGATCATCGCGGTCGATGTCTCGCCGGAGAAGGAGGAGTTGGCGCGTTCGGCGGGGGCGACGGAGTACGTCGTCGCCTCCGAGACCACCCCCAAGTCCATCCGCAAGCTGACCGGTGGTCAGGGCGTGGACGTGGCGGTGGAGTGCGTGGGCCGCGCGGTGACGATCCGGGCGGCGTGGGAGTCGACGCGGCGGGGTGGGCGCACGACGGTGGTCGGCATCGGCGGCAAGGACCAGCAGGTCACCTTCAACGCCCTGGAGCTCTTCCACTGGGGCCGGACGCTTTCGGGCTGCGTGTACGGGAACTCGGACCCGGCGGTGGACCTGCCGGTCCTGGCGGAGCATGTCCGGGCGGGGCGCCTGGACCTGGGGGTCCTGGTGACCGACCGGATCGCCCTGGACGGCATCCCGGCGGCCTTCGAGAACATGGTCGCGGGGAAGGGCGGCAGGGCGCTGGTGGTGTTCTAGGCGGGGCCCAAGCGGTTTCCTTCCCCAACCCCGCCCCTACCCGAATCCTTCCGGCTGCGCCGGCCGCGAGGTGACCGCAGATCACCGCCTCCGGCGAGTTCGTCCTCAAACGCCGGACGGGCTGAAATGCCTGCGGCCGGACTGAAAGGTCTGCGGCCGGGCTGGAAGGCTTACCTACGGGGTGGACGACCTACTGACGGAGTGGGCGGGCAACTTCGGGGCAATCGGGTGGGCGGGCGGGAAAGCTTTCGCCGCGAAGCGGCGGTATGGCGGTGCGGCCGACAACGGCGCGGCGGCGTTGGGGACAAGAACCCCCTGCGCGAACCGTTGACCACATACCCACTGGTCGGTACGTTCCCTGCAATCACGGCGCCACCCCCTGTCCCGTCCCCGGAACCACCGGAGTGTGCACCCGCATGGACCCCGCACCGACCTCCGCAGCCCCCCTCTCCGCTCCCACCCAGAAGTCCCAGGACCCGGCGGATCCCCACCGCCGCAAGGTCGCCACCGCCGCCGCACTCGCCTCCGCGGTCGAGTGGTACGACTACTTCGTCTTCGGGATAGCCGCCGCCCTCGTCCTCGGCGACCTCTACTTCCCCGCGGGCAGCTCCTCCGCGGGAGTCCTCGCCGCCTTCGCGACCTTCGCCGTCGGCTTCCTCGCCCGCCCCATCGGCGGCGTCATCGCGGGCCACCTCGGGGACAAGCGGGGCCGCAAGCCCATGCTCGTCCTCGCGCTGACGCTGATGGGTGTTTCGACCACCGGCATCGGTCTGCTCCCCACGTACGAGACCGTCGGCATCGCCGCACCCATCCTCCTCGTCACCCTGCGCGTCCTCCAGGGCATCGCGGTCGGCGCGCAGTGGGGCGGCGCGATGCTGATGGCCACCGAGTACGCCCCCGAGGGCAAGCGCGGCCTCTACGGCAGCCTGGTCCAACTGGGCGTCCCCATCGGCGTGGTGACCGCCAACACCGTCTTCCTGGTCGCCGGTGCCGCCACCAGCGAGAGCGCCTTCGAGGCGTGGGGCTGGCGGGTGCCGTTCATGGTCGGGATCCTCGTCCTCGTGCTCGCCTGGTACATCCACACCCGCGTGGAGGAGACGCCCGAGTTCCGCGAGGCGGAGAAGGCGCTCGCCGAGAAGGAGAAGAGCGAGAAGGGCAGCGGCACCAGCTCCCCCCTCCGCACCATCGTCCGCCACCACCTCGGCACCGTCTTCCTGGCCGGCGGCTCCTTCGCGGTGAACACGGCGACCTTCTACATCATCATCACCGGCGTCCTCGACTACACGACCCGCGAACTCGACATGAAGCGCAGCGCGGTCCTCACCGTCTCGCTCTGCGTCAGCCTCACCCAACTCGCCCTGATCCCGGCCTCCGCGGCGCTCTCCGACCGCATCGGGCGGCTGCGGATCTACGCCATCGGCGCGGCGGGGCTCGCGGTCTGGGCGGTGCCGATGTTCCTGCTCATCGACACCGGATCGCTGCTGTGGCTGGCCGTCGGTACGTTCGTGACCAGCTGTTTCCTGAGCATCATGTACGGGCCGCAGGCCGCGCTCTTCGCGGAGCTCTTCACGGCCGAGATGCGGTACACGGGAGCCTCGCTGGGCTACCAGATCGCGGCGGTGTTCGGCGGCGGGCTCGCGCCGTTCGTGATGGTGCTGCTGCTTGAGGCGACGGGCACGTCGATGGCCGTATCGGCCTACATCATCGGGCTCGCGGTGATCGCCCTCGTCTCGATCAAGGTGCTTGCGGGGCGGGCGAGTTCCCGCTGACGCCCCCGGCCGCGGCCGATTCCGGCGCCGTCCGCCCCGACGGCGCCGGAATCGTCGTACGCAATCGGGGGAAGGACGGGGCCGCCGCGAGGAACACGAGCGTGGTCAGGATGAACGGCCAGGTGAAGGCATGTCCGCCGGACGGTGCGAGGAGCGCGGAGAGCGCGGGGCCGACGGCGGTCGCGGTGGCCGCGCCCACGAGTGCGTACGCGAGAGTCGCGCCCCGGACCGGCAGGAAGGTGCCGCACAGCGCGAGGGCGACGAGCACCGAGTTGTATCCCATCGAGCCGTCGGCGATCCGCGCGGCGGGCGCCCCGAGCGCCCACGCCGAGCCGATGCCGACGAGGCTGCCCAGGCACGCCACGGCGCCCGCGCGACGGCTCGCGACGAAGAGGCCGAGGAGCAGGAGAGCACCGACGTACCACTGCGGCATGAAGAAGATCTGGGCGAAGTCGGCGAAGAAGGCCCTGGCCACGTCGGGGAGTTGGAGGGTGGTGGGGCCCGTTGCCGCCCGCGGGAGCGCCGCGGGGCCGTTCGCGTGGTGCCCCACCCGTTCGAAGCCGGGCGCCGCGAGCGTCATCGCGCCGGCCAGCAGGCAGTACGGCATCGTCAGGGGCGGAAGCCGCCAGACGCCGAGCAGCTGCTTCATGGCCGCCGTCACGACCGTGACGACCACGCACCCCGCAAGCGCGAGCCCGGCCGTGGACAGGTGCCCGGCGCCGAGGAACACGGCGAAACACAGCGCGGTGAGGCAGGCGTTGAAGCCTTCGAGGCCGCTCGACACGCCTTCCCGCGACGCCCCGAGCGCTCGCGCGGTGGCGGTGCCGACCGCCGTGCCCGCCAGGCCGTAGAGCCCGTACTCCCAGCCCGCCGCGAACAGCGCGACGCAGAAGACGGCGCCCGCCGCCGCGCTGGGCAGGAAGGTGACCTGCGCGTGGCCGCGCAGGACCTGGGCGGCGAAGGGGAGCACCCCAAGAGGCGGGCGCCTGGCATCCGTTGAGGGCCGCACGACTCACTCCCGTGTTACGTCCATGTTTCGCCCGGCGAGGCGGATGCACTTTACATCTGTGCAGTTGCCGGGCGGTACGGCGCCTTGGTGTGCCGTGAACCCCGCGCCCCCGTCAGGCGGCGGGCGTCGCCACCTGCTCGTACTGCAGGGCGAGACCGTCGAGCAGGGCCCGCAGGCCGGTCTCGAAGGCCCGCTCGTCGATCTGCTGCTGGCGGTCGGCGAGCAGGTGGGCCTGGCCGAGGTGCGGATAGTCGGCCGGGTCGTACGCCGCCTCGTCGTCCACGAAGCCCCCGGCGAACGAGCCGAGCGCCGAGCCCATGACGAAGAACCGCAGCAGCGCGCCGATGGACGTCGCCTGCGCCGCGGGCCAGCCCGCGTCGACCATCGCGCCGAAGACCGCGTCCGCGAGGCGCAGGCCCGCCGGGCGGCGGCCAGGACCGTGGGCGAGCACCGGGACGATGTTCGGGTGCCGGGTGAGCGCCGCCCGGTAGGACACCGCCCAGTCGTGCAGGGCCGTGCGCCAGTCGCGCTCGTCGGCGGTGTCGAACATCGACAGGTCGACCTGGGCGCTGACCGAGTCGGCGACCGCCTCCAGGATCTCGTCCTTGGTGCGGAAGTGGTTGTAGAGCGAGGGCCCGCTCACCCCGAGCTCGGCGGCGAGCCGGCGCGTCGACACGGCCGTGAGCCCCTCGGCGTCCACGAGCGCGCGCGCCGCTTCGACGATGCGATCTCGGCTGAGGAGGGGCTTGCGCGGTCGGGCCATGCGGCACATAGTAGGGCTGCCGACGGAAACTAGCAGTGCTAATTTAAATCCGGGAGAACCGGGAAAAGTGGGGTGTTCTCGATGAATCTGGAGCTCAGCGAGGAGCAGATCGCCGTCAAGCGGCTCGCCAGGGACTTCGTCGAGCGCGAGATCGCCCCGCACGTCGTGGAGTGGGACCGCGCCGAGAGCGTGGACCGGTCGATCGTGAAGAAGCTCGGCGAGGTCGGCTTCCTCGGTCTGACCGTCGACGAGGAGTACGGCGGCTCGGGCGGCGACCACCTCGCGTACTGCCTGGTGACCGAGGAGCTGGGCCGCGGCGACTCCTCCGTGCGCGGCATCGTGTCGGTCTCGCTGGGCCTTGTCGCCAAGACCATCGCGTACTGGGGCGACGAGGAGCAGAAGCGGCAGTGGCTGCCTGGGCTCACCTCCGGGGAGCTCGTCGGCTGCTTCGGCCTCACCGAGCCGGGCACCGGGTCCGACGCGGGGAACCTCTCGACGAAGGCCGTGCGCGACGGCGACTCCTACGTCATCAACGGCTCCAAGACGTTCATCACGAACGGCACCTGGGCCGATGTCGTGCTGCTCTTCGCACGGTCGACCGACGCTCCCGGACACAAGGGCGTCTCCGCCTTCCTCGTGCCGACCGACACCCCAGGCCTGAGCCGCCGCACCATCCACGGCAAGCTCGGTCTGCGCGGCCAGGCCACCGCCGAACTGGTCCTTGAGGACGTCCGGGTCCCGGCGTCGGCCATGATGGCGCCCGAGGGCAAGGGCTTCTCGGTCGCCATGTCGGCGCTCGCCAAGGGGCGGATGTCGGTCGCCGCGGGCTGTGTGGGCATCGCCCAGGCCGCCCTGGACGCGGCGGTGACGTACGCGACCGAGCGCGAGCAGTTCGGCAGGACCATCGCCCACCATCAACTGGTCCAGGAGCTGATCACCGACATCGCGGTGGACGTGGACGCGGCCCGGCTGCTCACCTGGCGGGTCGCCGACCTCATCGACCGGGGGCAGCCGTTCACCACGGAGTCCTCCAAGGCGAAGCTGTTCGCGTCGGAGGCCGCCGTCCGCGCCGCCAACAACGCGCTGCAGGTCTTCGGCGGCTACGGCTACATCGACGAGTACCCGGCGGGCAAGCTGCTGCGCGACGCCCGCGTGATGACGCTCTACGAAGGCACGAGCCAGATCCAGAAGCTGGTCATCGGGCGGGCGCTGACGGGGGTCTCGGCGTTCTGAGGCCGCGGGGCCCGGCGGGCGTACTGAGTACGGGAGTTGAGTACGAGAGCGGATGTGGCGGCGGTGCTCCAGGGCCAGGCTCTGGGGCATGAGTGAGACACCGGTCAAGCAGCAGAACACCACCGCCTACTTCGGCCAGGCGGTCGCCTCGTTCGCCGTGGCGCTCGGCGCGACGGCCGTCGGCATCTACAGCCTCGACGTCAGCGGCTGGATCCGCGCCTTCCTCGCCGTCTCCGTGCTGTATCTGACGACGTCCGCCTTCACGCTCGCCAAGGTCGTCAGGGACCGGCAGGAGGCCGACCAGATCGTCAGCCGCGTGGACCAGGCCCGCCTGGAGAAGATGCTTGCCGATCATGACCCGTACAAGCCGGTCGTATGACCCGTGCAAGCCCGTGGCCTGACCCGTGCAAGCCCGTGGCCTGACCCGTGCAAGCCCGTGGCCTGACCCGTGCAAGCCCGTGGCCTGACCCGTGCAAGCCCGTGGCCTGACCCGG
>NZ_JBFACK010000021.1:142601-169539 GCF_040640795.1 Streptomyces sp. NPDC021622
GTGCAGGCCACCGGCCTGATCCGGCGCCCTAAGCGCTTGCTCACCACCAGGGGTATGGTGTCCCTTCCGACCGGCGGAAGGAGTGGGCATGAGCGCGGCGGAGGAGACCGAGGTCGAGGCAGAGGACCAGCCATGGGGCGAGGTCACGCCCGACGCGGCACGGCGGCTGCTCGTCGCCGCCGTCGAGGCCTTCGCTGAGCGCGGGTACCACGCGACGACGACCCGGGACATCGCGGGCCGCGCGGGCATGAGTCCCGCGGCGCTTTACATCCACTACAAGACCAAGGAAGAGCTGCTCCACCGGATCAGCAGGATCGGCCACGACAAGGCCCTCGCGATCCTGCGGGCCGCCGCCGACGGCCCCGGCGGCGCGGCGGAGCGGCTGGCCGCGGCCGTGCGGTCCTTCGTTCGCTGGCACGCCGCCCACCACACCACCGCGCGGGTGGTCCAGTACGAGCTGGACGCGCTCGGCGACGAGCACCGCACGGAGATCGTCGCGCTGCGCCGGCAGTCGGACGCGGCGGTGCGGGACATGATCAACGACGGGGTGCGGGCGGGGGAGTTCGACGTCCCCGACGTGCCGGGCACCACGCTCGCCGTGCTCTCGCTCTGCATCGACGTGGCGCGTTGGTTCAACGTCGCGGGGCACCGGACGCCCGACGAGGTCGGCGCGCTCTACGCCGACCTCGTGCTGCGGATGGTGGGGGCCCGCAAGCCCTGACCCGGGCGGGTCCCAGAAGTCCCCTTCCGGGTCTCAGAAGTAGTAGCGGGACACCGACTCGGCGACGCACGCGGGCTTGTCGGCGCCCTCGCGCTCGACGGTGACCGTCGCCGTCACCTGCACACCGCCGTCCTTGGTCCCCTCGACCTCCTTGAGGACCGCGGTCGCCCGCACCCGGGAGCCCGAGGGCACGGGGGAGGGGAAGCGGACCTTGTTGGTGCCGTAGTTGACGCCCATCTTCATGCCCTCGACGCGCATCACCTGCGGCACCAGGCTCGGCAGCAGCGACAGCGTCAGATAGCCGTGCGCGATGGTCGTCTTGAAGGGGCCCTTGGCCGCCTTCTCCGCGTCCACGTGGATCCACTGGTGGTCGCCCGTGGCGTCGGCGAACTGGTCGATCCGCTTCTGGTCGACCTCCAGCCAATCGCTGTGCCCGAGCTGCTCGCCGACTCCGGCACGCAGATCGTCGGCCGACGCAAAGATCCTCGGCTCTGCCATGTCCCTGGCCTCCTCAAAGAATTCGAACTAAGCGCTTGCTCAGCATGCGGGGTGTGTCGGTGTGTGTCAACGGATCAGCCATTAGGGTCTGAGGGGTGCCCCAGATCCCAGAGAAGATCCACGAGCTCTCGGTCGGCCAGCTGTCGGCCCGCAGCGGCGCCGCCGTGTCCGCCCTGCACTTCTACGAGTCCAAGGGCCTGATCAGCAGCCGCCGCACCTCGGGCAACCAGCGCAGGTACCACCGTGACGCGCTGCGCCGCGTCGCCTTCGTACGGGCCGCGCAGCGCGTCGGCATCCCGCTCGCCACCATCCGTGACGCGCTCGACTCGCTCCCCGAGGAGCGCACGCCCACCCGCGAGGACTGGGCGCGCCTCTCGGAGACCTGGCGCTCGGAACTGGACGAGCGCATCAAGCAGTTGGGCCGCCTGCGCGATCACCTCACGGACTGCATCGGCTGCGGCTGTCTCTCCCTGGAGACGTGTGTGCTCTCCAACCCGGACGACGTCTTCGGCGACCGCCTCACCGGCTCCCGTCTGCTGGCGGAGCGGCAGACGCGGAAGTGACCCCGGGCGGTTCGCCCGGCCCCAGCCGGCGGAAGACGGCGCTGAGCAGCACCGCCGCCAGCGCCCCCGCGGCCACTCCGCTGCCGAGGACGGTGTGCGCCCAGGACGGCAGGCCCGCGTACATCTCGGGGGCCATGACCGGCAGCAGCCCCGCGACCAGGGCGAGCGCGACGACCACGCTGCCGGTGCCGTGCGTCAGGTCGACCCGGGAGAGCATGCTGAAGCCGAGGACCGCGATCACCGCGTAGATCACCAGACCCGCGGCGCCGACCACGGGCTCGGGGATCGCGGCGAGCACGCGGGTCAGCGGTGTGAAAAGACCGCACACGACGAGCAGCACACCCGCGCCCGCCGTCACGAACCGGCTGCGTACGCGGGTCAGTTGGACGATGCCGATGTTCTCGGCGCTGGTCACCATCAGCGACGTACCGAAGACGCCGGAGCCCAGCGAGACCAGGGCGTCGGCGCGGGCGATGCGCGGCACGTCGCGGCCCGCGTCCGGGGTGCGGCCGACCGCCTCGCTGTTGAGCACGGTCTGCCCGGTGGCCTCGGCGAGCGAGGCGAGCGCGAAGACGAGCAGCGGGATCGCGGCCAGCAGGTCGAAGTGCGGGGCGCCGTAAGGGAACGGCTCCGGCAGCGCGAACGCGGCGCCGGACGCGAGACGGATGTCGGTGCCGAGCAGCAGCGCGACGACGGTGCCGCCCGCGAGCCCGAAGAGCACCGCCATCTGCCGCCATACGCCGCGCAGGACGAGGAAGAGGACGGCGATGACGCCGAGCGTGGCGAAGCCGGGTCCTGGATCCGACGCCACCATCGGCGCCGTCACCTTGATCATGTTGATGCCGATCAGGACGACCGTCGTGCCCATCACCAGCGGCGGGAACAGCCGCACCACCCGTCCGTAGAACGGCAGTACGCAGATCAGGAAGGCCGCGGCGAGCAGCACGGACCCCGAGGCCGTCGCGGGCCCGTGCTCCTGCGCGATCTGCAGGAAGATCGCCACAGCGGCGCCGCCCGGCAGCATCAGGAACGGCAGCCGCGCGCCGACGCGCAACGCCCGCACGCCCAGGGACTGGAGCAGTGCGCCGGCCCCGCACAGCACCAGCGTGGCGCTGAGCAGCGAGGCGGTCTGCCCGGCGTCGAGCCGCAGCGTCGTGCCGATCAGGATCACCGAGGAGACGGGGGCCGCGACGCCGGCAAGCAGATGCTGGACGGCGAGCGGGGCGAGGCGTGGCAGCGGCAGACGTTCGTCGACGGCGGCGGCCACCGGGTCAGCCCTTCGCCGAGTCGTGCGCCGCGGTCAGCCAGGGCAGTTCGGACGCCGCGTAACGGTAGGCGCGGAAGACGGCGTTGGGTTCGGAGGGGAAGAGCCCCCGGACCTCCTCCTCCTGGTAGCCGCCGAAGTACGGCACGACGTACTCCCAGCAGAGATAGCCGTCCTCGGTGATCTCGAAGAGGCGGCCCGCGGGGGAGTCGGTGACCAGGGTGTTGCCGTTCGGCAGCCGCTGGGCGCTGCCCATGAAGGGCGCGAAGAACGACTCGCGGGCCGGGTCGTGGTACTCCCAGACGACCTTGCCGCTCGCCCGCTCGATCTCGATGACGCGGCTGAACGGCACGTCCCAGTGCGGCCGGAAGACGCCGTTGTCGAAGACGAGGAAGTTGCCGTCTTCCAGCTCGGTGGGGCAGTGCTGCTGGGAGACGACGCCGGGCTCGGAACGCCAGATGATCTCGCCGGTCTCGCGGGAGATGACGACGACGGCGGAGACCGAGCGGAGGCTGGCGAGGATGTTGCCGTCACTCGTCGGCAGGACGCTGTTGATCAGCGGGTAGTGCTCGCGGGCGTAGTCCGGGTGGAGCGGGAAGTCCTCGCGGCCCAGGTGCTCGGAGACCTTCCACTCCCAGGTGCGGTTGCCGTCCGCGTCCACCTCGACGATCGTGTCGGCCCACACCGTGCCGTCATCGGCCTCGGAGCCTGGCACGCCGCCGCGCACGGCCGCTGCGTCCTCGCCGGTCAGCGCCTCCAGGGCGGTGTAGAGCAGGCGTCCGTCGCCGTAGTGGTGCGCGTCGTGGTGCTGGAGCGGGTCGCGGTGCTCGCGCAGGACCGTGCCGTCCGGGGATATCTCCTGCATGATCCCGCCGCGGTACTTGTGCCACATCGGGAAGAGCGCGGGCTCGCCGGGGAGTACGCCGTTGTACGCGAGGTTCCCGTTCGGCAGGATCCGCGCGTGCCGGCCGGGGCGGTGCGGCAGGTTCCACTGGTGGGCGATCTCGCCGCGGGTGTCGATCAGATAGACCTCGCCGCCGCCGGTGAGCGGCGCGAAGAGGGTGTAGCCGCCGTAACTGGCGTCCTCGTCCAGGGCTATCAGGCCGGTGCCGCGGCGGCGGCGCTGATTCTGGTCCACGCGGGCCATGGTGGGTCCGTCCTCTCGTCTACTTAAGTTTCTTAAGTGGTGCGGAAGACGTTAACCCAAGAGATAGGCTTCGCGATATGGGTAGGACTGACGACGCGGAGACCCCGCAGGTAGGACCCGGGATCCGCAGGCTGCGCCGCGCCCTGGACCTGACCCTGGCCGAAGTGGCGGCGCGGGCGGGGGTGTCGGCACCCTTCCTCAGCCAGGTGGAGAACGGCCGCTCCCGGCCCAGCATGGGATCCCTGCAGCGCATCGCCGACGCCCTCGACACCACGGCCGTCCAGCTGCTCGCCGCGGCGCAGGCGCCGCGCCCGGTGGACGTGGTGCGGGGCGACTCGGCCGCGGTGAGCGAGGGGGAGGGTGCGCGCGAGGCCCGGATGCGCCCGCTGGTCCGCGGTCACCAGCGGCTGCACGCCCTGGAGTTCACCGGCGAGCATGGCTGGGGGCGGGAGTTCCGCCACCGGAACGATGAGGTTCTGTACGTTGCGGACGGCTCCGCCGAGGTGGAGGCGGCGGGCTCCGTCTACCGTCTCGAGCGGGGTGACACCCTGTACTGCGCGGCTGAACTCCCGCACCGGTGGCGACCGTTGGAGGAGGGGACGCGGGTCCTTGTGGTGGGGATCGCGGACCATGTGCAGGTGGTGGACGAGGGTCTCAGCTGACGAACAAGCTTTTCCCGCCCACCCACCCGATTGCCCCTACTCGAACTCCGTACCGCCCTTCCGCGTCAGATACGCGGCACTGACCGCCTTGGCGATCGCACGGCCGCCCGTCACCGCGCTGTACCGCTCGGCCGCGGGGCGGATCACTACGCCCTCCCGCAGATGCAGCTCGCGCCCCGACACCGTCTCGCGCCCCGAGGCGGTCGCGAGCACCACGTCCGTGTCGTACGGACCCTCGTACAGCCGTGGCACCAGCGGCAGTTCACCGCCGAGCACCGTCGCCGGGTCCAGCCAGCGCAGCGCGCCGTCGATGTCCGCGCAGACGTCGAAAGCCGCGTAACCGATCGTGTCCCGGCGGCCGTCCGCGCCGTACGTCAGGTCCTGCACACCCGCGCCGAACACCTCGCCGTAGACGCCGATCCGGCGTGCGCCGAGCCGCTCGGCCAGCGCGGCCGCCGCGGTCGCGACCCCGTGGGCGTGCACCGCGCGCCAGTACAGATTGCGCGGATCCTCCTTCAGGGCAAGGGACTTGGAGCCGAAGCCCTTCGACGAGACATGCACACGGGCGCCGTCCGCCACATACGTCAGGAGGCAGGCCGAACCGTGCAGCTTCTCCGTGAGGACCACCGGCTCGCCGGGCTCGAAGATGTCCGGGTAGCGCTGGACGTTCTCGATGTCGACCCACGGCAGCAGATCCGGCGCGGCCTCCACCTCACCGTCCATCGTGGGCGGCACCGGCGGCACCCACTTGACGACGCCGAGCCGCTCCGCGAAGTCCGTGCCGTCCGCCGCGGCGGCCGCCAGGTCGACATCCGCGAGCGCACGCGGCCGGCACACGATGCCCTGCGACAGCTCGCCCCGCAGCCGTACCGCCTTGACCCGGTCCGACTTGCCGCCCGCGAGCCGCCCCGTCAGACCCAGCTCCTCGATCAACTCGGCGGGCAGCACGGACTGTTCGGGGATGTAGAGGGCGCTCTCGCCGGTGCGGTAGGCGCCCTTGGCGACCACGGCTCGGTACAGGCCCACCTGGGCCAGTTCGAGGGCGTCGGCGTTGGGATGCTCATGGATGGTCAGCACTTCGGCGGTGACGCGCAGCGTCGACATGGGAACGGGCTCCTAGGGTTCGCGCACTTCAGGCGTGCGCACCTCGTCAGTCATCGCCCCCAACTGTCCCGACGACAAAGCGATGGAACGACCGAATATCGCCCTGATAGCGTCACGCTCTTCGGACGACGGCGGCACATCCGCCCGCGCTCCGGAGTCCCGTCAGGAACCCCGTCATGCCCAGCACGCCCCGCCTCGCCGAGGCCCGATTGGCCGCCCGAGCAGGCCGCCGCCGTGCGGGAGTTCCACCCCGCTGCTCGCGCGGTGGGCCGACGAGCCCCTGGGCGGGCCCGGGGACCAGGAGCTCGTGCGGGCCTGTGAGGCGTGGTAGCAGGATCTGCTTAGGGACGAGGCGGGCGGCGTCGTGCCGTGGTGGTACTGGTTCGACCGCGAGGAGCCCCTGCGTGAGATTCAGCGGTGGCTCGCCGAGCACGCACCGGCCCGGCTGCGTGCCGCCGGAGCCGACCCCGGCCTCGTCACCAGGATCGAGCTCCTGGCGCTTCCCTACGACGACCGCTGGGCCCACCCGTACTCGGACAGCGCCGCCGAGACCAACTGAGCGTTCGACGCCGCCCGTTGCCCGTCCGGCAGGAACAGCGTGTCCTCCAGGCCGATGCGGGTCGCGAGGCCGAGCCGCCCCGCGAGGCGGAGCACCGGCCACGCCCCGCCCTCCTCGCCGTGCAGCAGCACGGGGCGGCCGTGCGCGGGGCCGATCGCGGTGAGCAGCGCGCGGGCCGACTCCGGGGCCGTCCCGGGGTCGGGGTCCATCACCTCTGCGAGCACCCGCAGGACGCGCGGGCCGAGCGGGGACGTGGCGAACCGCCGCGCGCCGTCCGTGCCGGACCACAGGCCCGCCTCGACGCCCACGCCCCGGTCGAGCAGCGCCTGGGCCACCGCTTCCGCGCCCGGCTCGTGCCAGTTGACCGACGCGTGGTCGGGGAGCACCGTCCAGGCGCGGATCAGCGCCACCCGCCGGCCGGGATCCGATTCGGCCCACGCGCCGGTGGTCACCCCCATGGGGACGGAGGCCGACGCACGTACCGCGTCGAGCGTGGCCGCAACCGCGCGTGGCGCCAATGTGTCTTGCCCACAAGGGGACTTGGGGTGTACATGAACATCCCGTGCACCGGCCGCGACGGCCCGCGCCACGGACTCGGCCATCGCCCCGGGCGACACCGGGATCACCGCACCATCGCCCGCGCCGCGGGCGCCGTTCACACAGAGCTGCATCACCACAGGACAACACACAGGGGAGGGCCGATGGGAATCGCCGTCTGCTCGTTGAAGTGGGAAGCCGCGAGGACGGGGCCACAGAAGATCACGTACGACAGCGACGGCTACCACCTCGTGCGGTTTCCGTACGACGAGGCCGAGGAGTCGTACGACCCGTGGCACATGCACGACCCCAGCAAGGGGCACACCAGCCCGTCCCGGTTCCCGGACGCCCGCTCCGGCCTCATCTGGCCCAGTCACGACGGCTGGGGCACCCTGTCCGCGATGATCTTCTGGCAGCCGGACGACCGGCCCACGGAGTACCGGGCGCGCTATGTGCGTGATCCGCTCGGCGGCTCGACGGGGTACGACTCGACGGCCACCACCGACTGGGATCCCACCCGGGGCGGGCAGTACCGGTCGTACACCTGGCAGATGTTCGTGCATCCGCAGACACCGGTCGGCCTGAAGATATCGGCCCGCGGCGCCGGCGACGTGAAGATCGCCGCGCCGCTCATGCTCGCCGAGTTCAAGCTGGCCATCCAGACGGATGTCATGACCCCCTGAGTCGCCGGGGTCCTCGCGCCGCTCCTGATCAGGCGGAGACCAGCGGCCGTTCCCGCCTCGTTCGCGCCCGTGCCATCGTCGCGGGCGTGAGCACCGGAATCGGCACCACGATCCCGCAGTTCGTGCAGACCGGGCCCGAGGACGGCTCGTGCGCCAGGCCGTGCTTCCAGACGAGATCGGGCCGCACACACACGGGGCAGACCGTGCCGGGGTCCCGTTCGAGCGCCGCTATCAGCCGGCGGAGCACCTCGGCGAGCGGCTCGGAGGGATGGATGCCGGGGTCGTCGCACCAGGCGACGCCGCAGCCGCCCCACGTGCACCGGTGCCAGTCGTCCACGCTGCCCGGCCGGCGCAGACCGTCGTGCTTCTCCTTGCGGCGGCGCTCCGCGAAATCCTCCTCGTAGGAGAGCCAGACCGCCCGTGCCGCCTCCAGTTCGTCGAGCGCGGCCACGAGCCGCGCCGGATCGGGCGACCGGTCCTCGGGTCCGAAGCCGGCCCGGGAACACAGATGGTCCCAGGTCGCCCGGTGGCCATAAGGGGCGAACCTCTCCAGGCACTTGCGCAGTGAGTAGCGCCGCAGTGCCAGATCGCTCTGCGGATCACGCACCTGTCTCGCGAGACTCCGGAATCCGGCCATCGCCCTGCACCTCCGTCGCACGTTCTCGGACGTTGCCGAGTAGACGTATCGACACGCGATTCGGCTCCCTCGACTTCCATCCGATTTTCGATGGCAGACATAAGGCGACCGTGAGCAGGAGCTATGTGGGGCTTCTGGAAAGGTGACGCAGGGGAGTTCAGGCCAGGGCGATCCGCCCTGCGGCGAACACGACACGCGCCAGTTCCTCGTGGCAGATGTCGCTGTGCGCGCCGGCGGGCGGACCGCCGCGCCGCACCACCGGCGACGCGTCCACGCTCACGCACCCCTTGGCGGGGATCGCCCGGCCCAGCTTGACGCGCTTGGCGCCGTCGACCGCGCGGATCCCGTTGTAGCCGATGGCGCCCCAGCGCTCCCACAGGCCCAGGAAGGTCGAGGAGTCTCCCGCGAGCTTCGAGGCGAGCGGATAGATCTTGCCCAGGGCGTCGTCGTGGCGCGAGTAGCAGGACACCAGCGGGCCGTCGATGCGGCGCTGTACGCCGTGCAGCGCGCCGGCCCGGCGCGGGTCGTGCGGCAGCCGGCCGGAGAACGCGTAGTGCGAGAAGGCGCCTTGGAGCAGCGTCGTCGACTTCACGCCGCGCACCGACTCCGGCATCCCGCGCAGCGCGTACGACACGAGCCGCGCCCCGAAGCTGTGCCCGATGAGATGCACCCGCAGCGCGGGCGCGTCGCCGACCAGGAGCCCGACCGTGGGGCCGAGGCCAAGCTGGCCCACCGTGCCCGCCCGGCGCTTCATCGCGTAGTAGCTGGCCTGGCGCAGGAGTTCGTGCGCACCGTTCCAGAGCCGTTTGCGCAGACTCCCGAAGAGTTCCTGCTGCCCCGTGCCCTCCATCGCGGCGGCGAACAGCTCGCACACCTCGACGGCGTCGTCGGTCAGCATGGCGGGCTCGCCGCTCCAGATGTCGTCGGCGAAGCGCCGTGCGGGGCTGTTCTCGTGCACGGAGACGAGATCGCGTACGTGGCGGCCGTACTCGTAGAGGCGGGACGCGACCCCGGAGCGCTCGGCCAACAGGGCGCCGATGCGCTCCAGTTCGTCGTCATGGCCGGGGAACGTCGCGGCGAGCAGCCGCCGGGTCGGTTCGTCGAGCAGGGGACCCGCGCCCGCGCCCGCGGCGGCCGCGGTGGAGCGCTCGAAGTCGGGGATCGGCTCGTCGGGGAAGCGGATCGCGGGCCAGATCACGCCCACGTATCCCAGGCGTACGCCCGTGCCCGCGAGGTCCCGGCAGGGCGCGAAGAACCGCCGGTAGAGCTCGGTCGCCATGTCCCGGTCGTTGTTCCAGCCGTGCGCGAGGACGAGCAGATCGGTGACGCGCTCACGGGCCACCCCGGCGATGAGGCGGTCGCGCTGCGCGGTGTCGGCATCCCCGTCGGCGTCGAAGGTCAGTTCCCAGTAGCGCTCCACGCGGGCATCGTCCTGCGGCCCCGCGGCTCTGACCAGAGGTCCTGCACGGTGGGTCGCACGCGTGGGGCAGGTGCCGTCCCCCGGACGGCACCTGCCCCACGCGGTCACCGGCCGTCGGCTAGCCGGTGGTCTTCTGCGCCCGTGCGAAGCGGTTGACGGGCGGCAGCCAGCACAGCACGATCGCCGCGATGGCCGCGAACACCGCCGCGCGGCTCGTCCACATGACCGAGTCGGGCTCGTAGTCGCCGAGGATCAGGAGGTGCGGGAACAGGGCGATCACGGCCGAGATCGTGATGAGGACGCGGGCCCAGACGGCGGCCTTCTTGCGGGCGGCGAGCGCGAAGATCAGCAGGCAGACCGCGGTGAATATCGCGAATCCTGCACGGGCGGACAGGGTGCCCGCGCGGTCGCTGATCATCTCGTCCCAGATGGGACCCGACAGCGCCTTGATGTCCGCCGCGGAGGTCCCCGAGGGCAGTCCGACGATGTCCGGGTGGTCCTGGATGACGTCGTTGATGTTGTCCTCCGCCATGTCCTCGCCGCCGGCGAAGACCAGGACGGCGCCGATGATCGCGGCGACCGCGGAGAGGACCGTGGTCCACACCAGAGCGGTGAGGGTGCCGGGTCGCCTGACCGCGCGGCCCGAGTGGCTCGCAGGGCCCGCAGGGTGGGGACCGTGGTGCGCGGGTGCGGCCTGGTAATGGCTCACGAGCGTAAGTCTCCTCAGAGATGATTGGTCGAGCGGGATTGGCTCGACCATTCCACGGGTACCGGGAACGCATCCAGCTTTTTCTGGAAGAAATCGCCAGATAATTTAGGGTGTTCTCCGGATCAGTTTCTGCGGCGGCTATGCTGCAATGCCGTAAAACACAAAGGAGTCGGAGAGCGAGTCGCCGAGCATGGCCCTATCCGGTCCGCAGCAGTACCCCACGGAGCTGCTGGACACCACGATGGATCAATTACGTACGCTGCTCGCCGTGCACGAGACGGGCACGGCGCTCGCCGCCGCCCGGCAGCTGGGACGCGAGCAGTCCAGCGTGCAGAAGCAGCTGGACACGATGAACCGCACCTTCGGAGCGCTGTGCGGCGAAGCCCTCGTCCTGAAGCGGGGGCGCGGCAAGGACGTCCTTTTCACCCCCACCGGCGAGACCCTCGTCGACCTGGCACGGCGCACGCTCGGCCAGTGGACCGAGGGTCTGCACGACGCGCGCCGCCGCCTCGGACGCACCCTGTCGGTCGGCTCCACCCGCTACACGCTGGGGTTTCTCCTGGACGCCGTGGAGCGCGTGAGCGATGCCTACGAACGCCGCGGCGTCGATCTGAAGGTCACCCATGTCCGCACCGGGGACCTCTTCACCAAGCTGCGGAGCAAGGAACTCGACCTGGTCTGCGGCAGCGTCGTGGTCATCGAGGGCGAGGAGGCCGAGCTCGATCCCTACGAGGTCATCGAGTGGCGGCGCAGCGGACTCTCGCTGCTCACGAACCTGCCCGACGACCGCCTTCCGGGTGCTTCGTTCGGCGCGAGCGAACTGCCCAAGCTGCCGCTCGTGGTGTCGGCCGGCGGTCTGATCGGCCGCTTCCTCACCTCCTGGTACGGCGCCGACTACCGCAAGGAGCTGTCCATCGCCGCCGAGATAGAGGCCGCGCACTACGGCTTCGAGCTGCTGCGGTCGGGCGTGGTCAGCGGGGCGATGCTGGTCACGCGGGGCATCGCCGAGGCCGCCGAGAGCGGCAGCCTCCCGGAGGCCGGGGGGCTGCGGCGGCTCGACGTCATCGGCGACGCGGGACCGCGGACGGAAGTGCTCGTGGGTGTGTTCACGCGGCGCGGCGACCGCGATTCCTACGATTCGGGGCATCCCCTGAACCTGCTCTGGGTCGCGCTCGCGAAGGAGAATGAGCGATGGTGGCTCAGCCGCTGAATTCTCCATTCCGTATATGACCGGAGTATGTGGTCTAGACGTGTGGAGAATTCATCTTGCGCGCGTGCTTCATATTGCATTTACTCGGTTATGCAAGGTCCCGTTCGCGGGTTTCCGGCAGGGCGAGCACACACAGCAGGGACACAACCGCCATGGCGCTCACGTACCAGCCCACGGACGAGGAGCCGAACGCCGACTGCAGCCGTGTCGCGACCAGCGGGGAGACCGCGCCGCCCAGGACGCCGCCCAGGTTGTAGGCGAGCGAGGCGCCCGAGTAGCGCACGTTCGTGCCGAACAGCTCCGGCAGATAGGCGCCCATCGGGCCGTAGACCACACCCATGCAGAACAGCGCGCCGCCGACACCGAGCGCCATCAGCACCGGCTGCTCGGTGTCCAGGAGCGGGAAGAGCGCCAGACCCCACACCACCGCGAGCCCCGCCCCCGCCAGGATCAGCTTGCGGCGTCCTGCCCCGTCCGAGCGGGTCGCGGCGAGCCAGGTGCCGGCCGCGAGGAAGAGACAGGCGACCAGCGAGAGGCCGAGCATGGTGTTGCGGGATACGCCCAGCGTGCCGGTGGCGTACGCCAGGCAGTACGTCGTCGCCGTATAGAAGAGTCCGTACGCGACGATCATCCCGCCCGCGCCGAGCAGCAGTTCGCGCGGATGGCGGCGCAGCACGTCGAGCGCGGGGACCTTGCTTGACTCCTGGGCGTCCATGACCTTCGCGAAGACCGGCGTCTCGCTGATCCGCAGGCGCACGAAGAGCCCGACGCCGACCAGCAGGAAGGACAGCAGGAACGGCACGCGCCAGCCCCAGCCGCGGAACGCGTCGTCGGAGAGGACGGCCGACAGCAGCCAGAAGACACCCGTCGCCGCGAAGAACCCGACGGACGGGCCGAGTTGGGGGAAGGCCGCGTAGAGCCCGCGCTTCTTCTTCGGCGCGTGCTCCACCGCGAGCAGCGCGGCGCCGCCCCACTCGCCGCCGAGCCCGATGCCCTGCAGGAAGCGCAGCAGGATCAGCAGGACCGGCGCCCAGATGCCCAACGTGCCGTATCCGGGCAGGAGTCCGACGAGCGCCGTCGAGAGCCCCATGAGCAGCAGCGAGGCCACAAGCACCGACTTGCGTCCCACCCGGTCGCCGAAGTGCCCGAAGACCACGGACCCGATCGGCCGCGCCGCGAACGCCACCGCGTACGTGGAGAAGGAGGCGAGGGTGGCGTTGACCGGGTCCAGGGTCGGGAAGAACGCGTCGTTCAGGACGAGGGCGGCCGCCGTGCCATAGATGTAGAAGTCGTAGAACTCGATGGCCGTCCCGATGAACGAGGCGACGGCCACCCGGCGCAGGCTCTCCGGGCTCGCGTCCGGCTGGGTCTTCTCTGGTGAGATTTCGCTGTGCACGAGCGGCACTCTCACGTTGGATGTATGGGCCAGTCAATACCTGGGGCGGCCCGTCTCGGTCATTGAGACTGGCGGTGAGCTGCGGTAACGCGGTGCAGGTGGATGAGAATGTCGTGCGAGGGGGCGAGGCGGATCTTGTACGGGCCGTCCGGGTGCACGTTCCCGATGCTGCGGGTCGGCCGGGCCTTGCTCAGCCACGCCCGGGTCCGGTCCGGTAGCGCGCGCATGTCTACGAAGTAGTCGTCGAGGCGCACCTTGTCGAGCGTGTACTCGTTCATGCCGCGATGGGCCGCACCCACGGAGCGGGACTTCCACACTTTGGAGTCCGCGCTCTGAGCCATGAACGATCCCTGGTCGAAGGTGAATCCGATGCTCGTGTACCGCTCGCCGAGCCGGTCGCGCAGGAAGGCGCCCTGCATCTTCGGGTAGCGGGAGTCGTAACTCTCGTACGCGACATGCGCGTTGTGCGCCGACAGGAGCACCTTGTCGCCCGTGTTCCGCTGCCACCAAGCGGTGTTCTCCGCCATCAGCCGGTCGCGGTACAGCATCGACTCCTTCGAGCCCTCGGGGGTGTCCAGGGCGAAGGCGTAGATCGTGGCGGTCTGCGAGATCGACCGAGCGTGCTGCAGCGCCCACGTGAACTTCCCGTCAGGGTGGTCGGGTTGGCGCTTCTTCAGCAGATCGAAGGCCTTCCGTGCCTTTCCCGCCAGCTTCCGCCGCTCCTCAAGGGGCCTGGCCATGTACGTGTCCCCGTCCGCGAGGCGGCGGATCGGCGCGTACAGCTCGGTGATCCTCGGCAGCAGATCGGGCTCGTGCGAGCGCACATAGTCGCTCACCCCGCCGAACAACTCCTCGCCGAGCTCCGGGTAGTTGAGATCGTTGCCCATGAACCGCAGCTCGCGCTCCGGGTGGCGGTCGTTATAGGCGCGCATCCAGGTCAGCAGCTCGACGTACTCCTCCGTGTCCCAGGGCGTCTTCGCCAGCTCCTGGTGGACCAGCTTGCGCACGTCGCCATCGCCCCCGCGCACATAGGCGTCGAAGCGCAGCCCCGTCGTCCAGCTGACCTCCTGCGCGAACGTGGTGAAGCCCTTCTCCTCGACCAGATACCGGAACACCCGGTCCTTCATGGTGAAGAACTCGTGCGAGCCGTGCGTGGCCTCGCCGAGCCCCACCACCGAGGCATCGCCCACCATCCGGCCCAGCGGCCGCAGATCCCTGGCGTCCCCGCCCGGATGGGTGGAGCGCAACGGGTGGGCCGCGCGCTCGATCGCCGGGACCGGATCCGCCGCCCGGGGCGTCGCGCGGGCGGCCTGGGGAGCGAGCAGCGCCCCCGCCCCGACTGCCGTGACCAGCAGGAGCGGGACCCTTCGCCGCGTCACGCCTGTCATTGAGTACCTCCTCGAATCGCCCGTCATCAGCCGAAACCACGATTCCGGGCGGTCGGCCGCGCCACCATCCAGCAGGCACCCCTTCCCCGGTGGGGTCTGCTCCACCACGGCCTTGGCGTGTACGTTCTCCTCCATGGCGGAATTCGTACTGGTGCCGGGCGCCTGGCTCGGAGCGTGGGCCTGGGACGACGTGGCGCGGGAACTGCGGGCGGCCGGGCACGGCGCCCACCCGCTGACGCTCTCCGGCCTCGCCGACAAGCAGGGCGCGCCGGCCGGACAGCAGACCCATGTGCGGGACATCGTCGGCGAGGTGGAACGCCTCGGCCTGCGCGATGTCGTCCTCGTCGGGCACAGCTACGCGGGCATCCCCGTCGGCCAGGCCGCCGAGCTGATCGGCGACCGGCTCACCCGTGTGGTGTTCGTCGACTCCAACGTCCCGGTCGACGGCGAGTCGTTCGCCTCCGTGTGGTGGCAGGGCCAGGAGGTGTTCGAGGAGACGCTCGCCGAGAACGACGGCTGGTGGCCGCCCCCGGCCGCGGCCGAAGTCGACGGGCAGGGGCTCGACAGCGAACAGGTCGCCCGGTTCGCGAGCGGCTCGACACCGCACCCCGGCACCACGCTGACCGAAACCGCGGAGCTCGCCCGTCCGCTCGGCGAGCTCCCGGCGACGTACATCAAGTGCCTGCTCGACGGCCGAGAGCCGATGGACGACGTGGCCGAGCTGCTCAAGAGCGAGCGCTGGCGGCTCGTCGAGATGGACACCGGCCACTGGCCGATGTTCTCCCAGCCGCGCGAGCTCGCAAGGATTCTGCACGCGAGCGTACGGCCCTGAGCGCGCGCTGTTACGGGTAGCGCAGATACCGGCGGCGTATCGCGCGGAAGCCCGCGAGGTCGTCCTGCCAGGCGGCCACCACCTCGTCCGGGTCCGCGCCCGCGTCGATCTGGGTGCGGACCCGGGTGGTGCCCGTGAGCTTGTCGATCCAGTTGTCGGAGCGCCAGGCGAAGCCGCTCCACACCTTCTTGGCGGTCACGAGCAGCGCGATGCCGGTGCGCACCGGGTCGTACGACTCCCGGTCGTGGACATGGAGTTGGACGCCGCCGATCGTCTTGCCCTGGAACTTGGAGAACGTCGGCGCGAAGTACGCCTCCCTGAAGTGCACGCCGGGCAGGCCGAGTTCATTGACGGCCGCCGCCCACTTGCGGTCGATGCCCTCCGCGCCCAGGAGCTCGAAGGGGCGGGTCGTGCCGCGCCCCTCCGAGAGGTTCGTGCCCTCGAAGAGGCAGGTGCCGCTGTAGACGAGGGCGGTGTCGGGCGTCGGCATGTTCGGGCTCGGCGGCACCCACGGAAGACCGGACGCGTCGTAGAAGTCCGAGCGCTTCCACCCCGTCATCCGCACCGTCTCAAGCTCGACGGGGCGCTCCAGGAACTCGCCGTTGAACAGGAGCGCCAGCTCCGTCACCGTCATCCCGTGCGCCTGCGCGATCGGCTGCCGCCCGACGAACGTCGCGAACTCCTTGTGCAGGACGGGCCCGTACGCGCCGCGCCCCGTCACCGGATTCGGCCGGTCGAGGACCATGAACCGCTTGCCCGCGAGCTCGGCCGACTCCATGCAGTCGAAGAGCGTCCAGATGTACGTGTAGAAGCGCGCGCCCACGTCCTGGATGTCGAAGACGATCGTGTCGACCCCGGCCGCGGTGAAGATGTCGGCGAGCGCCCGACCACTCTTCTGGTACGTGTCGTAGACGGGAAGCCCGGTCGCCGGATCGTCGTAGCGACCCTCGGAACCGCCCGCCTGCGCCGTCCCCCGGAATCCGTGCTCGGGCCCGAAGACCGCGACCAGATTCACCCGCTCGTCGGCGTGCATGACGTCCACGATGTGGCGTACGTCCCTGGTGACACCGGTCGGGTTGGTGACCACGCCGACCCGCGCGCCGTCCAGCGGCGCGTACCCGCCCGCATCCAGGCGCTCGAAGCCGGTGCGCAGGCGCCGCCCGCCGCCCGAACCGCCCCCCTCGGTCGAAGCGGCGGAAGCGGGGGAGGCCGCGGTCAGGGCGGTGAGGGTGGAGGCGGCCAGCAGGCCGCGTCTGGACAGGCTGCGTCGGGACAGGTTCATGCAGAGACCTCCGTGAGCGCGGTGGCTGTCATGGCCACGCACGCTAGCGCGCGGACCCCCGGCGGGGAACGAACCCGGCTGGACGACCCCCTTCCGCCATCACATACCGACTGGTTAGTCTGCGATCACAGCGGAGCCGCAGCCGAAGGAGACCGAACGTGGAGACCCTGCAGGACAAGGGAGTTGTCGTCACCGGTGCCGGAGGCGGCATCGGGGCCGCGCTGGCCCGCCGCTTCGCCGCGGCGGGCGCGCGCGTCGTGGTCAACGACCTGGACGCGGCCAAGGCCGATGCGGTGGCCGGCGAGATCGGCGCCGTGGCCGTGCCCGGAGACGCCTCCACGATCGTGCCCGCGGCGACCGAGGCGCTCGGCGGCACCGTCGACGTGTACTGCGCCAACGCGGGTCTCGGATCGGGCGGCTCGGAGGCCGCGCCGGAAGAGGTCTGGGCGACGGCCTGGGACGTCAACGTCATGGCCCACGTCCGCGCGGCGCACGAACTGCTTCCCGGCTGGCTGGAGCGGGGCAGCGGCCGCTTCGTCTCCACCGTCTCGGCGGCCGGACTGCTCACCATGATCGGCGCCGCGCCCTACAGCGTCACCAAGCACGGCGCGTACGCCTTCACCGAATGGCTCTCGCTCACCTACCGCCACCGGGGGATCAGCGTCCACGCGATCTGCCCGCAGGGCGTGCGTACGGACATGCTCGCCGCCACCGGCAGCGCGGGCGACCTCGTGCTCACGCCCACCGCGATCGAACCCGCGGACGTCGCCGACGCGCTCTTCGCCGGGATGGCCGAGGACCGCTTCCTGATCCTGCCGCACCCCGAGGTCGCCGAGTACTACCGGATCCGCGCCGCAGACCCCGACAAGTGGCTGACGGGCATGAACCACATCCAGCAGAAGTGGGAGGCGACGGAGCGGTGAGCGCGTCCCCGAAGCCCACCGGCCACTCCCCGAAGCCCGCCGACGCCTCGACCCCCGACGCCTCGACCTTCGGCGCCTCGACCTTCGGCGCCTCGATATACGACGCCAAGCCCTGGCTCGGCCGCCTCAACGAAGCCCAGCGCGGGCCCGTCGAGCCCGCCGACTCCGTCGTGCACGCCTTCCGGGCGGCCCTCGCCAGGGCCCCCGAGCACACGGCCCTCGCCTACTTCGACGGACGCCTCACCTACCGCGAGACGGACGCCCTCACCGACTCCGTCGCCGGACACCTGGCCGCGCGCGGGCTCGCGCGCGGCGACCGGGTCGCCATCCTGCTGCAGAACACCCCGCACTTCGTGATCGCACTGCTCGGCGCGTGGAAGGCGGGCGCCACGGTCGTGCCGGTCAACCCCATGTACAAGACGGCGGAGGTCAGGCACGTCCTCGCGGACGCCGACGTGACCGCGTTGATCTGCGCGGACCGCGCATGGGAGACGTATCTGCGCGAGACGGCCGCCGCCTCTCCCGTACGCATCGTGCTCACCGCCTGCCAGCTCGATCTGCAGAGCCGCGACGACGCCCGGGTACTCGACTTCGAGCGCCTGCCGCAGGCAGCCGACGCCGAGGACCTGGTGACGGTCGCCCGCCAGGGACTCCCGGCGCCGTCGGACCGTGAACTCGGCCCGTCCGACGTCGCGTTGATCAGCTACACGTCGGGCACCAGCGGCACCCCCAAGGGCGCCATGAACACCCACGGCAACATCACCTACAACGCCGAGCGGCAGCGCACCGGCTCCGGAATCCCCGAAGGCGCCTGCTACTTCGCGATGGCGCCGCTCTTCCACATCACCGGCATGGTCGCGCAGATCGCCGGCTGCATCGCCAACGCGGGCACCCTCGCGCTCGCCTACCGCTTCGACGCGGGAGTCGTCCTCGACGCCTTCGCCGAGCACAAACCGGCGTACACCGTGGGCCCCTCCACCGCCTTCATGGCGCTGGCCGCCCACCCCTCCGTCACGCGGGAGCACTTCGACTCCTTCGCGATGATCTCCTCGGGCGGTGCGCCGCTGCCGCCCGCCCTGGTGGAGAAGTTCGCCGCGAGCTTCGGGCCCTACCTCCACAACGGCTACGGCCTCACCGAGTGCACCGCCCCCTGCGCCTCCGTGCCGCCCGGCCTCCAGGCACCGGTCGATCCGGTGTCGGGGACCCTCGCGGTCGGCGTACCGGGGCCGGAGACCGTCGTACGCATCGTCGACGACTTCGGCAAGGACGTCCCCTTCGGGGAGCAGGGCGAGATAGCCGTGCGCGGCCCGCAGGCCGTCCCCGGCTACTGGAAGCGACCCGACGCCACCGACGAGGCCTTCCCCGACGGCGAGCTGCGCACCGGCGACATCGGCTTCATGGACGCCCAGGGCTGGCTCTACGTGGTGGACCGCAAGAAGGACATGATCAACGCGTCCGGCTTCAAGGTCTGGCCCCGCGAGGTGGAGGACGTCCTCTACACCCACCCCGCGGTCCGCGAGGCCGCGGTGATCGGCGTCCCGGACAGCTACCGGGGAGAGACCGTCAAGGCGTACGTGAGCCTGCGGCCGGGGGCCGAAGAGGCACCGGAGGCGTTGGCGGACTACTGCAAGGAGCGGCTCGCGGCGTACAAGTATCCGCGGGCCGTCGAGATCCTGCCGGAGCTCCCGAAGACGACAAGTGGGAAGATCCTCCGGCGGGAACTGCGTTCCCGTACACACAACGGTCAGTGACATCGGAAGGAAGGTGGCGGCAGTGGCCAGGACGACGGACGGTGACGGTACGCCCGTCCCTCAGCGGCTGCTCGCCGCCGCCACGCGGCTTTTCGCCGAGCGCGGCTACGACCGCACATCGGTGCAGGAGATCGTGGAGTCGGCAGGCGTCACCAAGGGCGCGCTCTACCACTACTTCGGCTCCAAGGACGATCTCCTGCACGAGGTGTACGCGCGCGTGCTCCGCGTCCAGCAGGAGCGCCTCGACGCGTTCGCGGACGCCGACGCGCCCATCGAGCAGCGGGTGCGGGACGCGGCGGCCGACGTCGTCGTCACGACGATCGACAACCTCGACGACGCGTCGATCTTCTTCCGCTCCATGCACCACCTCAGCCCGGAGAAGAACAAACAGGTGCGGGCCGAGCGCCGCCGCTACCACGAGCGTTTCCGCGCGCTGATCGAGGAGGGCCAGGAGGCCGGCGTCTTCTCCAAGGAGACCCCGGCGGACCTGGTGGTGGACTACCACTTCGGCTCGGTCCACCACCTGTCCACCTGGTACCGCCCGGACGGCCCGCTCACCCCGCAGCAGGTCGCCGACCACTTGGCGGACCTGCTGCTGAGGGCGCTGCGGCCGTAAGGAGCGCCCCGAGGGGGGCGCCCCGAAGGGGCGCGGGGAACTGCGCGACCAGCCACGACGGACTCGCGGTGATACACAGACCCCCGGGAGGAGCCCTTACAGGTACTTCTTCAGCTCCCGCCGCGCCAGCGACCTCTGGTGCACCTCATCCGGACCGTCCGCGAGCCTCAACGTCCGCGCGGCGGCCCACAGTTCAGCGAGCGGGAAGTCCTGACTTACACCCCCCGCACCGTGCAGCTGGACAGCCTGGTCCAGGATGCCGACGACCGTCCGCGGCGTCGCGATCTTGATGGACTGAATCTCCGTGTGCGCCCCCTTGTTGCCGACGGTGTCCATCAGCCAGGCAGTCTTGAGCACGAGCAGCCGCAGCTGCTCCACGGCGACCCGGGCATCCGCGATCCACTCCTGGACGACGCCCTGCTGGGCGAGCGGCTTCCCGAAGGCCGTACGCGCCACGGCCCGCCGGCACATCAGCTCGATGCCCCGCTCGGCCATGCCGATCAGTCGCATGCAGTGGTGGATGCGGCCGGGACCGAGCCGCGCCTGGGCGATGGCGAAGCCGCCGCCCTCCTCGCCGATCAGGTTCGAGACGGGGACGCGTACGCGGTCGAAGACGACCTCGGCGTGACCGCCGTGGTAGTGGTCCTCGTAGCCGTACACCCGCATGGCGCGCCGCACTTCGAGGCCGGGAGTGTCCCTCGGCACGAGCACCATCGACTGCTGGCGGCGGATGTCGGCGCCGTCCGGGTCGGTCTTGCCCATCACGATGAAGACCTTGCAGTCCGGGTTCATCGCCCCGGAGATGTACCACTTGCGGCCCGTGATGACGTACTCGTCGCCATCCCGCTCGATGAGCGTGGTGATGTTCGTGGCGTCCGACGAGGCCACCTCCGGCTCGGTCATCGCGAACGCCGAGCGGATCTCACCGGCGAGCAGCGGCTCCAGCCACTGCTTCTTGTGCTCGTCGGAGCCGAACTGGGTGAGCACCTCCATGTTGCCGGTGTCCGGGGCGGCGCAGTTCAGCGCGGTGGGCGCGAGCTGCGGGGAGCGGCCGGTGATCTCGGCGAGCGGCGCGTACTGGAGGTTCGTGAGCCCGGCCCCGTGCTCGGCGTCGGGAAGGAAGAGGTTCCACAGGCCCTGCCTGCGCGCCTCGGCCTTCAGCTCCTCCACGATCGGGGGCGTGTCCCACGGAGAGGCAAGCCCGGCCCGCTGCTCGTCGGCGACCGGCTCGGCCGGGTACACATGCTCGTCCATGAAGGCGAGCAGCTTGGCGCGCAGCTCTTCGGTGTGCGCGTCGTAGGCGAAGTCCATGGCGGGCTCAGCCTTCCTTTCGTTCCTGGAGCGTGCTGAGGCCGTGCTCGATGAAGACGGGGACGAGCTCGCCGATGCGGTCGAAGCCCGCGCCGACCGTCTGGCCGAGCGTGTAGCGGTAGTGGATGCCCTCCAGGATCACGGCGAGCTTGAACCAGGCGAACGCCGTGTACCAGTCGACCGCCGACACGTCGCGCCCCGAGCGCGCGGCGTACCGCTCGACCAGTTCGGCGGCCCGCGGGTGTCCGGGGGCGCCCGCCGTCGTACTGATGGGGGAGTTCGGCAGCTCGAGCCGGGTGCTGTACATGACGAGCAGGCCCAGGTCGGTGAGCGGATCGCCGAGCGTGGACATCTCCCAGTCGAGGATCGCCCTGATCTTGTCCTCCGGGCCGATCAGGACGTTGTCGAGACGGTAGTCGCCGTGCACGACGGTGGCCGCGGGGGAGACGGGCAGCTTGCGGCCGAGCGCCGCGTGCAGCTCGTCGATGCCGGCCAGGTCGCGGTTGCGCGACGCGTCGAGCTGCTTGCCCCAGCGGCGCAGCTGCCGGTCGAGGAAGCCGTCGGGCCGCCCGAAGTCACCGAGGCCGACCGCCGCGGGGTCCACGGAGTGCAGATCGACGAGGGTGTCGACGAGGCCGTTGACGGCAGCCCGGGTGCGCTCGGCGCCCAGCGGCGCCAGCTCGTCGGCCGTGCGGTACGGCGTGCCCTCCACGAAGTCCATCACGTAGAAGGGCGCCCCGATCACGGAGTCGTCCTCGCAGAGCAGCACCGGCGTCGGCACCGGTACGTCGGTGGGGTGCAGGGCGCTGATCACCCGGTGCTCGCGCTTCATGTCGTGCGCGGTCGCAAGGACGTGCCCGAGCGGCGGCCGCCGCACGACCCAGCGCGTGCTGCCGTCCGTCACGGCGTACGTGAGGTTCGACCGGCCGCCCTCGATCAGCCGGGCGGTGAGCGGTCCGCCCACCAGGCCCGGCCGTTCGCGGTCCAGATGGCCGCGCAGCTGGTCGAGATCGAGGCCTCGCGGGTGGTCTGGGCTCATCTTCGCTCCTGATCGGACGGTCGACGTCGAATGCGGTGCCGGTGGTGTCGGCTGCGCCGCTCTTTATGATGCCGACCAGTCGGTATGTCGTCCAGAGCGCAGCGGGAACGTGATCAGGATCGCGGTCGCGCTCACCACCCCAGGCATGCCGATCCCCCGCCACAGACTGCCAGTTGGCGTCCGTGCGGGGGAAGGCGGCCGGTCCGTTCGGGGCGCGTGACCCTCAGTGGTCGTCCCAGTGGCCGTCGTGCGGCGCGTGCCGGTGGCCGTCGTGGAGGTAGTCGACGTGGTCGCCGTGCAGGACCGACGCGTGTCCGCAGCCGTCGCCGTGCCGGTGGTCGTGTCCCTCGTGGATGGCGTGCCCGCTGGGCTCGCACTCGTCCCAGTGCCCGGAGTGCAGGCGGTGCATGTGGCCGTCGTGCGCGTAGTCGACATGGTCGCCGTGCGGCACCTCCGGGTGCCCGCAGGCCGGGCCGTGGATGTGCTCGTGCACCGGGTGCTCGTGATGAAGCTGGGTCATGACGCATACACCTTCTGTGAGAGGGGGTGACCCTCTCAGGCTAGCCCTCGATGCCCCTTTGGTGGGCATATGGAAGCCTTGTTGATGTTTCCATCACCTTGGTTCCATTACCTCGCTTCCATCACCTCGCTTCTGTCACCGCACGACGGCACCCCTCGCAAGGGCGATCCCACGAAGGCGACCCATGAAGGCGATCAGCTACCGCCGGTACGGCGGACCCGAAGTTCTCGAGTACGGCGATGTCCGCGATCCGAAGGTCGGCCCCGACTCCGTCCTGGTGAAGGTCCGCGCCGCGTCCGTGAACCCCGTCGACTGGAAGTGCCGCGAGGGCCACCTCGACGCCATCCTCGACCCCGTCTTCCCGGTGATCCCCGGCTGGGACGTCGCGGGCGTGGTGGTGCAGCCGGGTGCTTCCGTGCCGGAGTTCTCCGTGGGGGACGAGGTCATCGGATACGTACGCGAGGACTTCCTCTCCCGCGGCACCTTCGCCGAGTACGTCGCCGCCCCCGTGCGCACCCTCGCACGCAAGCCGCGCAATCTGACCTTCGAGGAGGCCTCTGGCCTGCCGCTCGCCGGGCTCACCGCCTACCAGGTGATCACCAAGGCGCTCGCCGTGACGGAGGGCGACGTGGTGCTCGTGCACGCGGCGGCCGGCGGCGTCGGTTCGCTCGCCGTCCAGCTCGCCCGGCACGCGGGTGCCCGTGTCATCGGCACCGCGAGCGAGTCCAACCACGACTTCCTGCGCGAACTCGGCGCGGAACCGGTCACCTACGGAGAGGGCCTGGCCGGGCGGGTGCGGGAGCTGGCTGCGGAGGGGGTGGACGCCGCCTTCGACACGGTCGGCGGCGACGCCCTCAAGGTGTCCGCCGAGGTCCTCGCGCCGGGCGGCCGCCTCGCCTCGATCTCGGACCCCGCGGTGATCGGCCTGGGCGGTGACTACTGCTGGGTGCGCCCCGACGCCGCCGACCTGCAGCGCCTGGCGCAGCTCGCGGAGCAGGACGTCGTCACGGTCCATGTCTCCGAGACGTTCCCGCTGGAGCGGGCGGCCGACGCACACCGCCTGAGTGCGGAGGGCCGCACCCGGGGCAAGATCGTCGTGACGGTGGATTGGACGGACTGAACGGTGGACTGGACGGACTGAATCGGGGCCACCGGGGCCCAGCGGCTCAGAGCAGCATCGCCGTCGCGCACACCGCGAGCGCCATCGTGCACAGCGTCGCCGTCGCCGCCGCCCGCCGGGTGAGCGGGCGCGGCATGCTCGTGGCGGACAGGTCGGTGAGCCTGCGGTGCGCCACCGTGAGGAAGCCGAGCCAGAGCAGCAGGCACAGGGCGCAGGCCAGGACGGACAGCGTGGTGGTGCCGTCGTGCAGCGCCGCCCGTGCCGCGAGGACCGCGGCGACGGTGCTGGACAGCGTCGTACGCCGCCACGCGAGGCGCGTGCGCTCGGGCTGCAGCCCCGGATCGCGGACCGCGGCCCGATCCGTCACCCTTCCCACCCGAAGAGCACGATGACGACCATGGCGAGCGCCACCACCGCGACGGCCAGGCTCAGCAGCGTCGGGAAGCGCGACGTGGGCAGATCCTCGCCCCGCCGCATCGCCCGCTCGCAGCGCACCCAGTGGTTGAGCGCGCGCAGCGAGCAGAGCACACCGGCGGCGAGCAGGGCCAGGGCGAGACCGATGCGCCACCCCCAGCGCAGGTCCGGCAGGAACTGGTCCACCGCGAAACCCCCGCCGATCAGCGCGAGCGCGGTACGCAGCCAGGCGAGGAAGGTGCGCTCGTTGGCGAGCGAGAAGCGGTAGTCGGGGGTGTCGCCCTCCTCGCGGATCCGCTCGGGGGCGAACCACAGGCGCAGGCTCTGTACGAAATTGCTCACCCGCCGCACACTAGCCCGCGCCACCTCGCCCTACCGCGCGCGGAACTCCCGCAGCCGTTCGAAGGCGGCGAGCCCGTCCGGCGTCCACTCCCACTCGCCGAGCCGCCGCTCCAGCTCGTCCTCGGCGAGGAAGGCGTGCCAGTCGACCTCCTCGACCTGGGGGCTCACCGGCAGATCGCAGACCACCTCGTAGACGTACGACCACCAGGAGTGCCCCGCGCCGTCTTCGTACAGGAACTTGAACAGCGGGGTGGGCTGCGGGAGTCCACTGACCCCCAGCTCTTCCTGCGCCTCGCGCAGCGCCGCGTCGTCGTAGGACTCACCGGCCCCGACGACCCCTCCCACGAACATGTCGTAACGGGAGGGGAAGACGAGCTTGGTCGGTGTCCGGCGGTGCACGAAGACCCGGCCATCGGGGTCCCGCACGAGGATGAACGCGCAGCGGTGGCGCAGTCCCCGCGCGTACACCTCACCGCGCGGGGCCTCGCCGATGACCTCGTCGTTCTCGTCGACGATGGCCAGGATCTCTTGGCGGGGGTCGGCCTGCCCTGATGTCACGTCAGTCATGCCGACCATCCAACCTCACTGCCCCATGACGTACTTCACGGTGGGTCCCGCGGTCCAGCCGCCGTCGACGGCGATCTCGGCGCCCGTCACGTACAAGGCGGCGTCCGACAGGAGGAAGACCACGGCGCCGGCGATCTCGTGCGGCTCGCCGACCCGGCCCATCGGGGTGTTGGGGTACTTGCCCTCGCCCTTCTCGATGCCGAGCTCGGCCGTCATCGGGGTGTACGTCATGCCCGGGTGGACGGAGTTGACGCGGATCCGCGCGGTGCCGAGCTCCACGGCACCGATCTTGGTGAGGCCGCGCACGCCCCACTTGGAGGCGCCGTAACCGGCGGTGAGCGCGAGGCCCATGAGACCGGCGGCGGAGGAGATGTTGACGATCGACCCGCCCCCGTTCTCCTTCATCACCGGGATGACGCTCTTCATGCCGATGAAGACGCCGGTCAGGTTGATGTCGAGGACCTTGCGGAAGTGCTCGACCGACTCCGACTCCAGGAACTGTCCTGTGGATATCCCGGCGTTGTTCACCAGGCCGTGGATCCCGCCGAACTCGGCGACCGCGAACCGGGCGACGCGCTGCCAGTCCTCCTCGGACGTCACGTCGTGGTGCGCGAAGCGGGCGCGCTCGCCGAGATCGGCGGCGGTGGCCTTGCCCTCCTCGTCGAGCACGTCCGTCAGGACGACATGGGCGCCCGCCGCGACCGCCTGCCGCGCGGCCTCGGCGCCGAGGCCGCGGGCGGCGCCGGTGATGACGACGGTCTTGCCGGTGAGGTCGTGCAGTTCGCTCATGGTTCTCTCCGCGGGGTGGGGGCCCCGAGCAGGGCCGTGGTGGTCTCGACGAGGTCCGCGAGGAAGAGCGGCTCGTCGGTCAGGGGGGTGGTGCCGGCCAGGTACTGGCGGGCCCGGTCGCCCATGGCGGCGCCGATGAGGGTGAGCGCGAGGTCGAGCCGCTCAAGGCGTACGGGCTCGGGGAGCGTGGTCGCGAGGCAGTCCTCGACGCGGCCGATCAGCTCCCAGTAGACGGTGCCGTCGATGGTGGGGTGCGGGGTCCGGGTGCGTACGCCGCTCTCGTGGCTGAGCTGGGCGGAGATGCGCAGGCAGCGCCGGCCCCGCTCCGTGCGGAGCTCGGTGGCTTCGGCGTTCACCAGGGCGGTGAGGAGGCGGGGCAGGCTGTCGGACGCGTCCCCGAGCTTCGCGAGCTCGGCCTCGAGGACCTTCTCGGTCCGCGTCTGCCGGGCGGCCATCACGGCGTCGAGCAGTCCTGCGCGCGAGCCGAAGTGGTACTGGACGGCGGAGGGATTGCTCTGCCCGGCGCTGCGCACGATGTCCCGGAGCTGCGCCCCGTCCACGCCTTGCGCGGCGAAGACTTCTTCGCCGGCGCGGATGAGCTTCTCCCGGGTATCGGGTCCTGAGGTCCTGGCCATGGGGCCACTGTAATGCTGCCCATTATTAATTGCGAGGGAGCCCTCACCCCTGCTCAAGACCGCCGCTCCGCGGCGGATCTTTCCCGCCCACCCACCCGATTGCCCGGCAGCGGCCCCGGTCTGCCGACGCGCCGTCGTCGGCCGCGCCGCCGTTGCGCCGCTTCGCGGCGGATTTTTCCCGCCCACCCGCCCGAAACTCCGCAGCTGCCCACCCACCCCAACAGCAAGCCCCTCCAGCCCAGCCGCAGGCATCTCAGCCCGTCCGGCGATTGAGGACGAACTCGCCGAAGGCGGTGATC
>NZ_JBFACK010000022.1:0-169199 GCF_040640795.1 Streptomyces sp. NPDC021622
TGACAGAGCACTTCATGCATGAGGACCGAGAGGGATCGAGGATGACGCGAGGCCGTCAACCGTCTCTGAGGCACCTCGGGAATGGCTGGCTGACCCATGTGGTCATCGACGTTGCTACCTACAACTGCCAGCCCCACGAGAGTGTGCTTGCGCTCGCAGCACACAAAGATGAGTGTGGCAGGGCCCCACTCCGGACCGAAACCGGAGGGGGAAGGGTGGGGTACGGTCGATCGGCCGCAGGATTTCGGCTGGGAGCAATTGTCGGCTCCGAGCCCAGGATGAGTGCCGCCCCCGGCGAGCGCCGGGCTTGGATTGACGATGGACAGGCCGGCCGTTTGCCGCACTCCAGAAGAGGCGTTCTGGGCGGGATACAACGAGCCTTGCGAGCACGGTCTCTTGGACCCGAACGAATGCCTGCGCTGTCGACTGATCGATGCAGAGGTAGGCCGACTCGCTGTGCTGCACCGCAACTACCTGAAGGTGCATCTCAACGAGTCAGCTGCGGCCTGAGCCGGTGCATGGATTCTGCTTCACGGCTCCGTCAACGTCGGGTGCTGTAGCCGATCACTGCGGCGAGGGCCGCGAGCACCGCGACGCTGGTGAGGGCGATGGGCAGGGTGAACCAGTCGGCCATGAATCCGATGGCGGGCGGTCCCAGGAGCATGCCGCCGTAGCCGAGCGTGGAGGCGGTCGCGACGCCGCTCGGTCCGGCCAGGGCGCCGGCACGTTCCACTGCGACCGGGAAGATGTTGGCGAGGCCGAGTCCGGTGATGGCGAAGCCGAGGAGCGCCAGCCATACGGACGGGGCGAGTGCGCCCAGGAGCATGCCTGCGGCGGCCGTCGTGCCGCCGGCGACGAGTATCGCGGTCTGGCCGAGGCGTTCGAGCAGGGTTGTTCCGCTGAGCCGGCCGATGGTCATGGCGAGGGCGAAGCAGGAGTAGCCGGCGGCTGCGATGCCCGGGGCGGCGTCGAGGTCCTGCTCGAGATGCAGGGCGCCCCAGTCGGCCAGTGCTCCTTCGCCGAACGCCGTGCAGAGGGCGATGAGGCCGAAGACGAGGACAAGGCCGCGGGTGCGGCTTTCCAGGTGGCGCGGGGCGCCGTCCTCGCGATGGACGTCGCTCGGCGGGTTCGGGGGTTCGAGGCGGAGCAGGGTGCGTCCTGCGACGGCGGTGACGATCAGGCCGATCACGGTGAGGCCAAGCAGGTGGCGCGTGGGGGACAGGGATCCGGCGATCAGTCCGCCGAGGCCCGCGCCGACCATGCCGCCCAAGCTGAAGGCGGCATGGAAGCTGGGCATGATCGGGCGGCGCAGGGCGGCGACCAGGTCTACGGCCGCGCTGTTCATCGCGACATTTATCCCGCTCAAAGTCTGCTAAACACGAAGAAGCGAAGGCTGGTTGAGGGCTCGCCCATGCTGCCTCCCTGACAGCCGGTCTTCCCACGTAACTCGGTTGATTGTTACGGAGGCCGCGATGCTGCCGACTCCACAACGACCCTGTCTGTACTGCCGGTTGTCATACGCGCCGGATGGGTCCCTCGAAAAGGTTGAGCGCCAGGAAGCCGATGGCCGCGCAATGGCACTGCGTCTCAACTGGCCTGACTTTTGCTGCGTGTACGTCGACAACTCGCGCAGCGCATGGCAGCGCAACCGTAAGCGGCCGCGCTGGGACGCCATGCTCCTCTCGTTGGAGACCAACGCCGATCACCAGCATGACGGGATCATGGTCTATCACGGCGACCGTCTCATCCGGCAGCCGTACGACCTGGAGCTCCTCCTCAGCGTTGCTGATACGAGGCGTATCCCGCTTGCTTCCGTCTCGGGCATCCGTGACCTGAGTAATCCGGATGATCGATTCATCCTGCGCATCGAAGCTGCACAAGCATGCCGGGAATCGGATGACATCTCCAGACGTGTGAAGCGCGGGGTGAAGGCCCGGGTAGTGAAGGGCCGTGCACGCCCTGGCGGTCGACGTCCATACGGCTGGGGTGCGCCGACAGGGAGAACGCGAATCAAGGTTGATCCCGAGACGGGCAACGAGCGCGAACTGCCTGTACTCGACTACGACAGGATCGTTCCCGAGGAGGTCGCGCACCTGAGGGAAGTCGGCCAGATGGTCCTTGCGGGCCTGAGTAAGTACGGCGCAGTGCGATGGATGAACCAACGCAGTGCTACCTCGATGGGCAATCCCTGGTGCCCGTCAACTCTGACGCGTGCCCTCACCGCATGGAGGATGGCCGGCCTGATCGAGCACGAAGGGATGCTCCACGAAGCCGTCTGGGACAAGGTCATCGCCCTGGAGATGCTCGAAGATCTCAAGGCTCTCTTTGCTGAGAGTCGGGACTCCTACGGCTACTTCGGGAAGGAACGCAGGCACTTGTTGACTGGCATCGGGGTCTGCTCTCAGTGCCATAAACCAGGTGGGGCTGATGGAGCCCCTGCTAAGTGTGCGAAGTCCGTGCGGATCTGCGAGCACCAGCACATGCCGCTATGGGCGAAGCCGGTCGGGAGTCCAGGACACGAATCCCGTATCTATTACTGCAGGTTGTGTGGGAGGGGCCGCAATGAACTGCTCCTTGACGCCTACGTCGAGGGGAGGGTGCTCCGGCTCCTGGCAGATCCACGATTCGTCGCCGAGCTGAATCAGGCGGATGACGAGCAGCGCCCAGGCGTGAGCGAGGAGATCGCAGGGTTTGAGCGACGGAAGGCCACGCTGTACACGCAGATAGAGCATGCGGCGGAGCACCCAGACCTGGATCCCGTCGTCCTCATGCGGGCGATCACCTCGTACGACCGCAAGTTGATCCAGCTGCGTGCCCAACTGGAGGCGACAGCCCAGCAATGCCTGGTGAGGCGTATGGCCGGGATCACGCGTAGGGAGTGGGAGCAGGAGCCCGTCGAAGTGCGCGCTTCAACGGTTAAGGCGCTCTTCCACGTAGCCATCTTGCCGGCGCAGCGGCGGGGGCCAGGATTTTCCCCGGACTCAGTCAAGATCTGGCGCAGAACACTCTCTGCCGAGCGGAATGGCGAGGGAGACGACAGCGCACCTTCGCCCCGTCAGGTGCAGTCTGCCAACTGACAATCTCCACCGACAGCACGCTGCGATACGAGGGCTCCACCTGCCCTCGATCGCGGTGTCTGGAATTCGGGCCACCCGCTGTAAGTGCTGTTGCTGGATTCTGGATACGTCGATGGTTTGGCAGCGCTTAGGGTGCAACCTGTCGGGCAACTCGACGGATTTAGCGGGGTGTACTACCAAGAAAGATGATCGGCGATCCAGACGGCTGCAGCGCGCACCAGCCCACCGCATACTCCTGCCGCTGCGGCCCGCTGTAGGTCTCGCCTTGAGGTAGATGGATCGTGCTCATGCCCGCAGGGGCCTCGGCCCTGAGGAGGCTTTGCGTTGTCGGTGTCCGACTGACGTGCGGCGGGCGTGGGGGCTGAGGCTCGACGAAACACGAGTATGCCTTCCGTTCGCTTACGCATCAGGGTTTCCTGGCGCAGCTTCAGGCTCGTTCGATGTCGAGGTACTCAACAGCCCCATGGATAACTCCGGTCAAGGCGCCCCATCTTCCGCTGCCGTCGGACTAGGTGAAACCCTGTGTGGACGGTGTCGGACACCGTGGGACGGCAGGGGGGACCGTATGCCGGCGCTCAACAGGCCACTGATCGCTGAGGGAGCCCACAAGTCGCTCAACACGCTGCTGCACTCCCTCCATCTGAAGGCCGGGCATCCCAGCTGTCGGCAGTTGGAGAAGGAGATCGGTCAGGCGGGGATATCGCGAAGCACGATCCATGATGCTTTTAGTAGTCCGAGACTTCCAGCCCAGGACGTGGTCATGGCCCTCGTGGATCATTTGACCAGCAAGACACCGATGGCCAACCCGAAACGGGCGAAGGTGAATCGGCGCCTGGTGTACGAGATGTGGGTACGTGCCGCGGAGCGGCTGAGCGAAGAAGCCAACCCCGGCGAATCACCGACAAAGCAGGGAAGCGCTGGGGCGCCTTCGACGCAACTGCCGCAGGAATCCAGTCTGGTGAATTCCATCTACGTCACTGTCGATGAGGCGGCCATTCTGTTGGGCGTCTCAAGGCAGCTGATTTACCGGATGGTACACGCTGGTGAAATGGCCGCGATTCGAGTGGGGCGGATGTATCGCATTCCGGAGGGGGAAGTGTGGAGAACGGAGCGCGTCCTGGGGCACGGTTCCGTTGAGTCGTGAGATCCGTAGGCGGTCGGCCACTTCCTGAGCTGTCAACCAGCGCTCGTGAGGCGTGGGATTCGGCATCAGTGCCCCACAGCCCGCACCGCGGGGAGCGGACGGATGAACAGCGACAGGCTGGCGTGAATGTGCCGTGGCACCCCGCGCAGGGTCACTTGCTCCAGCTGGATGAGGCCGGCGCGGAGCGCGGCCGGTGCCAGGAACCCGGGGATCGTCGTCGAGCAGCTACCTGCGGCATGACTGTGGGTGATGAACGCGAGAAGTCCAGCCGTGCTCAGAAGGGTGTTCCACGGGACCTGGTCGATCCAGTCGGTCAACCGTGCGTCCACGCACGCGATCACCATGTCGAAGCGCTCGGGGTCGGACTCGATGGACTCTGCCCGGTCCTTGAGAGTCCGATGGGCGACTGTATGCGGGGCAGGCGGCCATGGCGTCGGTCCGGGTCCGGACTGCACTGTCGTGGGCCCGAGGCTGCGGCCCGGCGGCCGACGGACCGGAAGGACCGTGCGCACGGCGACCGGTCTGCCCAGTCCGGAGGCGGACTCGGCGGCCTTGCCCAGAGGGCCGCTTTGGTTGTGGTGGGGGTCATCTGCGTCCGCCGTGAGCAACAGCACCGTCTCGCGAGGCTGACAGTAGTGAGTGACCACGTCGAGGACGGCGAGTGTCAGCCAGTCGGGGGTGCCGTGGCCGTCCGGCGGGTCGTAGAACTGCGGCATCTCTGAACCCTCGTGTTCCTCTTCGGTGACGTGTTCTGTCGCCTCAAGAGGCCGGGATTCGCCGCGACTTTCGACACCGGTCGGCAAGCTTCCCCAGCCGCGATCGTCGGAATGGCTGTTGTCGGCGTCCTGAACTTCCGCTGCCAGCACTACTAAACGGGCTGGTCAGGCACTGCTGCGGTGCTGCTAAACGGCACTTGAACAGTCAGTATGCAACAGCCTGAGCGCGCCACCGCACGACCGCCTACCGCTATGTACCAAGTCAGGTGACCGACGTACTGACCTAGGTGGCAGTTGCTGCTCTCTTGGCGGCAGGCGTGCTTGCTGAGGGCGTCAGGACGTTGGTCGCTCTCGAAGGAGGCGTCTCCATGTCAGGCGCCAGGCATGATGCCCGCGGGGCCGCGGGCTGGCGATCGGACGGGCAACTGCCGTTGAGCATCGCCCGACAGTGCTTCAAGGCGCTGGTGAGGGGGCCGCAGCCACTGGCCCTGGACTGCCGAACTCTCGCTGGGCTGCCCCAAGGCCTCGTCCCTCTGGACGAGTTGCTCGATCAGTTGCTCCACGGGCATTGCCCACGCGCCACGAAGGACGCTGTCTGGTCCGAGCTCGTGCAGCGCTCGCGGGCCGATGGTGCCATCTGGACCCTTGCCTGCACGGGAATGGCCCTGCCCGCGCTGGCCAAGGTTTCGAGACGGCTCGCGACGTCCTACCCCGGGGACCCGGCCGACGTACACGCCGAAGTCCTCACCGGGTTTCTGGGGGCGCTGCCCACCATCGATCTGGACCGGCCGCGTGTGCTCGTGCGGCTCAAGTGGGCTGCGTACCGACGGGGATTCGCCGCGCTCTCCGAAGCATTGGACGCTCCCACCCCTGCTGGCCCCGGATTCGAGTCCGCCCCGCCGAGACCGCCGTGGGGTCATCCCGACCTCGTGCTGGCGCGGGCGGTCCGGTCGGGAGTCCTGACCCGGACCGAGGCGCACCTGATCGGCAGTACCCGGCTGGACAAGGAGTCCGTCAGCGACTGGGCGTGCGCCCACAAGGCGACTCCTGCCGCTGTCTACAAAGCCCGGCGCCGGGCCGAACACCGACTGATCGCATTCATACGGGACGGAATCCGGACCGGTGGTGCGGACGACCCGGTAGCCGGAGCCGCGATGGCGGGCATCGCGGGACCCAAGTTGTCCAAAGGCGCCGCCTAGCGCGGTCTTCTCGGGTGCGGGGGCTCCTCATCGACCGCTGCTTCCGCGATTCCCGCTCCGTCCTCGGAGGTGCTCCCGATGCGCCAGAAGTCTCCCCGCACCATCTGGAACCGCATAGCCCGGTGGGTACTCCTGGGCCTGCTCACAACCGCATTCTCTGTTGTCTGCGTCCCCTTGGCATTCGCCGTGGAGGCTGGCCAGGTGCTTGCGTTGGCCAAGTCCGTCAACGAAGTCCTGGACAACATCCGCAACTGGATCATGGGCGTCCTGGCCGGTCTGGCGACGGTGTTCCTCACGGTCGGGGGCGTGCGCTACCTCATGGCCGGCGGGGACCCCGGCGAGGTCGAGAAGGCCAAGACCGCCTTCAAGAGCGCGGGGTGGGGATACAGCCTTGCCGCCCTGGCTCCACTCGTCGTCGCGATCCTCAAGGGGATCGTCGGGGCGGGGGACTGATGAGCCTCTTCCTGATGTCCGCCAGCCTGGCTTGTGCGCCCGCTGCATCTTCGCCGCGGCACGCTGAGGCTGCCGTCACCGCCGCCCCGGACGGCATCGAAGACTGGGTGGCAAAAGGGGTCACCGCGGCCATCAACGCCTTCTTCGAAGGGCTGGTGAGCGCCGCGCTCAAGCCGCTCCTGGATCTGCTCAGCCATACGCTGCTCGCCACACCGACTCCTGATTCGCTGCCGCGAGTCGGCGAGCTCTGGACGGACTCGTGGCAGATCACGATGGCCTGCTACTCGCTCCTGATCATGGTGGCCGGGGTTCTCCTGATGACTCACGGGACGGTTCAGGCCCGCTACTCGATCCGGGAGATCGGGCCACGGATCCCGCTGGGATTCCTCGCCGCCGGCCTCTCACTCATCTTCGCCGAAAAGGCGGTGGACCTCGCCAACGCGCTGTCCACGGCCGTTCTGACCGGAGGGCTCGACAAGAAGTCTGCGGGCGCGGCACTACGGGAGTTCGTCCTCAGCAGCTTCGCCTCGGACGACGGCATCTTCATGGTGCTCATGTGGGGCGCCGTAGCCGTCGTCCTCGTGGCACTGCTCGTGACCTACATCGTGCGGGTCGCGCTGACGATCCTCCTGATCGCCGGGGCCCCGCTGGCCCTGATGTGCCATGCCCTGCCGATGACGGACGGGGTCGCGCGCTGGTGGTGGCGGATCTTCGGCGGGCTGCTGGTGATCCAGGTAGCTCAGTCCATGGCCTTGATCGTGGCCATCCGGGTGTTCCTGACGCCCGGGAACTTCAGCCCGTTCGGTCCGACACAGAACGGGTTCGTCAGCGCGCTCGTAGTGCTCGGGCTCATGTACATCCTCTTCAAGATTCCGTTCTGGATTCTTGGGTCGGTGCGCGTCGGTCATGGGCGGTCGTTCGCCGGCCGGTTGGTGCGCGCTGCTGTGGCCTACAGGGTCTTCGGGATGATGCGCGGCGTGGCCGGACGTGGTGGCGCGGGCGGCCATGGCCCGCGTGGGGGAGGTGGGCCCGGTGGGGGTAGGCCTCCCGCCGTCTCCCCGGTGACTCCTCCTGGCCGTGGTCCGGCACCCATCGGCGCGAGGCGGGGCCGAGGTGTTGCCGGCCCTCAGCGGGGCGGCGTTACGGGAGTACCCCGTCGGCCTCCCGGAGCACCGCTGTTCCTCGCCCCGAACCAGGCATCCCAGGGATCGCCTTCCAGTTCCGGTACCCGGACAAGGGCGATGGGCCACCCCGCGCAGGCCCCAGCAATGCCTCGCTTTCAGGAGCCTGGCGCGCATGCCCGCCCGCCCGTCGTCCGCCCCTTGCGAGCCGCGCAACCCCCCGCTCCAGCGACCTTCCGAGCTCCCGTACAGGGCTACAGCGGTTCTCCGTCGCACAGGGGCACCGCGCCGACGCCACCACTTCCCCGCACCTTCTCCCGCCCAGGAGGTGACCGGCCATGACCCAGCCCGTGCGCATTCCCGCAGACGTCGATCACGAGGACACGGTGCTGGGGAATCTCAACGCCCGGCAGCTGCTGATCCTCGCCCTCACCGGCGCCGTCCTCTACGGCTTCTGGTCACTCACCCGAAGCGTTGTACCGCTCCCCGTTGTTCTGCTCGTCGCCTTGCCCTTCGGAGGCGTGGCCACGCTGCTCGCGCTCGGAAGCCGCGACGGCCTGTCTCTGGACCGGCTCGCCTTGGCCGCCGTTCGGCAGCGAATGGCGCCGAGTTATCGGGTCGCAGCGTCGGAGGGCTTCCATCCGTCGCCTGCCTGGCTGCGCGAGCGCGCGAACCCTGCGGGGCACTCGCACGACCCGACGCTTTCGCCGGACTTTGCCCCGGCGCAGCTGAGGCTGCCCGCCGAGGACGTATCGGAGGCCGGTGTGGTGGACCTCGGGACCGACGGAGTCGCGCTGGTCGCCATCTGCGGAACGGTCAACTTTGCGCTCCGAACCCCCACCGAGCAGGAGGCCCTCGTCAGCTCCTTCGGGCGCTATCTGCATTCGCTCACCTCACCGGTGCAGATCCTCATACGAGCTGAGCGCCTTGATCTCTCAAGTCAGATCAGTGAGCTACGGGAGTACGCTCCCCAACTGCCGCACCGCGCCCTCGAGACGGCAGCACATGAACATGCCCAGTACCTGGGGCAGTTGGCGCGCGAAGCCGATCTGCTGCGCCGCCAGGTCCTGCTTGTCCTACGCGAGCCCGTCCACTCCGCTGTCCGACGGGCCGACGAGCTCGATGGGGCCTCGCCTCTCTCCGGACTCGCTCTGCGCAAGACGCGCTCGGGTACGTCCAACCGGCGGTTCCTCAGCGAGGACCACGCCCAGCGCCGTGCCGCAGAATCCCGTCTCGCGCAGCGGCTGACAGAAGCTGCCGAGCTGCTGGGTCCCATCGGAATCGTCGTCGCACCGCTGGACTCGGCGCAGGCCACTGCCGTGCTCACGGCCGCCTGCAACCCGGACAGTCTGGTGCCTCCGTCACCTGCGTCGGCCAGTTCTTGGCAAGTCATCACCGGGACTCCTGAGGCTGGGGCTGAGCCGTATGAAGCACCGTGATCGCGGGCGTCGCAGCCGACCTCACGCCGCCACAGGACGAGAAGAAGCACGGCCGATGCGCGATGCCGCCTTCGTTCCCGATTCCTTGGCTGTGGCGGCGCGACACCTTGAGATCGGAGCCGAGTGGGTGGCTTCCTTTGCCGTCACTGGCTACCCCCGCGAGGTCCACCCGGGCTGGCTGCAGCCCCTGCTGACCTATCCGGGGCGCGTAGATGTTTGCCTCCACATCGAACCGATCGACTCAGTGACGGCTGCCAACCGGCTCAAGCGGCAGTTGGCACGCCTCGAATCCAGCCGACGCTACGGCCAGGACAAGGGACGACTTCTCGACCCCCAGGTCGAGGCCGCCACCGAGGACGCGTACGACTTGTCGTCCCGCATCGCCCGCGGCGAAGGCAAGCTTTACCGTCTCGGCCTCTACCTCACGGTGCACGCCTCCGGCGAGGAGGCGCTCAGGAACGAGGTGGCCGCAGTCCGCTCGCTGGCCGCCAGCCTGCTCCTCGATGCCAAACCGGTCACCTACCGCAGCCTCCAGGGCTGGGTCACCTGCCTGCCCATGGGCCTGGATCTCCTGAAGACGCGCCGCACATTCGACACCAGCGCCCTGGCCGCGGCCTTCCCCTTCACGAGCCCCGATCTGCCGTCAGCCGACCCCACTTCGGCCGCGGCTCCGAACGGAGTGCTCTACGGCTACAACGTCGGCAGCCAGGGCCTGGTCCACTGGGACCGTTTCGCTCAGGACAACCACAACTCGGTCATCCTCGGCCGCTCCGGCGCCGGCAAGTCGTACCTGGGCAAGTTGGAGTTGCTGCGCTCGCTGTATCGCGGGATCGAGATTTACGTCGTCGACCCCGAGGACGAGTACGCCCGCCTCGCCGGATCCGTTGGTGGCACCTACGTGCACCTGGGGAGCGAGAACGTACGACTCAATCCCTTCGACCTTCCCGTCCACACCCGCCCGGACGGGCGTCGTACCGCTCCCAGGGACGCGCTTGTGCGCCGGTCGCTGTTCCTGCACACCGCCGTCGGCGTGCTGTTGGGCGGTCCGATACCGCCTGCCGAACGGGCCGCGCTGGATCGTGCCATCACGGCGACGTACCAACAGGCCGGGATCACCGCGGACCCGCGCAGCTGGATGCGCCCCGCGCCGCTTCTCAGCGACCTGACCGACGTCCTCAGCCGATCCAAGGACCGCGAGGCCGGTGAACTGGCAGCGCGGCTCGCGCCGTTCGTCCACGGCCCATTCTCCGGGCCAACGACTCGTCGCCCCGAGGGACACCTCGTGGTCTTCTCCTTGCGAGACCTGGCCGATGAGCTGAAGGGCATCGGAACCCTCCTAACCCTCGACGCGGTCTGGCGCCACGTGTCCAACCCAGCGGCGCGCAGGCCCCGATTGGTGGTCGTCGACGAAGCATGGCTGCTGATGCGGGAGCCGGCCGGGGCTGACTTCCTGTTCCGTATGGCCAAGGCCAGCCGCAAGCACTGGGCAGGGTTGACCGTCGCCACCCAGGACACCGCCGACCTGCTCGGCACCGAACTCGGGAAGGCCGTGGTGTCCAACGCCGCCACACAGATCCTGCTCCGCCAGGCGCCCCAGGCCATCGACGAGATCACTCGGACTTTTGATCTGTCGGACGGGGAGCGGCAGTTCCTCCTCACCGCGGACCGAGGGCAGGGGCTGCTGTGCGCGGGCCCCCAGCGGGTGGCCTTCCACGGCGTCGCCTCTCCGACTGAGCACTTCCTCGTGACGACGAACCCGGCCGAGCTCGCTGCGTACGCGGAGGACGAGATGGCAACTGCGGTGTCCCACGACTCATTCCTGGAGTTCGAGGCCTCGGATGACGACCCACGTGTTGGGTCGGACGAGACATCGGACGGCCATATCGAACTCGACCTGACGTGAGGGCGGGATGGGCATGTCCTTCGCCGCCGTCGCATCCGGGATTTCCGTCGCCGGACCGCGTCTGGACGAGTATCTGCGCGATCCACTCGGCTTCATGGAGGCCTGTGCCTCGTACCTCCATCAGCTCCTCCGCGTCTGGGGTCCGTTCGCGCTCCCCGCTCTCGCGCTCGTACTCACCACGATGGTCGTGATCCACCGTTGGTGGAGGCGGCGTTGTCGCAGAGCGCTGGCCGCTCACGCTCACGTCCTGCGGATTCTTCCGCCACCCGAGGTCGAGCCGGCCGGCGCAGCCGTGCTGTGGTCCCACCTCGTCGGCCTGCTGCGACCGGCGTGGCGCCGGTTGCTGACGGGCCAGCCACACCTGTGTTGGGAGTACGTCTTCGACCACGACTGCGTCCGCATCCAGCTCTGGGTCCCCGGCGGTGTGCCTCCCGGCATGGTGGAACGAGCCGTCCAAGCCGCATGGCCGGGCACCCACACCCGCACCCACACGGCAGATTCACCCCTCCAGACGAACGGTCACCCAGAGGCCGCCACGGGGGAACTCCGGTACGCCCGCAGTGAGGCGCTCCCTCTCCGGGAGGACTTCCCAACTGACCCGCTCCGATCGCTCTTCGGAGCCGCGACCAGCCTCGGGCCGCGGGAACACGCAGTCGTCCAGATCCTTGCCCGGCCCGTCACCGGGCGCAGAGTCAGGAAGACGCGACGCGAAGCTCGGCACATTCGCCGCTCCGGTAGTCCTGCCCGCCAGGTCAGCCGCCTCCTCGACGCCATCACACCGGGCTTCCGTACCAGTGCTCGCACGAGGTCACGCGCAGCCGATCCCGTGGCCGCCCTGGAGGTGTCCGCCGAGGACCGGGCGATCGCGGCCAAGCAGCGCGGAGCTTCGTACGAGACCCGCATCCGCTATGCCGTCATCGCCACCCCTCCGGCCCACCCCGCCAGCCCAGAAGATCGCAGGCGCGTGCGCTCCCGGCTACGGGGCCACGCCCATGGCCTGGCCAGCACGTACGCCGCGTACACCGAGCACAACTACTTCCGCCGGGCTCGCTCTCGCCATGTGCTGCGCGATCTCGCCGAACGTCGCCTCAACAAGGGTGACCTCCAGTCGATCGGTGAGCTGTCGGCGCTCGCGCATCTTCCCTGGGACGCCCATTTGCCTGGTCTTCAACGGGCAGGTGCCCGCGCGGTCCCGCCTCCGCCCGGCATCGCAGTCTCAGGCTCGTCGGTCAGGCCCATCGGACTCACCGATACAGGTAAGCCCCATCCGGTCGGCGTTTACGTGGCTGACGCTCGTCAGCATGTGCACCTGCTCGGGGCAACCGGGACCGGCAAGTCGGAGCTGCTAGCCCACATAATCCTGGCCGATGCGGAGGCCGGCCGGGGGCAAGTCGTGGTCGACCCGAAAGGAGATCTCGTCACCGACGTCCTGATGCGGCTGCCTGAGCATCTGGGCGAGAAGGTGGTGCTACTTGATGCCGACAGTAGGTCCCGTCCTCCCGTTCTCAACCCCCTTGAGGGCAAGGACGCCGAACGGGCCGTGGACAACCTGGTGTCGATCTTCTCCCGGGTCTACGCGTCGTCCTGGGGGCCTCGCACCGACGACATCCTCCGTGCGGGCCTGCTGACTCTCCGGGCCCTGCCTGGCACCCCGACTCTCGTCGATCTGCCCAAGCTCTTGTCCGTCCCCGCCTTCCGGCAGCGTGCGGTCCAACAGATCCACGACGATGTGCTCCGCGGCTTCTGGTCCTGGTACGACGCGCTGTCCGGGCCGGCCCGTGCCCACGTCACGGCTCCGCTGATGAACAAGCTCCGCGGGTTCCTGCTCCGCCCGTTCGTACGTCAAGCACTCGCCGGAGGGCCCTCGACGGTCCACATGGACCAGGTCCTTGACCGTGGCGGGATCTGTCTCGTCCGGATCGCAAGGGACGCTCTCGGCGCCGAGACCGCCCATCTCGTCGGCTCCGTCGTGGTCGCCCGCACCTGGCAAGGGGCTACCCGCCGGGCGCACATTCCGCAGACCCAACGCCGCGACGCGTCGCTCTACATCGATGAAGCCCACCACTTCCTCAACCTGCCGTACGCGCTGGGAGACATGCTCGCCGAGGCACGCGGCTATCGGCTCTCGGTGACCTTGGCGCACCAGTACCTGCGCCAGCTCCCGCGAGAGCTCGAAGAGGGAATCAGCACGAACGCCCGCACCAAGATCTTCTTCAACGCCTCACCCGAGGACGCGCACCATCTCGTACGGCACACCGAGCCTCGCATCACCGAGCACGACCTCTCACATCTCGACGCCTTTCATGCAGTCGTACGCCCCGTGCTGCACGGTGCCCAGATGCCCGCGTTCACAGCGGTCACCCAACAACTGCCACCGCCGGCCCCTGGACGCGCCAAGAGAATCCGGGCCGCCGCCCGCCGCAATGCGCGCCCGGAGGCGGGGCCCACCCCTCTCCCAACGCCCGGCAGCCCCACCGCAGATCCCCGACGCACCAACTGACCAAGACACTCCCGGAACCTCTGGAGGCAGGACCTCATGATCACCAACCCCACCCCTCAACGCTCCCTCCGTGGTCACCGACCCGCGCGCCTCAGCGGACGGACCGCCGCCACCGGTGACTACATCGCGCGTCTCGCCCCGCGCCTGACGCCGCGCGACCGGTGGCTGATCCGCATGCTGTACGAGCACAAGGTCTTCACCACACACCAGATCTCCGAGCTCGCCTGGCCCTCGGTCCGCGCCGCCAACATCCGTCTGCTGCAGCTCTTCAAGTGGCGAGTCCTCGACCGCTTCCAGCCCTTCATCTCGTACGGATCCGCGCCCATGCACTACGTCCTCGACGTCACCGGAGCCGCCGTGCTCGCTCGCGAAGCCGGGACTGATGCCCACGACTTGGGCTACCGGCACGAGCAGGCCGTCGGTATCGCCTACTCACTCCGCCTGGCGCACACGATCGGAGTCAACGACTTCTTCACCGCGCTCATCGCCCACTCGCGCAGGGCGAATGCTCGTGAGCGGCTCATCACGTGGTGGTCCGAGGGCCGCTGTCAGCGGCACTTCGGGGACGTCGTGCGCCCGGACGCGTACGGCCGCTGGCGGGAGCGAACAGGTGAGTTCGAGTGGTTCCTGGAGTACGACACCGGCACAGAGCGCCCAGCCAACCGCGTCGGCGCCAAGCTGCCCGGGTACGCCAAGCTGGCCGAGCACACAGGCATCACCACGCCCGTCCTCGTGTGGACCACCACGACGCAGCGCGAAGTACGGGTCCGGTCGGCGATGACCGAGGCGCGTTCCGCACTCGAGTCACCTCTCCATGTACCGGTCGCCACAACGAGCGCGGAACGCCTCGCAGATGAATCGCTCTCCGACCCGTCGGATGCCTGCTGGCTCCCCTTGGGCGCTGGTACGGCGCCCCACCGACGCTTCCACCTGGCCGAGTTGAGCACGGTCTGGCCCCATCTCGCCCCGCTCGCCTGCAGCGCGCCGGGCCCGGGCGGCGGAGGTGACACAGACCGTCAGGTGCCTCCACCAATACCGCAGCCCCCAGAATCCTCCGCCGCGTGATGCGAGGGGTGATCTCCGATGCTCAAGCTGGTAGCCGCAGTAGCCGCCGCCCTGTTGCTGATCACTACGGCGGCCGCTGCCGGAGCGACCTCTTTCCTCACCTCCCTGGCAGGCCAGGGAAGCCGACCCAGCTCAGCCGCGGCCTCGGACATCCCGGCGGACTACCTGGCTCTTTACCAGCAGGCCGCTCCTTCATGCCCCGGTCTGGACTGGTCCGTACTGGCCGCCATAGGAAAGATCGAGTCGGACCACGGCCGCTCCCGCCTCCCGGGCGTCCACCGCGGTGCCAACTACGCGGGAGCACGCGGCCCCATGCAGTTCCTCAGCACCACCTTCGCGGAGGTCACTGCGAAGCATCACTTCCCCGAAGGGGGCTCCCGACCGCCCTCTCCTTACAACCCGCACGACGCTGTGTACGCGGCTGCCGCCTACTTGTGCGACTCCGGGGCTCGCGGCGGACGCGACCTCCGTGGAGCGATCTTCACGTACAACCGCGCGAGCTGGTACGTGTCCAAGGTCCTGAGGCAGGCCGAGAGATATCGAACCGGGGGCACCTCCAGGAGGGTCAAGGAGGCCGCTCCTGCCGCACAGCGAGCCGTCAACTACGCCGAGGGAAAGCTCGGAACGCCCTATGTCTGGGGTGGCGACGGCCCAGCCGCCGGCGACCGCGGGTTCGACTGCTCCGGCCTCACAAAGGCTGCGTACGCGGCAGCAGACGTCACTCTGCCTCGTACAGCGGAGCAGCAGTATCGAGCCGGCCCTCGGCTCGCCGCCGGGAAGCAACTCCGACCCGGTGATCTCGTCTTCTACGGCTTACAGGGGCGGATTCATCATGTCGGCCTGTACATAGGGCAAGGCCGGATGATCCACGCACCCGGAAGGAATTACCACATCAAGATCTCGCCGTACCGCTACGGCGGGGACGATTACGCCGGTGCCACAAGGCCCATTTAAATGATCACGACAGCATCGCCAGGCCTGGCCCTCGACTGTCCACGTCTGCGGCTCGCTTCAAGTGAGGTGCTGACAAGCCGCTTAGAGCTCGTAACAGGATCCTCTTGAGGTGCCCTGGTTGGGCGTGACTGATGTGACGATTCGGCCGTTCGGGAGGGTGTGAGTGTTCGGCCGTGGATCGTGGATGACGACTTGTGGATGCTGATCGAATCGCTGCTGCCGCCCTGGCCGGAGCGGTCACCCGGCCTGTGGCGGACCGGCTCTGCCTGCAGGGCATCCTGTACGTCCTCTAGACCGACACAGCCTGGCAACTCCTGCCGCTGGAGATGGAGTTCGGCTCCAGACAGACCTGCCGCAGTAGACGGGACATCGTTGCCGTCGACCGCGGTACCAAGCGGGCCCGGGCCCACCGGGGTGAGCTGTTATGCCGAGCGCCCGCTGGGGAGTTCGCAACAGGAAATCCAGGCGGAGAGGACCCCTTTGCCTCGCTGGTCCCACACGGCACCGACCGGCTGTCTCTCTCGGCTACCTTCAGAGAAGGTGCCGCGCCGACGCCGAGGGGGATCACATGGCCGGACCACGATTCAAAATACCAACGCCGCAGGCTGCACGCCCCAAGCCGACACCTGCCCCGTCGTCGCCTGGACGTCAGCGGACGCCGGACGCGTCATCTACTCGGCGTCAGTCGTCACCGACGGTTCCTGATCCTCCTCGAGGCACGAACCAAGCCCCGCCCTCGCCGCGTACGACGCCTGACCCTCCGCAGCTCCGGGGGCAGGCTGATGCCTCGCAGAGTAAGACACCGAGACACGACCAGAGGCAGCAGTCACAGGCTCCGGTGTTGCCGGACGCCAAACACGACGTAGCCATCGGCTCCCCGCCCACGACCGCGCCGCCCGCTCCGGACGTGCGGGTGTATTTCCTCGGCGCGATAACCCACAGCCAGGTGGCGATCAACAGCGGCACGGTGACGCAGACCATGGTGAAGGAGTTCACCGAGACCTACCTGGGCGGCACGGCGCAAGCACTCTCGGAGCCAGAGGGCGGATCCGTGTCCAGCGAACCCGACCAGCCCCAACAGCCAACGCAGCAGCCGTGGTCGGCGGCAATGGACGAGGATGTGCGGTCCATCAGCGCCGAGACCTTCTGCCGCAGGTATCTGCCTCTCATGCTCGACGATCTCCAGCGCCGCATCCCGGAGCTGGGGCTGAGCAGGGCAGCTGAGGAGGCCCTCGAGCAGACGATCGTCGACCTGCGAGGCGAAGTGGCTTGCACCCCTGTCGACATGAAAGCCGTCGCCGTGGGGATGGAACACATCCATGAGGCATTGAGGACGGCACCGCAGAACGTCGTGGTCTTCCCGGACGATCCGCGGGGTGCGCCGACGGGGGAAGGAGCGCTGTGACGAGTACGGGCGGTCCGCAGTTCCACGGTGCCATCCACGGAAGTCAGATCGCTATCGGAAACCACGATGTGTCACAGCGGCAGTACGTGACCGCTGAAAGCCGGCCCGATGACGGTCTGGCCGAGGGGGTCGGCGCTCTCCTGGCGGCCCTGGAGCATCTCGGCCTGCGCGCGGAGGAGGAGACCGGGGTACGCCAGGATGCGGAGGCCGTCTTGGAGGAAGCGGCCCGACAGGAGCCGGACGTCGGGCGCCTGCGCCGCCTGATGGGGCGGATCCAGGCCGTCCTGGTCCCGATAGCGGCGGGTGCCGCCGCTGGCGCTGCCACCGGGGTGACCAATGGGACGGCTCAGCTGGCCCAGACCGTCCTCACCGATCTTCAGCAGGCTCTGCCCTGAGTGGAACGTGGGATCATTCCGCCAGCCAGCGCCGCTCCAGTTCTTCGGTCGGTAGCCATATCGGCAGGAGAGCGGGGAGCCCCGCTGCCGCGCGCTCAGCCCAGAGTTGGATGAATGCGGCGACACGCTTTTCCTGCGGCGTAGGTTCCTTCTCCTCCTCGTCGGCCTTCGGAGGGTGGGCGGACCACGGGGGAAGGAGATAGGTGGATGAGAACTCCTTGTGCCCGTCACGAGCGAGTGCCTGGTGGAAGATAGTGGTTAGCGCGGCATCGTCGAGACGACTCGTCGCAGGTGAGGGGACCTCGCCGTGGAGGTGGTTGGCGTGGTTGGCACCCTCCGCGACGGGAATGTTCGCCTTCCGCCCCACCTCGGCGAACAGTCTTTGATCGACAACCCATCCGAGATACTCCGCAGCGAGGATCATGTTCTCCACGTCGGAGTACAGGTAGCGGTGCAGCCCTGATAGTGCCGCGGCCTGGAAGACGACCAGCGCGCTGAGGGCCTCAATGTTCCGGTGGCTGTGCAGTTCAGGATCTCCGGGCACCGGCTCCAGTGAGAAGTACTGGTCCCGTTCCACGTCTCGAAAGATCCCGGTCCCGTACTTTTTCCTGCGGCGTGCGAGATTGCGGACCTTGTCGCTCGGGTTCGACGTGAACGTCCAGTCCACGTCGAACTCCACGCCCTCTCGGTGTGTGACGTGCTTCGGGTGCCGACCCCCATGGGCGTTGCTGCACGCGTTCACGTAAACGGTGAATCCGGCCTGGCAGACGAGCCGGCAGAAGTTCTCGAAGACCTGCCAGCTCTCCGGGAGGGCATGAAAGCTACGGGCGTGGAGACGCTCGCCGTCAGCGTCGATCACGGTTCCGTAGTACGGCAGCGGCTTGTCTTCGGGGCCGGCGTTCGAGGGCTTGCCCAGCTGGGCTTGGCGGTTGTCCGGCGGACCGTGGACCCAGAACTCTCTGGCTCTCATCCGCTGGGCGAGCTCAGCGGCGGGAACCCTGGTCCGGGGCGGCAGGTTGGCCTTGTGCTGCTGGAACCGGGTCACCGAGTCCAGCTTGGTGCCAGCCATCGACTGCAGGACATCGAGCGTCGTCACGAGCAGGTACTCCTCATCGGAGGAGAGGGCACGCCCGCTCCCAGAGCCGCCGAGCACCATCTCGGCATGGGCGCCGCGCGCCGATGCCCGTGCTCTGGCGAGCACCTTGACGTGACGGTCAGCGATCACGGTATACGCGGCCGTCCCATGGAAGTGGTGGTAAGCGATCCGGACGGGGACGGAGCAGAGCACCACGACGCCGGCCACGAAGTTGGCCAGGCGGGAGCCAAGCGGAGGAGCGAGAGCTGAGCCCAACGCTTCGTCGAGTTCCATGAAGGTGCCGGTGAATGCCCTGAGCGCGTAGTCGACATACACCGGGTCACCAGGCACCTGCGATGTCAGTGCCGTCCCGCCCGGGTAGCGGCGCAGGAAACGGTCACCAGTGCGCGCCGCCACGTGGAAGCCGTCGGGACTGAGCAGCGGGGCGAAGAAGCCATCCAAGAAAGTGACGGCGTCCTCCGTCTCCTTGTAGGCATCCAAGCCTGGATCTGGTCGCTCCCAGATGCCCTTCAAGCTCAATTGGAGGGCCTTGGCCTCGCGCGTGAAACCGCCCCCTCTGGATGCAGGCGCCGCCGTCTCGAAGAGACGCCGAAGCTGAACAGCGATCACCTCCGAGGCCGCGAATTCCTCGGCCAGGTCCTGATTTTCCTGGGAACGCCGGTCAGTCGCTCGCCGTGTGCCCACCGGCAGTTCCCCCTGCTCCGCTCTTGGACGAGGGCAATACGCAGCGTCCCGCTACCGGTTCGATGAGCAGGCCGTCGGCGGTGACCAGGATTTCCTCGGTTCGCGGGTCCGGCCTTGTCGCACCTGTGATGGCCTTCGCCAGGTCCTCCATACCCTTGGCGAACACCCCGGCGCTCGGCGTGCCGCCCTTGGCGAGGTCGGAGATCGCGCTTGCCTGGATCGGAATGAGCACGCACAAACCGTCGCGCTGGACGTCCTCGACACGGTACATGTTCCGGAACGGCCGGAAGCTCTCGACGTCGGGCGGGGCCGGCGGCACGGCAACGCCGTTGTAGACGACGTGCAGCAGCGCATTGACGAGTCGGACAACGAACGTCCGCCCTAGGCGGTCCCACAGGAATCGCAGGTACTGCTCGGTGTAGTAGTGCCGGTGACAGCGCAGGTGCTCCTCCTGCGCTGTGATCAAGGCCATGATCTTGGGATCGTCAGGCTGGGGAACCGTGTCCGCCAACAGTGCCTCCGCCATGCAGAGGAAGCCGGGAATACGACGGAACAACTCCGACATGGCGTGGTCGTCGAGCAGGGCCTTGCGGCCCGCGTCGTCCAGCCCGGTGCCCCACAGCTGCCCGACCGTCTTGGCCAACGACTTGAAAAGTTCGTACCTCCGCTTCTTGTACTCCTCCTTCTGGAAGCTCGCAGCCTCGCGGAGGGTGTAGACGGAGTGCAGGACAAGGAAGAGCTGCAAGGCGTCCGCACCGACCGCAGCGGCCGCGCGGGCAGCGGGGATCTCATCAGGTCCGCCGCCGACTACCGCAGTTGTTGTCCCGTCCTTGAACGCGCCTATCTCTCGCGGTCCCTTCGGTGTCTGCAGGACGTCCGCGATGATGTCTTCGACGTAGTTCGCGTGGTGGTACGGCTGCCATCCCGAGCGGTTGCCGAACAGGTACTCCTCGATGCTGTCCAGGGACTGCTCAAGACGCGCTTGCTGCGCCAAACGCTGTTGCCGCACGGTCCCGAGCTGCCGCACTGACTCGACGATCGAAGGCAGAGAGTCTCGCAAACCGTCATCAATCAAGTACTCGGACAGGAACTGTGCGTTGGCGGCGATGAAGGACTGAGCCGCACCCGAGGTGCCGAAGTCCAGCGGAGCCAACTCTGCGATGACAAGCGGCTGAGTCTGGTCCTGAGCTGTCGTCACTCGGAACCGCTTGCATATCTCGTAGAGATTCAGGGCGAGTGACCGGTCCTGGTAAGGATTGCGCAGAACGCGCGTGTGACGGCTCTCGACCGTCCCCTCGGTGACTCCTCGTACCTGGATCTTGGCCTGGGTGGCGATCTTCTGGCTGGACTTGACCGTTGTTTCGTGAACTTCGTTCACGGTCGAGGAGAGCGTGTTGCTGATCGTGCCCGAAGAAGTCGCGTTCGCAGAGACACCTACCCCACCCAGGGAGAAGCTGCCGTTTCCGGACACCGACCAGTTCGAGCTGCGAGCCGAGGTATGCGCGGCAGTGAGGGCCTCCTTGTCGCTTGACGTCCCCTCGGTCGCCGCCTCGACAGTCGAAGCTCGCTCCCGGCTCTCCTCGATCAACGACCGGTCGGTGCGGTGGAGTTCAACAGTGAGCACTTCACCTGGGGCGAGCGAGAGCGTGCTCGTGAGATCCCCGACCAGCACTTCCCGCAATGCCCACCGCTGGGTGAACTCGGCCTGTACGGAGACGCTGAGGCGAGCCGTGGTGCTCCAGCAGCCCAGAGCGACAGGGAATCCCGCCTCAGTCGGATCACCTGCCGATGTGATCTGCCGCTGGAAGCCCAGGTGCTGGTCAGGCCAGGCACGTTGGTCCGGGGAGGAGCATGGCGCCAGCGGTCCGACGGAGCCGTGGGGCGTCTGTGAGCCTGAGGAGGGAGAGCCCTCTCTTGGCGCGTCGGCCTGGGAGGTTGTACGCGAACTGGACGGAGAATGGGACTCTGCCATGGTTCAGACCACTCCTGTCCGACTCAGGGAGGCGGCACCAACGCGTGCTCCTATTGCAGCACCGGAACGCATCGGTCAGAAGAGGCGAGCCAACATCTGCGCCCGCCCCCATGGCCTGGTCGACGCCCTCAATCGGCTCGCCGCCACCCTGGGCGTCCCCACCCTGACCGACCTCGGCTACGAGGACATCGGCGACGGGTTCCGCCACCCGGTCAAGCAGCCCAAGGGCGGCGAACTGACCGATTCAGAGCGGACCTTCAACGCGGTGATCCGCGGCGTGCATGGCATGGCGGAGCGTGCGAACACCCTGCTGAGCGTCACCTTCAAGGCACTGCGCAGGGTCAGCCTCGATCCAGCCGCCATCACCAGCATCACCCGGGCCGCACTCGTCCTGCTCCGCCTCGAACACGGCCGCGCTTCCTGAGCAATGATCACGAACCATCACCAGGCGTTACCGAGAAGGGTTCATTGAGGTCACGGACCGCGAATTCCTCACCAAGGCTGGCCTCCACCCGAACGAGCTAAGAACCAGCGAACCCATCCTGTCTGCCGAACTTGCTGCATAGCATCCAAACGGAATCGCCGAGTGGCCGTCAGATGCACCGCTCCAGCGGACGTGATCTATGCGTCCCTGAGTGCCACTCAATACTCCTGCCGTGTGGGCGGCTCGGCGGGAAGGTAGCGTCAAGGAGGTTTGTCATGTCGGCGTTCAGTTATGCATTGTCGGAGTTCGGTGGGGGATTCCTAAACCAACTGGGGCGAGAAGCTGCCTCGGCTCTCACGGAGTGGGTCAAGAATCCAGAGAATCGGGCTACTGTCAAGAAGATCGGCATGATCGCAGCAGCGGCCACGGCGGGGCTAGTCGCCGGGGTGCTGATCGTCAGTGCCGCGACTGTTATCCCAGAAGCTGTGGTCATTTTGGTCATCGCGTAGGGTGCACCTCATTGCCGGTGCCAGCAGTACGGCAGTGAAGTACGGCGACCGTGGAAACCACAGGCGGCCATCCTGAGCCGCCGACATCACCTGTGAACATGCCTGCAGACCTCGGCGACCTTCGCGCCCGTAGCTTGCTCCACCAAGAGCTGATCTCCCGTCTAAATGCGCTTGCACTGACGAAGAGCAATCGGCGGCCCTTGCGGCACTGATCCAAGAAGCTGAGAGGCGCTGCGGGGGTTCCTCACCCAGGGAGCCGCACGGTGCAGGCGGGCCTTCGTGAGCCCGGTGGGGGTTAGACCGCTCCTGTTCCGGCTGTACATCTCTGAGGGGGTGAGGTGGCGGACGAGATTGCTCATGTGCTTGCGGACTGGGACGGGATTCTGCAGCGGGCGCACGAGGTGCTGTCGTCCAGGGCCTGTGACCGGGGCTTTGTCCGGTGGGGTTGACGACGTTGCATTAAGCGATTCGCGGTGACCTGCCAGGGCTCATGGCGGGGGTGAGGGAGGGGGTTTCGGCGATTCGGTAATGGGCGTTCAATCGGAAGAGCGAGGCCTGGACTTGGCGAGGGGCGGCAGCCCTCCCAGCAGGAAGAGGTGCCGCCCCTCGGGCTTGCCGCACGGCAGGTTCAGGTGCCCAGCCCGCCGGTGTCTTCAGTGGCGGGTGTTGTACCAGATTGCCAGGGCGATAAGGCTGCTGCCGAGAGCGGTGGCGGCACCACGGACGGCGGCGAAGAGGATGGTGGTGCCGAGGCGGCGAGTGATCCTACGAGTTCGCGTCATGGGGGCTGGTTCCTCTTCAGATAGGGCCCGGCCGGGTGCCGGTGCTCGCGTCCCATCACAGTGCGCGGCCGCGGCGAATTGAATGGTTTGCGGATCCGGGGTGGGTGTGAGCGGTTACGCTCCTGTTCGAACCGGGTTCCGGGATAGTCCGGGTCGGATCCGGGAGGGAGACAGCGCGATGGTCGGCACTCCGTTTCGACCGGTGGCTACGCAGTCCAGGGTGCTGGCCGAGTTAGCCCGGTTGTGGGATCAGGCGGCGCATCGGGCTTCGGTGACGAAAGTCCGGGTCACCCAGACTGAGTTGGCCAAGCAGTCCAGAGTGCCGATCCAGACGGTGAATTCCTGGGCGAAAGGCGCGTCCACGCCCCGCGACCTCGACCAGCTCACCGCCGTCGGACGAGTTCTGGCTGGATGGGCTGGGGAATCGGCACCCATGGCGGCCACGTGGGACGAGCTGAAGCGCGCGGACCAGGCCTCACCCCCGGCTGGCCACCGAGCGGGGACGGGTGCCAGCCGTCCGCTGGTCGAGATGACCGACACTGGGCCCGAGCGAGCCTCGGTCGCTCCAACCGATCGGCCTGCACGACGAAGTTCGGCCGCGCCTTCCGGCAAGGCAAGTCAGCAAGTCGCAGCCCAGGTTCCGCCGATAGAATTTATCGGACGCCGAGAGATCTTGGCCACGCTTCTGGCCACCCTGAGAAATCCGCGGATTCCGCTCATCACTCTTAAGGGCATGGGGGGAATCGGGAAGACAGCGCTTGCGCAGGAAGCCGCACGCACTCTGGCGGATGAAAACCTCTTCAGCAGCATCTTCTGGCGCAGCACCCAGACAGAGAGGTTCATAGGAGAGGGGGTGGTGCGCACCGAAGTTTCTGACTATTCGTTCGAAGCGCTTCTCGACGATCTGCTTCGACACTCGCAGTTGGCTTGGAGTGCTGACGCATCCACGGTAACGAAACAGCAGATCGTCAGGAATTGGCTGGCCGATAACGATAACCAAGTGCTCATCGTGCTCGACAACCTGGAAACCGTGCCAGACCGAGATGCAATGGTCGCCTCGCTGATCGATATTCTTGGCCGAGGCAAGATTCTTATCACAAGCCGTTACTCTATCCTCCGCGAGCGCGCGTTTTCCCTGGATCTTGGAGGGCTGTCGCGGCAGGACGGCATCGCCTTTCTTGCGAGCACTGCTGAGCGCCAGAACAACGCGAACCTGATGAGTGCCGACCCTGACACGCTCGCCCGCATCCGAGACGTGGCCGGCGGGGCGCCATTGGCAATGCAGCTGATTAGTGGGCAGATGGACCACCGGCCGGTGGAACAGGTCCTTCGAGTGGTCGAGGAAGCCGGATTCACTGATCTGAGTTACGCATTCTACAGCTTCCTGTTCCGGCGAATTTGGGATGAGCTGGATGGTCCGGCCCGCAAGGTGCTGGTCGCCATGCGACATTTCGAAGGAAACCCGACCGCGTCCGCGATTCAGCACACGGCAAACGTGATCGATGACGAGTTCTATCCAGCGACCGCGAGACTGGGACAGCGATCCATGCTCGCTATGACGAGAGGCCGCGAAGCGCGGTACTCGCTGCACCCGCTGACGAGGTACTTCATCAACACCGACATCGTCGCGCGATGGGAGTGAGTGGTGGCTCGCGCAGTCTTAGATGGACCTGATCGCACGTTCGATAGGGAGTGCCGCATGCGGCGTATGCAGTACCTGATGCGGGAGGTGGTAGCCAACGCTGCCGATAACGCCACATTGGAAGCAGATCGAGTCGACATTATGTCGGCGTTGGCAGTTGCGCGGGAGCGTTGTCAAGGAAGCGACCTCGAGCAATGCTGGCTCTATATACGAGCGGTGGGGGCCCTGGCCAGATTCCTGGGTTTCCGTAATGCGCTGAACGAGCGCGTCGCTTGGGGTAAGTCTGCACTAGAGGTGGCCGAACTCATCGAGGACGACTCGGCGATCGCCGAACTTTGCGCCTCAGTCATAGCGTGGCCCTTGCTCCAGCTTGGTGACTACCCTGAGGCGGAGCGCTACTGCCTGGAAGGACTCAAGGCGGCCCAGCGGTGCGGCGATTCACGTGTTGCGGCCCGGTGGGCTGGCAATGCTTCACGATCGCTCTCCGGCATCGCCCGGGACGCCGATGACGGTCCCAAAGCGCAGCATTGGGCTGAGCAGGCAGCGATATACGGCCGCCGCTGTGAGGACGAGTCGCTGATACGAGGGGCAAAGCTGGATTTCGGGTACGCGGCCCTGCTGCTGGGAAATTTCGAAGAGGCGGAGTGTCTGTTTGCCGCCTTGCTGGAAGAGGAGGAACGCGGCGGCGACGAGGAGCGTATCGGGAACCGCTCCGGCGATGCGGCGCTGGCGATCATGAACCGGGCGTTGAGGTCTGACGTTACCGCCGAGCGAACCCGACTATGCGATCTGGCCAGCGCGAATGTGGAGCGCAGCCTGCAGCTTGGTGAGAAGATCAAGCATGCCGTCCTTGTCGGCGAATGCGAGATCGCTCTGGCGACTCTGGCGCGGATCAGAGGGGATGAGGACGAGTACCGGCGATTGATGGTCAATGGCCGACGCCGCTTCGAGGAGCTCGGGATCCGCCGCAAGGGCCGCGCCGAGCAATTCGTCACATTTCCTAGCGGTTAGCAGGTTGACGGGATCACGGCTCAATCGGTTGGCCGCATGAGGAGCCCGCGCCAATACGCTGAGGCGACCGCACGCATCGCGAAGGCGGACCGCCGCGGTCGGCGACCTCACTCGATACGAGCTGCGCCCAAGCCAGTCACGGGTCAAATCGTGCCATCCCTAAGCCCTCCCCCTGGTTACTCTCCAAAAGGATCATCGCGCAGCTTGTAGCCGTGATACGCGTTCATGACTTCGACAGACGCGCGATTCGCCAGGTGGGACAAGTACAACAACTCGCGGGTGATCTCGGCTCGCCTCCGGCGTGCGGCGCGGGTAGGTGCCTCATCTGGCTCGGCCTCGTTCAACTTCTCCAGAGCTGCCAGGAGTTCTCTCGTAGTCGCCACCGCGTCGTGCAGGTCGATCCTCACGCCACCACCTCCAGGCTCTCCGGCAGTCTCGCGCATGAGCGCTGCCGAGAGAGCCTGTGTGGCGAGGCGCAGTTACGCCGACGACGAGCTCCCGGTCGCCACCAGGACACCATTGAGCGTCTCCAGGGTGTCGAGGTCGAGTTCGTCGATCCCGCCCGTGACGGCTCGGAGCATGTTGCGCTCCGCACGCTCGGCGCCGCGGACTGTCTGCTCGTGATGGGCGTACGTGTTCACGGCCTGCAGCACTCCGTAGGCAGTGTGCTGCCACGGTGCGACCCGCACATCGGTCCGCCACAGCCTCTCCAGGGCTTCGCGCTTGTGCTCGGCGAGTGTGCGGGAGCGGCCCGGCTCGTCCGCCAACGGTGCGTGAGCCTCAAGGAATTCGGCCCATTGGCGGTCGGTCACCGTTGTCGCACAGAGCCGCTTGACCTCGGCAGCGAACTCGTCCGCGATCTCGTAGACGATGTTCAGTGCCGCCCGCGCCTCACCGATCCGCAGCTTGGAGTGCCGGGAGTGCCGGATCTTGATCTGCTGGCCGGCTTCGGCGAGCCCCGCGCTCATGGTGTTGTCGCAGACGACGTTCGTCACGGCCCGTTTGAACGTGGTCGCGAGCGAGCCGTCGAAGCTCGTCGCTCCGAACAAGTGCGGTCGGAACTCCACGCCTTCGGGTGTGGTGACGTTCTCCGGCACTTCGACCGAGACCCAGGCAACGGCTCCCTGCCGGAGCAGCCCGGCCGAGCCGATGGCCAGCTCTGAGTCGAGCAGCTGGTCGATGGTGCCGATCAACCATTCCTCGTACGGGTGCGGTTCGTACCCGTCGCTGAAGATCCCCATCACGTGCTCGGTGTCACTGCGGATGAACGCCCGCCGGTCCGGTACGCAGATCAGCCCGCCAGAAGCGGGACCCTCCACGTACACGGCGCTCGGGATCGCGTCCCATCCGAAGAGCCGCCGCTTGACGTCGCCGACGGGGATTGCGCCCGGGTAGTGGTTGGGCTCGGCACTCTGCAGATCCGCTCGGTAGTGCCAGGCCGTCCCGCGCTTCTCGGTGAACCCGATCAGCGTGTTGGCGTTGAGCCAATCCAGGGTTTCTTTGGACATGAAATTCCCTCCTTCGGTGCGTGGGCTTGGAGTGGCGGGACACCTGCTGCCGCCTGACTAGTTCAGCCAGAACACAGCAGGCAGTTGCAGTCGTGAGACTCGTGTGCGCACGGTTCTGCCCCACTGCTGCACGGGCGGCCGTGATCGGCCTGGCAGGGCGCTTCTCCGTGGCACATAAGGGTGTCCTGGGAGCATGCGTTGGGGTCGTCCCCGTTGGCCGCGCAGTGCGATCGAAGCTGTTCAGCGGCCGGAGCTGTACGCGAGGTCAGGGACCCCCAACAGGCTGATGGGGCCGCAGAATTCCTCTTCCGACGCGGTCCACTCCGCGGCTGCTGGCTCCTGCTCCATGGACGCGGTGATGCCATCGGACTTGATCGACCGCAGGAATGCCCAGCGTCCTCGCGGCTGGCCGCAATCGGGCGTGACGCACAGATCCATCATGAAAGCTGGTCGCGTCGGCGAGCCAACGTCCCGGTAGCCCGTGGCCCGGAACCGCTCCTCAAAATCTCCGGCCCCCCGGTAGGTCTCGAGCATGGTGCGCACTGCCGCGTTCGGGTAGGTCCCGAACACCTCGCCGAGGACGTCCCTGTACGCATGCCAGCAGGCATACGGGCCGTGCCTACCCGATGCCGCTGTGCGTGCTCCGGGGCCGTGACTGTTCGCTGCGCGGAGCCGCGCCACGATGGCCCGGCAACCCGAAGCACGCGCACCGGACGCCACGATGACGTTCCCGTCGTAGAGGTAGTCAGACACCTCTTCGGTCAACTCATGGAAGTCGTTCAGTGGGACTCCCCGTATGTACATGACGTATTGCCCCCTTACTACTTGAGTTTGCGCCTCGCCCTAATGCGGCAAGGCGGGGCACCTGTCAACGCGCTGATCCGGTTCGTCGACTCCAGGAGTCCGGCAGGAACCCTCCACGGTTCAACCATTCGTCCAGGGCTGCGAAGTGTTCGAGGACATCGATCAGCTCTCCACTCCAGTCCTCATCCGGCCCTGCAGATACGGACTCCAGTCCGTCTACGGCCCGTCGCAATCGCTGGAGTGCGGCATTGGGATCCATCGGCGCGTTCCCTTCGTGATGCACCTGGCTACAGTTCCAGGCAATTCCGCACTGTCAGCTAAATGCGGGGATCCAATTGCCCCAATTACCGATCAGGGGAGGTCTTTTCAAAGTCTTTATGCGCTCCGCGTCGAGTCAGCCGCAAGCCCTCGAAGGGAAAGGGCTCTGGAGCGGCGAAGCTCCAAAGCCCTTTGCTTCACTGCCTCCGCTATGCGGCTTCCCCCACCCGCAGACTGCGGTAGACAAGTTCGTCGCGCACCGCGTCAAGCTGGCACTTGAGGTCCCGCCACTCCTTAAGGGCAGCGTCCTTGGTGCGCTGAACCTTCGACGACGAATGCCGGGGCCCGCCATGCAAGGCTCGAGCCGCCTTGCTGATCACGCCGGCGCGACCCAAGTCATCTGCTTGGCACGCCAGCTGGAGAAACAGTCGAAGCGTCGGATACTCGCGCCCACCCGCCCATGCGACGTGGAAGATGGCCGCACAGTTCGTCGCCAGATAGGGCGCAGTGGCGAGGATCGGTGCCACTTCCGCGTGCTGAATCCCGCGCATCACTTGACGTCCGGGCGCAGCATCGACGTCGTCAGGCCCGAGGTCGAGTCGGTACCCGTTGCTCGCCGCCGCGTCCCGCACTGCCCAGTACTGGATCCTCATGCGAGAGACGACGATCGTTGCCCCGTCCCTACGGACGTACTGCCACGCAGCCACATCCCGGGAGGACACCCAAACTGCGGCCGGCTCGCAGTTGGTGGAGATCTCTCCAAGCCGCTTTGCGAACAACAGGATTGCGTCCTGCGTGACGTCGTCACTCACGTCGTCCGTGCCATGCGGAGCGTGGCCCTCGCGGGCAACGGTCGCGCTACCGTCCATCCGCTTCCGTGAGCGCGTGGCGTCTACCGCACGACAGTACGCTCGCGCCACGCGTCGAATTTCGAGAAAGTCATCCGTAGTCACCTGTGCCATCTGATCGGCGGTGACTCCTAATGCCGAATTGCCCACGATCGTGCCCCGATCGCTCGCGACGCGCGCCCTCTGCGCTGCGCCTCGACAATTCAATTGTCCCGCAATTCCGGAACTTGGCAAGGGAGTTGACCGTATCTCGCCAGTCGAATTTGGTAAATCAATACCCGGCGCGGGAGGGGTGGAATTTGACCTAACTGCCGAGCTTCAGTAATTCGCAATCCCGGTGAATGGGAATTGGATTCAAACTCAAAACGGAGAGTGGGAATTGAGGTCTGGAATATCTCGGAACAGAGAGCCCCTACATGCGACAAACAGGAAGCCCTGGCAGCTGACCCCTCCTACTCGGATACCGCTCCCGCGGGAGTGAGTTGCAAACCGCGCAAGAAGGGCCTCCACCCCGTCGAGCAGCACCATTGGTCAGCCTTGGGGCTACCTCTCTAACAGGCAGGGTAGTTGGCGGGCCTCATGGTAGGGAGAAAGGAAGGGGTGTTCACCTCCCCGAGCGGCTACCAGCCGTGCAGTGTCAGTCCGCTGGCGCCTGACAGGCAGCGGTGGAGGCCGGCGGCTGGGTATTCGATGATGTCGTCCGGGAGGTCATGCACGTCGAACCACCGCAGGTCGAGACACTTGCCCGGCTCACGATTGACGGCCTCACCGGTCCACTCCGTGGCGAGGAAGAAGAAACCGACACGGTCGCCTTCCGCCTGGCGGTGGTGGACGACGTGAGCCATCCGCAGATGCGCGGGGTCCACGATGACACCGGTTTCTTCGAGGAGTTCGCGGGCGGCCCCGACCGGTAGCGGCTCGTCGGAATCGAGCTTCCCGGACGGCAGGTGCCAACGGCCGTTCCCGTAAGGGCCGCCGCGTTGGGACATCAGGATCTTGTCGCCGCTGCGCAAGATCACGTGTGTGTCGAGGATGGGGCGATTCGTCATCTGTTCACCGTGAGCGGGTCGGGGTCACTGGGACCGACGCTACCGGGGCGGCGGGTGAGAGATACGGCGATCTGTGCGGCTGACTCCGATGGGGTGGTGTTGCCGGTGTCGAGGGCGAGGAGGGGCACGTTCATGGCGCGCAGCGTCTGGGTGGCCCTCTCGTACAGAGCGAGTTCGCGGGCTGGGCTGTCGGGGTCGCGCTCGAAGCGGTGATGCGCTCCGCGTTCTGCGAGCCGAGCGGCGATCACGGGTGGCTCGGCGGTGAGGACGACCGCCAGGTCGGGCAGCGTGATGCCGTCGTTGAGCGCTAGGAGGAACGGCTCCGGTACCTCGTCGAGCCGCTGTACGACGAGGGTCGAGGCGAGGTAGCGGTCGCATACGACGGTATCGCCGGCGGCGAGCCGGGGGCGTATCTCGTTCTCGAGGTGGTCGTAGCGGTCTGCGGCGACGAGGCAGGCTAGGGCGTATCCGGTGATCTCGTCGGCATGGGTGCGGGTGAACGCCCCGATGGGGCGGTTGGACGGCTCGCGTGTGGCGTGCACACGATGGCCGCGCCCGCATAGGTAGTCGGTGAGGGTGGTGACGAGGGTGGACTTGCCGACACCGCCTGGACCGTCCACGGTGACAAAGGTGCCGGGGCGCCGATTCATGCCGCGATTCCCTTCGTCCTGCGGTCGTGCTGTTCGCGGGAGAGAGCGGCGAGGTGGGCGCGTATCTCGTATAAGGGGGTCTGGGCGAAGGGGATGTCCACGGAGAAGTTGAACTCGTCCCTGCCGCGCATGGCCTCGTCCGCGCCGTGCTCGGTCAGGTCGACGTCGCCGTACGCGAGCATCTGCGCGGGGCCGTGGCCGACTTCGACCAGACGGGACCAGATCGGCGTACCGGGGTAGGGCCGGAACTCGAACACCGACGCGCGGAAGGTGCCGGGTAGTTGGTCGGACAGCGCCCAAAGAGCGTGGATGTGCTGGACGGTGGCGTCGAGGTCTTCGCGCTGCTCGCCGGGGTAGCCGAGGATGAAGTACCCCTTCACGTCGATGCCACGTTCCAGGAGCCGTCGGGATACGGAGGAGGTCATCTCGGCCGTGATCCGTTTGTCCATCGCCTTGAGCACACGGTCACTGCCCGACTCGATCCCTAAGGCGACCTCGCGCAGTCCGTTCACGGCGAGGATGCTGAGCAGGGTGTCCTCGGCGCGGTGGAGGACGTTGATGCGGCCGGTGGCGTCCCACATGTACCGATCGCCGATGTTGTGGGCGGTGAAGGCTGTCATCGAGTCGCGGATGATGCGGTCCGCGCCGAGGAAGAGGTCGTCCACGAACCGGAACGCCGTTGCGCCGTAGGCGGCATGAAGGTTCTCGAGTTCGTCGATGATCCCTTCCGGTGCGCGGGTCCGGATCTTGATGTCCGGGTTGGCGGACACCGCGGCGCCGCAGAAACCACAGTCGTACGGGCAGCCGCGTGATCCGACGATGTTGGCTTCGGTGCGGCCGTCGTCGGCGCGGTAGGGATCCTGGGGCAGGAACGCACGGTCGACCAGCGGCAAGGCGTTGATGTCGGGAGCGGTCCACCGCAGGCGGTCTCCGCCGCGTGCCAGGCCCATCGCGTTCGTGCCAAGGAGCCGGTCCCGCCACATTACGTCGGGAAGCTCGGTGCGGCGCTGTTCGTCGTCGAGGAGGGCGGCGACGCGGGTCTCGCCCTCACCCAAGACCAGGGCGTGCAGCCGCGTCATGCGGGGGTCGGCGAGCACGGTAGCGGGCATGGCCTTGGCGTGGTGGCCGCCGACCATGAGGCGGATGTCCTCGTCGAGTTCGGCCGCGATGCACGCGGATAACTCGTAGGTGGGGGCGAGGAGGTTCATGCCCACCCACCGAGGGCGGGCGCTGTTGATGGCGGTGACGGTCTGTGCGAGGCCTAGGCCGTGTGCTTCGGCGTCGAGGACGCCGACGTTGAACCCTTGCTGTGCGGCGTAGGTGGCGATGTACGCCATGCCGAGGACGGGCAGTGTGTAGTCGTTGACGCGGGGCCGCTGGTCATAGTCGCGCAGTGGTGCGTTGACGAATAGGGCGTCCAGTGCGCGGGAGTGGTCCGCTCCATGGATGAGTTCAGCGGTCGTGCCGGGCTGCGCCTCCGTCGTGCTCTGTGCGGGCATGGCTCCCCCAAGTGAGAGTGAACAGGGTCAGTGCGTGCAGTTGCGGGCGGTTGGGCGCCCATCGGCGCCACTGGGCTTCGAAGTCGCGTTCGGCTTCGGGCAGAGGCAGGGGCACGGTGGAGGTCGCGGCGCGCGCCCAGGTGCGGACCGCGAGGTCTCCGTGCGGGTAGACCGAGAAGTCGCCGGTGTAGTCGGCGGCGGCGGCCGACGCCGTCCACGGGCCGATGCGCGGTACCTCGTCGAGGGCCTTGACGAGTTCGTCGGGGCTCATGGCGGCCCACCGCTCGTGGTTGTCCTGGTAGGCGGCCGCGGCGGCTTGCAGTGCGGTCCGGTGGAACTTCGCGCCAGCCTCCGCGAATGCCTCGTCCGATAGACGCAACACCGCCTCGGGGTCGGGGGCAATAGCCATCGGACCGGCCGGGGTGTCGAAGGTCTGGCCGTGCTCTGCGCACCATCGCCGGTAGACCTTGCGCGCCTGGGCAGCGCGGACGACCTGGCGCAGGATCGCCGTGGTGATGGCGTCCCAGAGTGAGGGGTTGCTGAGGCGGGCGGTCGTGCCGAGTGCCACGAGAGGACGCAGGAGCGGTTCGGGGGCGTTGCCGTGGGGGAGTTGTGCGGTAGGCGTGTGAGACAGCTCAGGCGGTGCCTCGGCGTCAGCGCCCACGGGGCGAAGGGCGAGCGTGATGCCGTCCCAGTGTGCGAACCAGGTGACGCCGTCGTGCCGGAGGACTCGCGTAGGCAGCCCTTTGGCGTCGGTCATCCATGCGGGGTGGTCTGTGGTCAGGGTCGTATTCAAGAGTTCGTCTCCACTCGTGGGATCGGCGCGACGGGCGAGGCGCCTGCGCTCGGACCCTTTCTAACGAGGCGGACGGGTCTGATGTCGGCGGACTGCCTCACGTACCGGTGTGGACCCACACGCCGATCGAGATGGACAGCACCGCGACTCCGAGCAGCAGGATCTGGAGGATCACCTCCGTGCGCCGCTTCACGAGGCCGTCAGGCATTCCTCGGCGTAGGCGGCTGCGCCCGCCTCGGTGTAGCCGAAGCTGCGCCCTCGCTCGAAAGGATCACGCTCGGGCCCTGGGCTGCCCCAGCGCACGGTCTGCGAGTGGTCAGGAGGGCCGAGGGGGTGTGCCTTGCGCAGGTTGGGAAAGCCGGGGCGTTCGTCGAGTCTGATCAGCGCCGTCAGTGCCTCCTCCCAGTTGGCGAGGGTGAGTTCGCCGGCCCTTCGGCTGCCGCCGACCGGCACGGCGAGTCGCGTGCTCCGGTGCTCTCCGTTGCTAGCGGCTCCGGTCGACACGATGACCGCCCTGTCGAGGAGGCCGGGGTCTTCCAGGCGTTCGCGCATCCGCTCTCGGTCGTCTTTGTGGCTCTGGCTCATCTCTGCTCCGGTGTGCGGGCTGGGGTTAGCGTCGGACGGGCAGGGAGGTCGGGGTCATGTCGGGGAGCATCAAGGGCTGCCTCGGAGTTCAGGACGGGAAGGGCCGTTATCTGGTGGCTTGGGAGATCGATGGCCGCTTCCACCGTGGTGCCGCCGCCGTCGGTCTCGCGCTGATGCCAGCGGCTTGCCAGGGCAGCGACGATCCGTAGGCCCCGGCCGTGCTCGGCATTAGCGGCGACATCTTGCGGGCGGAGCTGGCGGTGAGGGCCGCGGTCGCCCACGCTCACGACGGCTTCGTCGTCGGTGAGCCTGACCCCGAGAGTGATTTCCGGACTGCGCGTGTACGTCACCGCGTTGGTGGCGAGCTCGCTCACGATCAGCCGCATGTCCGCGCGTACGGCCTCGGCGACACCCCAGTCCGCGAGCGTGTCACCGACGAACGAGCGGGCCTTGCCCGGTGTGCGCTCGGAGTGCCCCGACAAGCGGAGTTCCGTCGAGCGTTCGGAGGGCTCATTGTGGCCGCCTTGGCGGGCACCACTACCGCATCGCGGTACGGGGACTGACCGGGCAGTAGGTGGCTCAGCAGCCGCGCGGCTTCTCGGAGTGGATGCCTGGGGGCTCATGCCGTCGCCCCCGCAGAGCCCGGCACGGCACGTTCGTACCGTCCGGCCTGGGGATACATGGCGAACACGGATACCTCCAGCAGCCACGCCCGCAGCGCGGCGCGGTCACCGGGATGCCAGGCAACCTCTTGCTCGGCGGGAGCGATGAGCCCGTTGGCTTCGCCACGGGACAGGGCGCGCTCAGCCGTCAGCCAGCCGGTGCGGAGGCTGCGCGGCGCGTCGGGCGGAGCGAGGTCGTAGAGCTCGTGTACGACCGTCCAGCAGTGGGGCGCTGCGACGGCGAAGTGATGGAGGACGTCCAGCGCCCGGATCGCGATCTGGTAGTCCACATTGCTGCTGTAGAGCACCACGTGAGGGTGAGGGGAGACCGTGCCGAAGGTCTCCCAGCCGGGCTCGGCGGGCGTGGTGGTGGAGGCGTCGTGCATGGCCCTCAGCTCCTGAGCGCTTGAAGTAGAAGCAGCTTGGCGGTGAACATTGAGGCGATCGCGGTGGCTTGGGCCCGCGGCGAGTTCGCTGATCTCCCCCCCACGCGGTGAAGCGCGAGCACAACGTCGCGCCTTTCGGCAGCGACACGCGCGCCGGTTCAGGCATGGAGCCGACCGGCCATCCAGGCCAAGTGGCCCGCTGATCCGTGCCCTGCCGCTCAGGTCCGGCGCCTCTGGTCATGACCTCGAGGAAACCGGAAGTGTCCTGTTGGGCATCAGGACGGAACTGGGGCAGTTACTCGCAGGCAACCGGACAGTTTTACCCGGATGGGGGCGGAGGTAGGTCTACCGTCGAGACACGTGGGCGCACGGTGGGGGACAGTCATGGCAAGGCAGAGGAACACCAAGCTCGAGGCCCTGTTAGTGGAGTTCGGCTACACCCACCAGCAACTCGCCGACGAGGTGAACCACGCCGCGCAGGTCGTGGTCGGCAAGCCCAGCAACTGCACCGACCGCCACGTGCGGCGCTGGATCGCGGGCGACGTGCAGTGGCCCTGGTCCCGCTATCTTCTGCCTCTGCAAGACATCTTCGGCCGCAGCCCGGAGGCCATGGGGTTCATCCCGCGCAAGTCCTCACGCGTACCGGCCCCGCCTCGGCGTCCGGCGCCCGTGAAGGAGGAACGCCCCGTGAGACGCAGGGAGTTCATCGCCGTCGGCCTGGCCGCGGCCCTCGGCCTCGACGCCATTCCCAGTGCCGGCCGCCTGGGCACGGCAGATGTCGAGCGGATCCGTGGCATCGTTCCTGCCCTGTACAACCACGATCACGCGCTCGGCGGAGGCGCACTGCACGCGGTCGCCGAGCAAGCCCTGCGCAGCGTCCACTACGCGCTCAACCACTGCACTTACGGATCGCGTGTCGAGCGCGCCCTGTACGCGGCGACTGGAGACCTCGCCGCGTCGGCAGGATGGTTCGCGTACGACGCCGGTCTACAGGAGGACGCAACAAGTTTGTACAGCGAGGCTCTGCAAGCGGGCATGCTCTCCGGCGACGGCATGCTGCAGGCCCGCGTCTGGTCCAACCTCGCCATGCAGGCGCGTCTGATGGATCGGGACCAGGAGGCACTGAGGATCGGAAGGGCTGCGGTGGAGACCCGGCAGGCGAAGCAGGACCCGTGGTTGATGTCGTTGTTGCACTGCCGCCAGGCAGTTGGCCACGCCAGGGTCGGCGAGCGGACACGTGCCGAGCGCTCCCTGGCACGGGCTGAGAGCGCCTACGATCGCGCGCACGGCGAGCCCGCTGCCTGGCTGTCGTTCCTCACACCGGCGGAACTCACCGGACTGGCCGGGGCTGCGCATCAGGCGCTGGGCCGGTACGGGCGGGCGCAGCAGCTCACAACGTCCGCGCTGGGCATGCTCGAGCCGCGCTTCGAGCGCAACCGGGTCTACTACACCGTGCAGCGCGCCCAAGCCCTCTTGGACGGGGGAGAAGTTGAGGAGGCTGCAGCCGAGGCCGGGCGCGCGGTGGCGATAGGCAAGCGGGTGCAGAGCGAGCGGGTACAGGGCAAGCTCGACGGGCTCCGTCAGCAGATGCGCCGTCACCCCCACGTGCCCGCGGCCGCTGACTTCCTGGAGCAGACACGACGGACGGGACCGTGAACATGGAGCGCATGCGACTGGAACGACGCAAGGCGGCAGAGCTCAGCGATATCCGGCCCCAACTCCTCGACGTCTACGCGGAAATCTATGCCGACCGGCTCGCCGGGGACTTCCACAGTGTCGAGCGGTTCGACGAGCGGCTCGGATGGAACACCGAAGTCCCCGGATTCGCCGCGGTCGTCGGCTACCTCGACGATCGGCCCGTCGGCTACGCCTACGGCTGCACCCTGCAGATGGGAACCCGATGGTGGAGCGGACTACGCACTCCGGTCCCGGACGGCGCCACCGCCGAGGACGGCACCCGCACCTTCGCCCTGTCGGAGTTGATGGTTGTCGACAAGGTACGCGGTACCGGTGCGGCGAAGGCGATCCACGACGAACTGCTCGCTGGCCGCCGCGAGCAGCGGGTGACGCTCCTTGTTGAACACGACCATCCCGGCGTGCGCAGCCTGTACGAGGCATGGGGCTATGAGTGGTTCGGCGATGTGCAGCCGTTCGACGACTCGCCGCTGTACGACGCCATGGTGATGTCGCTCGTCCCTGAGGCTGTCCCTTAAAGACAGTCTTGGCCTGCTGCTCTGAGCTGGGGACGGCCACCGGGTATCCACAACCGTTCCCCAAGATCTGTGCTACATCGACGCAGCTACACCTAGGGAGCTCGGGGGGGGTGCCTCTATGTCTTTGGTCAAGGGAAACGGGGGTGCGATGGGTCGGTGAGCCGGGGCAGCATGGTGGCGTGGCTGATCTGCTGTGGGATGACGTGAAGTGCTTCTTCGACCCGGACTCGATGGGGTCGCTGCCGGACGTGCGTGTCCCGGATGCCTCGGTGGAGGACTGGCAGGCGGTCCTCGATCTGGTCGCGGAGAAGAGATGGAAGTGCCAGTACTCCGAAGGAGAGTTGGTGCTTCCGGTGCCCCGGGCGGAGGCTGTGCTGTCCCGTCCGGCAGATGTCGAGTGTCCGGACCTGCGGGTCTGGCCGACTGCCGATGTGTTGGCGATCTTCCGTTTCCATGCTGCCGATGAAGTCGACTTCGACGTCGACCTGCGGGAGTTGCAGGGCCAAGAGCGGCTGAACGTGTTCTGCCGGTTCCTCCGGGAGATCGGGCAGCGGCTGGGCAAGCCGGTGCTGATGGATCCGGAGGGCGACCCTGGTCATCCGGTGATCGGCTTCGATGTCCAGGCCGATCGAGTCGTTCTCCTCGCAGACCCGCAGTTCAGGTGACTGCGGCTGACGGCTGCGGTTCGTAGAAGGTCCCGTCGCGAAGCATCGCAAAGAGGACGTCGGCCCGGCGCCTTGCGAGGCAGAGCAGGGCCTGGGTGTGGTGCTTGCCCTGGGCGATCTTCTTGTCGTAGTAGGCCCGGGACGGGGGGTCGCCCAAGGAGGCGAACGCGGAGAGGAAGAAAGCCCGTTTGAGCTGCTTGTTTCCTCTCCTGGAGGGCTGTTCACCGCGGATCGAGGAGCCTGAGCTTCGGGTTGCCGGGGCGAGTCTGGCGTAGGCGGCGAGGTGGCCGGCGGTCGGGAAGGTGCTGCCGTCACCGACCTCGATCAGAATGCGGGCTCCGGTCCTGACGCCGACTCCCGGCATCACGTCAGGACCTTCGAAAGAGGGTGGGCCTCCAGCAGTTCCTCGATCCGCGCGGCCAGCAGCTTGTGAGGACAGCTTTGGCGATGACGGTCATGCGGCTCGGGCTGATGCGCGATCTTCGGAAGATCTGCCAGGACTTCAGCCGTGCCATGCCGCGTTCGACCGGTGCCCTGCTTGCTGCCAGGGCCCGGTTGACGGTGCGCTGGGTGAGGGTGAGTTCACCGTGCGGTGGGCGTTTGAGTCCGGTGGTGACCCAGGGGTCGGCGCCCTGGTAGGCGCGGTCGGCGAGGATCGGGACGCCCTGACGCTCGCAGATCTGGATGATGCGGTGGGCGCGGGCCGCGGTCAGGTCGTGGGTGCGGCCCGGCAGTGCGGGAGAGATCCACAGCACCTCGCCGGCGGGGTCGGTGACGACCTGGACATTCACTCCGTGCCGGCGGTGCTTGGCCGAGTAGTCGGCCCGGCTGTCACCGACGCGATCGCATTCGGCGAGGGTTCCGTCCAGGAGGACGAAGTCCGGATCACGCTCACGCAGAGTCTTGAGCAGGCCCGGCGCGCGGTCGGCGAGCAGACCGGTGACGGCGGTGACATACGCGTGGACAGTGCCGACGGATATCCCGAAGCCGGACGCGATCCGGGCGAGGGTGTCGTGGCGGCGCAGGTACACCAGAGCGACGAGGGCACGCTGGTGCGGCGGGAGTTTGCACCTGCGGTCATCCTCGCGGGTGACGATGAGCATGGTGACCCACTCGACCAGGGCGTGAGGGAGGTCGAGTGCGGCAGGATAGGGAACCAACAGGGCTCCTGTGCCGGTGGGTTGAGACTTCGAACACCTCAACCAACGGCCCGGGGGCCTTGTGCGTTGCGGTCCTCACCTCGACCTGTCCGACGTCACCCGATCAGTGGCCACGTTGAAAACGCTCACTGTTGGTAGCCGAACCACCGCCCAGCGCCAACGCTCCGGCGCCCACCGCGCCCGCCGCCAGGGCCATCGTCCTCTTGGTCGTGATCATCCCCACAGTGCGTGATACGCCTTGACGTCGGTCTCGGTCGGACCGTTGATCTTCTTCCCTGAGATGTGGCCGTAGTCCGCCCGCAGCAGCGAGGGGTACATCCGGTGCCGTAGTACTTGTGGGAGAACCCCAGGACGTGGCCCAGTTGGTGCGCGGCGACCCTCCGGCGGTGCTCGTCCGTGCCCATCCGCTTCCCGTTGTCCAAGGTAGGCGCGGTTCAGCAGCAGATGGTCCGTGCCGAGCAGTACGACCGGGCCCACTCCGACCACGACATCAAGTGAGGCCGCCGGGCGGGCTCCACCACCCGGACCGATCGGCGCGTCACTCAACGTGACGAACACGCCACTGCCGATAATGGCGTCATGCCGCTCATCACCGAGGAATTTCGGGACAAGCTGGTTACGACGGGCCGCCGGTGCAGCATGGGGCTCTGGGCGCTGGCGGTCGCGGGATTCCTGGTGATGACCGAGATCTCCCAGCTGCTGGCCGAACTGACCGTGGCCGACAAGCCCTCGTACCCGGCCGGCGCGCTCTCCGGGTGGCCCGGCTTCACGCCCTGGTCGGACGAAAAGCGCCTCGACGCAGTCACCGTGTGGACGCAAGCCGGCGCACCGATGCCCGCAGGGGACGGCCGGCGAGAGCTGTACCTGTCCTGGCTCAGAACGTATCTCGCGCTGGACCTCGCCGTCTTCACCCCCGCGTACCTGCTCCTCATCCACCTGGTGATCCGCAAGATCTGGCAGAGCCTCGGGGCCGACCGGCCAATTCCCCGGGCATTTCTCGACGGGTTCGTGATCGCCGCCCTGGTGTTCGACTGGGCGGAGACGGGCCTCACGTTCTTCCTGGTGGGCGATCTCTCCGGGGACCCGTCGCCAGCCCTGGCCCATGGGGTGGCGTGCCTGTCGGCGCTCAAGTGGGGTGCACTCGCACTCACCGCGCTGTTCGGGGTCCTGGGTCTTGCCCGGATGCTCGTCGGCCCCCTGATCGACTGGCTGGACAGGTGGACGCAGGGGACGCTGTCAGCGGGCCGCGTCTGGACGCGCCACCGCAACCAACTGGGAGTCCTCCTCATCCTGGCCCTGCTCGTCGTCGTCCCGGGCGACGGCCCGCTGGAGCAGCTGCCCGACATCGAAAGGGCCTGGGCAGGGCACACGAGGGGGCAGCTGGTCGGCGACCTGGTGCCACCCTTCGTCACGCTGATCGGATTCTGCCTCGCGCTGTGGGTCGTGGGGCGCTGGGGTCTGCTCGACGGTGCGCCGACGAACCGGGACAGCAGGCCGTGGCTGACATGGACACTGTGCGGGGTCGGAGTGGCCCTGCTCGTGGGGGCCCTCGTCCTCCACCTGACCGACCACGCCACGCCCGGGGTGTACGCGATTCCGGCGCTCATGCTGGTGCTCGCTTTCTGGAGTCTCCCGCTTCCGGAGGGAGGAGCGGGGACAGCGCGCGAGCCCACCGGGATTCCGGACTCCGAAACCCGGCCAAGGGTGCGCAGCATGGGCCGCGTGCTGGCCGTACTCCCGCTCGTCATCGCTGGCCTGGCGCTCGTGCATGCCTTTGCCCGGCCGTACCTGCTCGGTCCCGAGATCGCGGAGCGCGCAGGTGAGGTGCACCAGATCGGGGTCTACGGGTACGTACAGCTCTTGTTCTGGATCGGAGTGGGCAGTGCGGCATTGACCGGTCCGGTGGTCAACGAACTGGTCCGGATGGGCGAGGACCGGTGGCTCGAGCCCGCCGCTCTGAGCCCGGCGGCGGAGACGGGTCCAGAGGCGGGTTCTGCGACGGTTCCGGAGGCGGAGGCCCTTCCAGGGGCGGTTCCGAAGGCGGCGGCAACACGGCTGCCGGCGATCCTCGGCGCCGTGCTGTTGGCCGCGGCGATCGTCTTGGGAGTCCTCCTGACCGTCTGGCCGGGCGTGTGGGGGCCTCGACTGCGCAGCCTCGGTGTCCTCGTCGTCCTGCTGACGACCGTGACGCTCGTCGCGGGCTGGCTGGCACGGCGCTCCGAGTTCCACCTGCCGCTGCCGGCACTGCGCTACCTGCGCTTCCGGCTCACTCCGGTCTGGCTGCTGGTCATCGCTGCGCTGGTGCTGGAGGCCCAGCTGGACACCGCCGGCGGCTACCACGAGGTGCGGCTCAAGCCGCGGTCGGCATCGGGCGCCGCCCCGGCCGCGCCGGCCCAACCCTTCGACGCGAAGGCTTCCTTCGGCGCCTGGCGGGCGGCGGTGCAGGCCTGCATGGATGCCGACAAGACGCTCAAGCCCGCAACGGCCGTGCCGATGGTCTTCGTCGCCGCGCCGGGCGGCGGAATCCGCGCTGCGTACTGGACCGGGTCCGCAATGGACGAGATGACCAGGCGTCCGTGCGCCCGGGAGATGCTCTTCGGCGCCAGCGGTGTGTCCGGCGGCTCTCTGGGCCTGGTCGGCCACGGGCTGGGACCGCGGGAAGGCAAGCCCGCTGCGAGCGCCGGCCGGGACTTTGCCGCCCGCCTCTCCGGAGAGGACACGCTCGCCTCCGACCTGGCCGCCATGTTCTACCGCGACCTGCCGCGCGCCCTGCACGGGATCAACAGCATGGGAAACCTGCGGCCGGGCGACCGCGCCACCGTGTTCGAACGCTCGTGGGAGAACCTGGACGAGCGCCTCCAGGACGACTTCTTCACGAGTTCCCTCCAGCCCCGCCCCGATGCCAGCCCGCGCCCGGTGCTGCTGCTGAACGGCACCGATGTGAACTCCGGCTGCCGAGTCGTCGTGTCGTCCGTCTGGTCGACGGGCGGTCCTGGCGGAGCGGCCCTGCCGACGCTGAACTGTCGGCGCATGGAAGTGACGACGCCACCAGTGAGCACTGGCGGCGAGTCAGCCACGGCCGGGTTCGCGGCCGGCGCCATCGACGCGGCCGCCTACACCGACCACCGCGCCTGCCGGAAGGACGGGCTCGACCAGGGGCTCCGCCTGTCCACGGCGGTGCACCTGTCGGCCCGCTTCCCCTACATCTCGCCGTCCGGACGCATGCACCGCTGCGTCACGGACGGTAATCCGCAGAAGCTGGCCGATCTCGACGGCGGTACCCTCGAGTCGAGCGGCCTGGCCCTCCTGCTCGAGCTGTGGGAGGCGGTCGAACCACACGTTGCCGCCCACAACCGGGCCGTCGCCGCCGGGTACGAGGCGGGCGCAGGAGCCGACGGCCGCTACGTCCTCCCGCTCCTCGTCGTCCTCGACAACCACTACCAGTCCAAGGCCGCGGCGCCCGACGCCGAACGTCAGCAGGAGGCCGTCGCCCCGCTGATCGCCAGCAGGTCCCCCAAGGCCGCGCTGAGCGTGTCCACGCTGGGGCAGTTGGGGCTGTACCGGTTCACCGGCGCGCTGCCGGGCATCGCCGCCGCCGCGTCGGCGATCCGGGTCGACGGCGTCGCGTGCCCGCAGGTGCGCAGCTTCTTCGCGGCCCCGTCCGCCCGCCCCGGCATCGCCGCGCCCCTGGGGTGGGTCCTCTCCGACATGAGCAAGCGGGACCTGAGGGTGCAGCTGAGGGAACTCGTCCGGGCACCCGACCAGTGCCGGGAACCGGCACGGCTGGACGAGCCGCCGCGGCAGACGCCTTCGACCTTCAGCACCTTCCTGAAGGTGCTCCGGGGACCGGTCACCCTCGGCACGGGGTGAGGAGAAATTCCTCCGGGAACTTTCCGGGAACACCCGGATCTGCGAACGCCAGGGCGTCCCCATCCTCGCCGACCGCGCCTACCAGGGCGCCGGCCCCTGGGTCACCACCAGGCTCAAACGCCCACCGGGCGGTGAACTCACCCTCACCCAGCGCACCGTCAACCGAGCCCTCGCCGCGGCGAGGGCACCGGTCGAACGCGGCATGGCACGACTGAAGTCATGGCAGATTTTCCGCAGATCCCGCATCAGACCCAACCGCATGACCGTCATCACCAAAGCTGTCCTCACCCAGGAGAGGCAACGCTGAAAACGCTCAGTGAGCCGGCCAGGCTCGGCACGATCAACGCGGCCGCCTCGGTCCCCGGAACCGTCACGGTCTGTTCGTCCAACGCGTCGAAGATCTCCTCGACCAGCCGCTCGGCCATCCTCGGCGCCGTCGGCCGCAGCAGGGTGACCAGCCGCCGACGGCCGGCCTTGCGGATCTGGGCCGGGGAGCCGAACCGTTCCAGCAGGGTGAGGGCGGCCGGGTGCTGCAACCGCGGCCCCAGTACCTGTTCCAGCGACGGGTGGATCTGGGTCAGCAGGCCATGGAGCCGGTTCGCGACCCTGGTCGCTTCCCCTGCGGGGTCGTCGTCGAAGCCGACGATCATCTCCAGCTTGGCGATCGTCTCGTCCTCGCCGTCGTCCGCCCGCAGCGTGTGGGGCATCGCCCGGGCAGCGTCCGCGATGATGAACGCGTCCCTCGCGTCCGTCTTCGCCTCGCCCGGATAGAGGTCGGCGATCCGCCGCATCGTCAGCCCCGGAAGGTAGGCGACCGGGCAGCCCATGTCCCTCGCGACCGGCCAGTGGCAGGGCCCCGATTGAGGCCGGCTGGTCGACCACGACCAGCACTGTTGCGTGCTTGGCCTGGAGTTTTGCGAAGAGCTCGCGGAGCTTGGGCTCGGTGTTGGGCAGGGCGCTAGTCGAACGCCTTCTTGCCGGCCGGGGTGACGGTGGTGGCGTGGTGTTCGCCCTTGCCGACATCCAGGCCGAGGAAGACGTCGATGTCGCCGGTGTCGATCACGTGCAGGCCCCTCCATCACGCTTTCGTCCGGCCTGCCCGGGCACCGAGCTGCCATATCCACGTTGCGGAGAGCTCTTCCGGCTCGGATGAAGCCGGTGCTCAACCCCTCATCAGCGGTCCGTCGATGCCTCCGGACCCGGTGACACCACCCCCCAGATCATCAACAACAGGAGGGGGAAGTCATGCCGGACCCGAAGGCCGGAGGCCCCATTGCGGAGCCACGAAAAAGGTAACGGGGGGCTGTGCAGGTCCGGCGAGGAACTGTGCCACAGCTACGTGCACCTCCACGCGAACCGCCTTCTCGGAACGGATGCGCCGGGTGAGGCGCTGGCCTTGGAGCTGCTCCGCCGCACACGGGCCGGCCTCGCCCGCGCGCCCCTGGCTTCAGCGTGACGCACCACCTGTTTCGGAGGAGGCGACACCGGGCCCGCCGCGCTGCGGTGTCCATGTTGCCTACGAGTGGCCACGGCGACGTCATTTGGTACCACCGAGGCGTCTCGAAGCGGCCCCAATCTGTGAAGATCGCCGCGCATGAAGTCGGCCTGGAGTAGCTCCACTTGGCCCCTATGGCATGTCGCTCGTGGCGCCGGTTCAGGTCGTCGCGGTACGGCTTCACAAATTCGGGCCCGTCGGAGGCGCCTCGGTGGATCCGAAAGAGCACGCCGCAGCCATGAGGAGTCGGAGTACGCCGGTGAAACTCCCTGGCTGGACGTCGAACAGGCTGCCGCGGCGGTGAAGCGCGAAGACGTGTTCTCGCAGCAGATCGCGGGTGAGAGCACGGTTCTTGTGGTTCCGGCATCAGAGTCTGCTGAGCCAGCGCATCAAGTGGAGGGATTGCTCGTTGCTCCTGGAAAGCACCTGGGGAGGGACGGGTATGGCCGTACCGCGGCTTCGGCGTACTGGCAGGCTGCGTGGCAGCAGCCGTGCGCGGCTCCAATCCATACGCCAGCGCCGGCATCGGCGGGCCGGCAGACAGCCGCGTGATTGGACTCAAGTCGCAGCAGCCGTAGGAGCATTCACTGCCGGTGCAGGTCTCCTGTTCACTGCGGTCGCTACATGGGCCGGATACCAGGCAACGAAGGTCACGCTGGAGCAAGCCGAAGACGCCAGGAAACAAGAAGCCCGCACTCAGGCGGAGATGCTTGTTTGGTGGGAGCAAAACATCGACGGGTACTCCACGACCATTGCCAATACCTCATCCCGCCCTGTCAAACACCTCACGGCCTACTTGCACACGGGCGGTACCGATGAGGTGAAGGCCGTCATGCTTCCGAACTTGCCGCCGTGTACACACTTCACTGCGGACCGCGCCGCCTTGGCTAAGCGAATGAAAATGTCAGACGATCCCGCGGACGGCTTCACCACCGTCATGGCCGTGCTGTCGTTCAACGACTCCAGAGCGCAGCGCTGGACGCTCACGCAGGGCGACACGCTCGCACTCGTGTCGGACAAAGACGCTGAACGCAAGGCTGCGGAAAAGGAGACGAAAGTGAAAATCGTTCACGACCTCGTGCCGACATGGAATGGGGCGCCCGACGCTCACCTCGTCAAGAAGTCTGACCCCGACTCATGCGGACGGGTTCCCTGACGGCATGGGTCTGGGCTCCGCCATCGCATGGATCGCCACCGTGAATGGCCCGTGCCTACGACCCGTGTCAGCCGCACCCGCCCTACTCAGGGCTGTACGTCAGTAACCTGCGACCACGGGCTCCAGAAAGCCCAAGGCATCCCGGTCTCCGCGTGAGTCGTCGGCATGGTGCAACTCGCGGTGTGGCTGCGGCGTGCTCTTTCGGATCCACCGAGGCGCCTCCGACGGGCCCGAATTTGTGAAGCCGTACCGCGACGACCTGAACCGGCGCCACGAGCGACATGCCATAGGGGCCAAGTGGAGCTACTCCAGGCCGACTTCATGCGCGGCGATCTTCACAGATTGGGGCCGCTTCGAGACGCCTCGGTGGTACCAAATGACGTCGCCGTGGCCACCTACGAGAGCCCTTCCGCGCCCAGCAGGCGACCAAGGTCAGCAAGCGCCTTCCGCGGGAAGCCGTCACGCAGCAAGGCCACGGCTCGGTCGAAGTCCTGGAGCTGCCCTCCACTCTCGACGAGCCACAGCCGCGAGTCGGCGACCGGAATGCTGCCCTAGGCCTGGCCTGGCGCGTCATCTCAGATCGGGTCCAGCACGGTGCCGTCAGGACGCACGACCCAGGCGCGAGGAAGGTAGAACTCGAGCCCGGCATGGGTGAGGGCGAACCCCTCGAAATACGCCAAACCTTCGTGACGGTGGGCCTGGGCTTAGCGGGCCGCATTGCTGCGAGGCCGGAAGACTAAGAACAAGCTCAGGGGGCGGCTCCGTCAGGCGCGATGGGTGGCCGGGCCTGGCCGTATTGGGTCACTGGTTATCGCGGCTCTGGTGGGAAGAAGATGGAGCTCGCTGGGGGCCGGAGTTGCGGCGAATGCTGCTTCGAAGTTCGTGCCAGGCGCTGACGACCTCGGCGACCTTGCCTAGCAGTTCGCGTAATTGTCCCAGGATGAGAAGGACCACGCCGAAGCCGGCCAAGACGTACAGGGTGACGCTGTCCCAGTTCACGAGGCGTCCTCGTCATGCGCTTCTTGGATGGCTTGCGGAAGGACACGGTCGAGCCAATCAGGGGCGGAGCCGAGCCGTTCGAGCTGCCGCCTGGCGTTCTTTCCGTAAACGGCGTGGCCCCATCGGAAGCGGAGCTGGATACCGCATCGCGAGCCTTCACGGTGCGCCAGTTCGTATGTGCACTGTCGCATATACCGGTCACTCGTCAGCGGCGGGTCGTTACAGGTGCAGTGATGCTCGACGACCTTGAGTGGCAGCCCCCAGAAAGGATCAGTAATCCTAGCGAGCAGGGTGTCATGGTCGAGACGCACGTCACGGCGCGTGTCGAGTTCGAAGATCCAATCTTCGCCGGTGATCCATGACCGTGTGGAGTAAGCCGTGCTGGCGGTATGGAACAGAGCGATCCTTCGCAGCAGGCCAGCACCGATCCAGGCGATGTCCCGTTCCGTCCCCCGGACTAGTGGGTGCCGCTGCTCATCCTGCCGTTCTTCGTCGCTGAAGAAGCGGGATCGCCACAGGGCCGGGGCGTGGGCCCTGCCCAGGGACTCCCAGCGTTCGTCGAGGTAGTCCTTCCACGTGGTGCCGGGGACGCCGCGGATGATGAGTCGGCTACCGGTCTCGGCCAGAGTGAGATGGAGGTCGCTACCGCGGATCGCGGCGATCCGCAGTCCAAGGACGCCGTTCACCTGGACGCCAGGTTCGGAGTACGGCAAGAGGCGATCCATGGCGTGCCAGGCCACGGGATAGTCCTCGCCGTCGGAAAGCTCAACGTGAGGGTCGAGATGGACCACGATGGGCTTGCCTGGGCTCAGACGTACGTTGGCGACTCCCACCGGGTGCGCCGACCATGAGCCGCCGTCGCCGAGTTTCGACAAGACCTGCGACTCGAGCAGCGCCTGATCGCCTGAGGAGTCCGGCAACGGCGTCCGACTGCTCGCGTTCTTAAGGGCGTCCAGGGCGAATTGATACGGCTCACCGGTGTAGGTGATCCGGGTCCGGACCAGGTTGGAGAGGCGTCCGCCAGCAGACATTGCACGATCCATCCTCGAACGCTGCTGCCCCGAAACGCCCGACAACTGATCGGCGCACCCTGCGTGGGTGCCATCGGACACACACATCGAACCCTGGTGAAGCTAAGGCTTCTTCGTCCTTTGGGTGACGCTGCACTGGGGCAGCTCAGCGTCAGGACAGGCCCCCTGAAGGCCCTAGTCAGATTACCAGGGGGCGATGTGATGCGTAGGCCGATTGCCGTGTGAGAGGCGCCAAGGGTGGGACATAGTCGTCGAGTTCCTGTCCTTTGACTCGTAGGGCGTGGCCCGCCGCCTCGATGTCCATGCTGCGCCGCCACGCGGTCTGAAGTGAGCTGCACGGCGCGCGCTCGCCGTCTTCTCCACGTGCTCATGGCTCCCTGCCGATTCCTCACACCGCTGTGCTGTGACGCCCTATCGTGGATGGTCCGGCGGGGCGTCTCCTTTGGAGGGCTGGGTGGATCCTGAGCTGACGGCTTTGGCAGGTTCAGCAGCAACCGCACTGGTGGCGGCCTGGACCACGGACACGTGGACTGGTGTGAAACACAGGCTCGCGCGCCTGTTCGGTCGGCGTAGTGCGGAGCAGACCACGGCGGCTGCAGCGGAACTCGACGCCGGTCGGGCCGATGTGGCGGTCGCCGAAGCGACGGGAGATGTCGTACGCCGTGCCGAGATCGAGTGCGCCTGGAGGGAGCGGCTCCGGCTCTTGCTGTCCGAAGAGCCCACTGCTGCGGCCGAACTGCTGCACATTGTCGATGAACTACAGCAGAGCGGCACCAACGGTGCCCACTACGGCGGCGACCATATTGAAGTCCACGGAAACACCTTCCACGGGCCGGTTCAGGTGAAGGGTGTCCAGAACAGCCGCGGCTGAGGGACCCGAATGGCCAGCGAAGGCGACAGCATCGATGTGCAAGGCAACTTCATCGGCGGACCCGCTCAGGTCTCGGGGACACAGCACAACTACTTTGCCGCCAGCCCTCCTGCGCCTCTGCCGCCCACCGACTGGATCATGACCGGGCAGGCGGCTCCGCTGGACTTCGGCGTTCACCGGCCCCGACAGCGCGATGGACAGGCCACCATGCAGCCCTATGTGCGCCGGGACGCGGACGCGCAGCTGCGCCCGCTGGTTGCCCGGCTGCGGCGGACGGGCGGTCTCCTCGTGGTCACCGGAGATTCGACAGCGGGTAAGACGCGCTGCCTCTTCGAGGCCATGCGGCAGGAGCTGACCGGGTGTCGGGTGTGGGCGCCGCCGCGCAACGCTGACCTGCGGGGCCTGGCCAATGCGGTGGTGCCGGCGGAGGGGTGGGTCCTGTGGCTCGATGACCTTGAGGACTACATCCGGGAGACCGGGCTGGAGCCCGCCCTGGTATCCGACCTCGTGGGCCGGCGAATGGTCGTACTGGCCACCTTGAGGGACGAGTACGTCGACCGGTATCAGCGTCGCAAGGCGAGCATCGGCACGCTGGATCAGCCCCACCCCATTGCGGCGCACCTGGCGGCGCGCGTACTGAACATGGCAGAGCAGGTACCGCTCGCCCGCCTGTGGAGCCACGATGAACTTCGCCGCACGCGAAAGACAGATGACGCTGGCCTGGCGGAAGCCGCCACGCACCACGGTGTCTACGGGATATCCGAGTACCTCGCGGCAGGACCGGCTCTGTTGGATGAAATGAGTCGGGCGTGCCGCGCGGGTGGAAACCCTCGCGGTCACGCCTTCGTCAGGGCCGCGATCGACCTGTCCAGGGCGGGACTGTTCGAGATTCCCCTCACGGCTATCGAAGAACTGCATACCCGGTACCTGGAGAACACGGCAGGTATGCGGCCGGAGTCAGCCGGGGAGGCCTTCACCTGGGCAACCCGTGTCCACTATGGGGCGACCGGGATGCTCAACCCCGTCGGTATCGACTCAGTGGCCTGGAAACCCTTCGACTACCTGGTCGAACACTTCTCCCGGGGCGATGGCGACCTGCCAATCCACCGGGCTACCTGGGCCGTGGTCCGTAGGCACGTGCACGGCGCACACCATCTCCATATCGTTGGAATGCTGGCCGCCGCGTGCGACGAAGAAGGCGTCGCTGAGGACATCTGGCGTGCCCTGTTGGATGAGGGAAGTTCTGACGCGTGCTTCCGCCTGGCCATTCTGCGGTCACGGCAGGGGAGAGCTGCAGAGTGCGAGACCCTGCTGCTGCAAGCCGCCGATCTCGCGCACGAGGATGCCCCCTACGCACTCGGGTTGCTACTACGCGATCAAGGTCGCGTGTCAGAGTGCAAGCTCCAATGGCAGCGCGCCGCCTACGACGGAAACGCCGAGGCCGCCTACAGCCTTAGCTCCCTCCTGCACGACCAGGGAAGGGCAGCAGAGGCGGAGATGTGGCTCCGCTCAGCTGCTGACAACGGCTGTGGCGAGGCCCTTTACACCCTGGGCAAGTTGCTCGCCAGAAGGAAGCAGTATCGGGAAGCCGAACGCTGGCTGCGAGAGGCGACCCTCGAAAACGTTGAGGAATCGGACGAACTCCTCGACGCAGTAATCCGGCTCCGTGAGACCACCCAGGCCGTCGAAGAACTGAGACAGGAGGCCGAACTCGGCAACAGCGACGCGGCGTTCGCCCTGGGGGAGCTGCTTAGGTCACTGGACGAGGTGGCAGAAGCCGAGATCTGGTGGCGCTGCGCCGCACACGCTGGTCACCCCGCAGCAACGTTGAGATACGGATTCGTACTCTCCCTGATCCACAACGACTACGCGGCCGGAGAGCCCTGGCTGCGCAAGGCGGCCAATGCAGGAAGCATCGACGCCTCCTACTGGTTGGGGCTGACCCTTGGCATGCAACACCGGATGCGTGAGGCGCAGCAACTCATCACCCATGCTGCCCAGGCCGGACACCCGGCCGCCCGAGAACACCTGGATGCACAGACCGCGCCCTAGATGATCGTTTCCAAGGGGCCTGTCCCTTCTCAATGAATCCAGCATGCTTGTCGTGGATCCCAGCCGCGGTTGGGTGATCGGGCACGGGAGAAGTGCCGCGTGCATTGCGGAGTCCACCGTCCCACGCTCGTTCCATAGGGCAGTGGGTTGGTGGCGCAGGCTGACGAAGCTTGTCCGGCTGCGCGTGACCATGTGTGGCTTGAGCTTTCAAACGAGCCCTCACGATCGGTCTGGTAGAGCCGTGGGGCGAGATCGTGCCGCATGAATGCGGCTGATCGGAGGGCGAGCGGCGCAAGGTTGTCGTTCCTCCCGAGGCCGAGCGTGCAGCACGGCTCAAGGTGCGCCAGTGCAGGGCGCCATGTGGGACCGCCTCGCCGGCCACTCCGACTTGCGCCGCCTGCGGGCACGCGAGCAGCTCGGTACCCAACCCGCCCGAGCCGAGCCGTGAGGCCACACGCTCATACGTCGACGCCGCGCACGTGCCCTCGGGTGTTCGCGGCCCGCATCGTTTACTAACGCAGGTCCGGTGGGAGGTTGTCGCGGGCGGTGGTGCGGAAGAACTCCAGCCTCTCCGTGTCCTCCTCGACTTCCTCCAGCATCCAGAAGGCGTGAGTTGCCGCATCGATATCGCGACCGGAGGCGACCTCTTCGTAGAGAAGCCAGGAACCCCCGCGTACGACATCGCGACAGCGGTCCGCGATGTCGTCCTGCTCTCCTGCTGTCAAAGACGCGAGCACCATCATCAACTCACGCCGATGCCCATAAGGCACCCCGCCCGCCAGGGCGGCCATGACCATCGATGCAGTCGCGACGGCAGGCTGCATCAGGTTCGACTGGACATAGGCATGACCATCCGCCCACGACTGTCCCGCCGGCGCAAGCGGCTGCCCATCAAGCGAGCGCAGGAAGTCTCTCGGAAGGTGCGCGGCCGACTCCATGCAACCGCACCTCATGCTGGCCCAGTCATGCCGTGCAATTTCAATCCGCGCCGCATTCATAGACCAGTCCATGAGTTAATAGTTCCCCCTGTCCCATTCGCCGTTCTGCCATTTTACGTTCGATGGGAACGAGAATGGGCTCGGATAGTCGATCTGGCACTTCGCGCAGACTGGCTTAGGTACCACTACCGATTTTCCGTTTACCTTCTCGACGGTGACGGCATTGGTGAATCTTACTTTACTGGGATCGCCCCCGAGGGCGTTGCATACATTGCCTTCCGCGCAGAAGGCCATGCCTGGGCGCTTGCCCCCTGAAGAGGCGATGACGATTTCCCCGGTCTCGACGTTGTATCCGCCCACATACGTCCTGGTTCGAGTTCTGCTCGAAAAGTTCTTCAGGGCGAAGGATTCCAGCATGGATTCCGCCTGGCTCGACTGGCCTGCATGACTCCAGCCGGGCTGAGAAGCATACCTTTCCAGCGCTACATCCCGCTGTCCCCCCGAGCCTCGCACTCGAGGCTGCTCCCACGGCATCCGTCCGGAAGATTTGGCAGCCTGTTCTCCGCCACGCCCGAAGATTCCCTTCCCCCAGCTCCAGGCCGGGCCGATGAGGGGTGCGGCAGCGCCGCCAGCGGCGCCAAGCAGGAGGTCCATCGGGCTCGTGGGCTGGCACTGCACGGTGTTGACGGCGTACGTGTAGCCCATGCCGATCGCAGCGTCGGTGACAGCCGCGGTGGCCAGGGCGCGCCCGCCGGAGAGGCCGAGGCCGCTGGCGACGCTTGCGCCTGCGGGGGCGAGGTAGCCGGCGCCGGCGCCGATGGCGGCGCCCTTGACGGTGGCGCCCGCGAAGTCGCCCCAGTCGAAGTCGTCGCGGTGGGTAAGGGCGTAGATGCCGCCGCCGAGGACGCCTCCGATGCCCGCCCCGATGCACATGGGGCAGTTGCCGGTGGGGTCGGAGAGGTTGGCGGGGTCGTTGTCTGCGTAGTTGTAGGGCGACTTGTTGGGGTTGTCCAGGGCCGCGGGGACGGGGTCTTGGGTGGTGAAGCGGCGCTGGTCGGGGTCGTAGGAGCGGTCGCGCAGCAGGAGGCGGTCGGTGAGGTATTGGTCTTTGTACTGGCCGGTGTAGCCGTAGATGCTGGACTGGCCGCCGGTGATGGTGGCCTTGCCGCTGGGGGCGCCCCAGGCGCTGTAGGTGTAGCGGTAGTTGTCGGTGCCCTGGGCGTCGAAGACGGTGCTAACGGAGTTCTGGCGGTCCTGGGTGAAGTAGAAGCTGCCGTTGGTGCGGTCCATGGACCGTGCGGTGCCGTCGGGGTCGAAGTGGTAATCGCCGAGCAGGGCGCCGGAGCCGTTGGTGTCGGTGGCGATCTGCGGGAGCGCGTTGTTGATGTCCCAGCGGGAGGTGCGGATCAGCGCGTTGTTCTTGTTGGCGACGGTGCGGTTGCCGTCCGCGTCGTAGCCGAAGGTGTAGGCGTCGGCGCCGATGGTGGCGGACTTGACCCGGCCCAGCGGGTCGTAGGCGTAGGTGTCGGCGCCGTCTTGGTCTGGTTGCCGTCGTCGTCGTAGCTGTAGCTGGTGGTCGTCGTTCCGGCGGCGGTGGTCTTGAGCTGGTCGGCGGCGTCGTAGGTGTGGGTGGTGGTTGTGCTGGAGGTCTGGGAGGTCTTGAGGTTGCCGACCTTGTCGTAGGCGTAGGTGCCGCCGGTCTTGCCGGGCAGGCAGGACTCGGTCGTGGTGTCCGTGCAGGCCCGCGTCATGCGGCCCGCGTCGTCGTAGGCGTAGCGGGTGGGCTTGCCCGACGTCGGCGTGTCCGCGGTCAGTTGGCCGTTGTCGTCGTAGGTGAAGGCGTTGCTGCCGGACGGAGTGGTCACCGAGGCCAGCAGGCCGGCTGCGTCGTAGGTACGGGTCTCGGCGCGGGCGGTGGTGGTGGGCAGGGTGACCGAGGTGAGGTTGCCGGCCGTGTCGTAGGCGTAGCCGGTCGTCTTGCTGTCGGTGGTCTGGCCCTTGATCCGGCCCGTTTTGTCGTAGCTGTAGCTGATGGCCCGGCCGTCGGGGTAGGTGCGGGACTTGAGCGTGTCGTCGGTATTCCAGAGGTAGCTGAACGGCTTGGCCGCGCCCGGCGACGTGATCGTCTGGATCTTGTCGTCATCGTCGTACGTCAGGGTGCGTTTGCCGGTGGCGTCGGTGACTTCGCGGATGCGGCTGGCGTCGTCGTAGACGTAGCTCTGGGTCGGGGTGCCGTCGGAGTAGGCAACCTTGGTGGGCAGTTGGCGGGCGTCGATGGTGGTGGTGATGGTCTGCCCGCGCGCGTTGGTGACCTTGGTGCGGTTGCCCTCGGGGTCGTAGTCGTAGCCGACGGTCTTGCCCAGTGGGTTCTTGACCGACTTGAGCCGCCCCTCGGCGTCGTAGCCGTAGGTGGTCGCATGGGTGTTGGCGTCGGTGCTGGTGTCCAGGAAGCCGGCCGTGTTGTAGGTCATCAGCGTGGTGCCGGTGTCCGGGCCGGTGACCTTCTTGGCGCGGTTGAGCTCGTCGTACTCGTAGAGGGTCTGCTTGCCGCGCGCGTCGGTGACGGTCTCGATGTTGCCGGCCGGGTCGTAGCCGGTCTTGTTCGGGTGGCCCCGCGGGTCGGTGACCGAGGTCGGGTTGCCTGCCGCGTCGTAGCCAAAGGCCCAGGTGTACTTGGCCGGGTCGGCGCCGCTGGCGTTGCCGCGCGGGTCCACCCTGCTGGCCAGTTGGCCGTCGTCGTCGTAGCCGTACGTGGTGCGCTCGGCCTCCGGGGAGACCTCGGCGCTTAGGTGGCCGTCGGCGTCGTATTCATAGGACGTGGTGTAGCCGGCCCAGGTCTTGGACGAGGCAAGGCGGTTGTTGTCGTCCCATGTCAGCGTCGCGCCGTGGCCCAGGGCGTCGCGGGTCTCGGTGATGGAGCCGTTGTCGTCGTAGGTGACCTTGCGGGTGTGGCCCAGCGGGTCGGTGAGCGAGAGCGGCTGGTTGTCCGCGTCCCAGCTGAAGGCGCTGGTCTTGCCCAGCGGGTCGGTGACCGTCTTGCGGTTGCCGACCTTGTCGTAGCCGAACTTCCAGGTGTAGGCCGCCTTGGTGGCGCCCGTGGCATTGCCGCGGGCGGTGACCATGTCGCTCTGGCGGCCGGCCTTGTCGTAGGTCCAGGTCGTGGTGGCGCCGGTGCGGTCGGTGACCGAGGTGGTACGTCCGACCTTGTCGTAGCCGGTGATCGTGGTCTTGCCCGCCGGGTCGGTGACGGTGGTGGGACGGCCCGCGTCGTCGTAGTCGTAGGTCGTTACGCGCTTCTTGGCGTCGGTGACCGTGTGGAGACGGCCGGCCAGGTTGTAGGCGTACGAGCTGGTGTTGCCACGGGCGTCCGTGACGGTCTTGATCCGGTCGGCTGCGTCGTAGGTGAAGGTGGTGGTGTACTTCGCCGGGTCCGCTCCGGCGGTGTTGCCGCGTGGGTCGACGACCGTATTGACCTGGCCTGCGGCGTCATATGTGTAGGTGGTCTTGCTGCCCTTGGGCGTGGTGACCGTCTTCAGGTTGCCGGCGTCGTCGTAGTCGTAGCGGGTGGTCTTCCCGCGTGCCGAAGTGGCCGTCTCCAGCAGCTTCGTGGTGGCGTTGTAGCCGTAGAGCGTCTTCTTGCCCAGCGGGTCGGTGGCCGAGGTCAGCTGGTCGCCGGTGTAGCCGAAGACGGTCTTGTTGTTTTCGCCGTCCTCATATGTGGCGACGTTGCCGCTGCTGTCGTAGGTCCACGACTCGTCGGAGGCGCCGGAGAAGCGTCTCTTCATCCGCCCTGAGCTGTCGAAGTCCCACTGTGTTTCGCGGATCTCGGCGTCGACGTCGCTGGTCCGGTTGAAGTGCGCGTCGTAGCGGTAGTAGCTCTTGTTGCCGAGCGGGTCGAGCTGAGTGAAGAGAACGTTCTTGTAGTAGACGTCCGTCCACACGCCCCCGTCGGGGGCCGTGACGTCGGTCTGGTCGAACTGACCGTTCTTGGAATAGGCGAAGGTGGTGGTGTTGTTCAGCCCGTCGGTCTGCGACTTCACCCGGCCCTGGGCGTCATACACGTTCGTCGTGACGACTTTGCTGCGGGCGTCGGTGACCTTGCTCAGCAGCCCGCCGTCATAGCCGTACGTCTCCGTGGCCCCGTCCAGCGCTTTGACACTGGTCAGTTGGTCGCCGGTGTAGCCGTAGTCCACGACCCGGCCGTCGGCCAGCGTCACCTTGTCCAGGAGGTCCCCGCTGTACGCCAGGGAGGCAGCATGGCCTGCGGCGTCAGTGATCTTTGTGGGCTGGCTGCCGGTGTAGGTCAGGGCCAGGCCCTTGCCCGTCCGGTCCTTGAGCGAGGTCAGCTGCCCTGCCGCGTTGAAGGCATAGACGCGGTGATCCGCGGTGGTCAGCTTGTAGCCGCTGCCGTCCGCAGCCAGCGTCGAGCGGGCCTGTCCGGGCGCCTCGAACGTACCGCCGGACTTCTTGGCGTAGGTGGTGCGGGCTCCGCCCTCGCCGGTCAGGACGACATCGCCGTCGGCTTCGGCCTTGAGCCGCGTCTCCCACGGCAGTTGCCAGCCCTTGCCCAACGCGCCGGCAGCGGTGTTGTCCGAGGAATACACGCGCGCCGCGGTGAACGGGATGCCATGAGCTGCGACTTGGGCATCGGTGAACGATTCGGTGAACGCGCCGGTCGCGGTACTGATCGGGTCGGCCCGGGTGACGGTCGTGCCCACCGCACCGCTCGCGTCGCCGCACACCGCGCTGCAGGCCGCGCCCTCCGGCAGGACCGGCAGAATGTCGAAGGCGTTGTACGAGCCGCAGGACTCGGTGTCCGTGGGGTCATCCGCCACCGTCGTGCAGGCGTAGATGAAGTACCGGGGAACCGGGTAGTTGCACTCCGTGGTCGGCAGGGTGATCGAGGCGTTGACGACCGGGAATTGCTTGTCGGTGTTCAGGGTCGGCGCCTGCACGGTCTGTCCGAAGTCGAAGACCTTGTTGTCGTCCTGGTTGAGACGGCAGCCATAGGCGTCCAGCTTCCAGCGCACCTTGACCGGATGCACCTCGTCGTCGGCGCCCCCGGTCTGCCAGATCGCCGCCGAAACCTGCAGCGGCTCGCCGGGCACGCCGGCACCGATGTGGTTGCCCAGCGCCATCAGCCAACCGCCCTGCTGGGCGGCGGTGTTGCCGAAGGGATCGGCCGTGTACTGATAGAGCGCGCCGCTCGTATATGAGGCCGCAACGGCCGCGTTCGTGTAGGAGGCTGGGCGCACTGCCCCGCCGGTCGACATCCCCGTCGCCTTGGGGCCGCCCGCTTTCATCGCGCGCCGGTTCTTCTTGAGCAGCTTGAGCTGCTCCGCGGTGGCGGGCTTGCTCTTCGTCGTCGGCAGACCATGCGACTTCGTCGCCTTCGCGCGGTCCTTGGTCTGGTCGCGCCGTTCCTGGGGTGTCACCGGCTTCTGATGCGCCGCCGGTGCGGGCCCTCGGCCTGCACTTGCGCTGTCGCCCCCACGACTGTCGCTGCCGTCACCTGATACCTGGATCAGCCAGCCACTGCCCGCGACCACAGACAAGACAAGCACCACGATCAGCACGCGTATGCGCGCAGACACAGCGGTCAGCACAACCCCACCCCCACGAAACACACACAACTAAGAGTTAGTCGTGTGCATGATGTGACGGAGTTTGATGTGGCGGCCACCTAAAGATCAAACGATGGAAGCTATTTCGTCCCAATTTCAGAAGCAATCTCCTGTTGATCTTTACCTTTCCGTGATTAATAGGTCGCAGGCGGTGATCTGCGAGGGGCCCGCCTTCATGGCGCACGAAGTGTTGAGGCCCGCCCCCGAGTTCACGGTTCGGACTCAGGGGGACTTCCGCCGCAAGAGGGCCGACAGCGCACTCTGCTGGTCGCGGGACACCCTGCTGCAGGAAGAAGTAGTGATCGCTCGTTTGGTCGTGACGGGCGGTCTGCAGCGGGGCGCGGCACGCACGTCGGCGGCGCCACGTTCGGGGTGGCACGGCAGGCGGCCCTCGTCAGCGTCCGCGTTCTGGGCTGCGACGGCCGGGGCGCCGTCCTCGGCGTCATCGCCGGTCTGGAGTACGTCGGCGCCCGACACCTCCGGGACGCGGCCACGCCGGCCACCGCCAACGTCTCCATCGGCGCGCCCGGTTCCCCTCAGCTGAACCTTGCCGCAGACGACCTCGCCGTCGTGGCCCTACCCAGCGATCTTGTTCGCGCATCCCAATGAGCGGTCGAGTCGTCGCGGGGCGCCGAGCGGCCAAGCTCTTTCAGCCACACGAGCGGCGGCGCCATCACAGCCACACCCGGCACCCCCGGGTGACAGAACCTTACGAGTGGCTCGATCGACCCGTGAAAGAACGTAGGGCGTCATCAACCGCGAGCATCTCCGCGCGACCAGGTGAAGAAAGCGCCGGATTCTCCGTATTGACTCTGAAGTCGGTTCGTCGGCACGTATTGCGGTGAGGGCGGGGAGCGGGAGTAGTGGTGGATGCGCCGGAGCACATTTGCGCGCCGGATAGGCGTCTGCTTTGTCCATGGGGTGATGTGGTCGTGGTGTTCCGATCAGGTCGGTGGCGGGTCGAACGGCGTGCTGTGTGTGCCGGGTTCATCGCTGGGCTCTTCCTTGTGGCGGCGGGTTGTGCCTCCTCCGGTCAGGAAGGAGCAGGGAGCGCGGGCTCCCCAGGCGCGGACGATGGTGACAGCGCGAGTCCTGTGAAGCCTGGGGCCTCGCAGACGCCGTCGGTCGCAGATTCCGCCCGGGAACAGGCGACTAACGCCTACCTCGGAATGTGGCACGACATGGCACAGGCAGCGAAGACGTCGGACTGGGAGTCGTGGCGCCTCGGCCGGTACGCCGCGGGGGACGCACTCGGCGCCATTACGCGTGGCATGTACGCCGATCGCCGCAACGGGCTGGTCACGAAGGGAAAGCCGAAGAACTCGCCGAAGGTCTCCGGGATGAAGCCGTCGGCAGACCCCACCACCGTGATGATCTCTGACTGTGGCGACTCTTCGCACTGGCTGAAGTACCGCAAGAAGAGCGGGGAGCTCGCGGATGACAAGCCCGGAGGGCGGCAGGCGATCACGGCCGAGGTGAAGAAGCAGGGCGACGGCAGTTGGAAGGTCACGCGCTTCGCGGTCGAGGGAGTCGGGTCGTGTTGAGGCTGCGGCGTAATTGTTTGGTCGCGGGCATGGCCATGGCGATGGTTGTCGCGGGCGCCTTGCCAGCCCTGGCCGACGGGGGCTGGGGCTCCGTGGACTGCTCGCAGAATCCATATCCGGGGTGTGAACTCGGGGCAGGGAAGGGCGGAAAAGGTGGGAAGGACGGGCGGCAGCGTGGTGTGCCGCGCCCCCAAGACCCTCACAGCCCCTCTCATCCCTCGCGGCCCGAGGGCGGCGGCGGAAGCGGTGGCAATGGCGGCGGCATACAGCAGCGTGATCCGAACCGAAGCAAGTGCTCGTACGTGCGCAGCGACTACAAGGCGCCGCCGGATGCCGTTGCGGCCGCCTACCAGAAGCCGCGAGAACCGGGAGGCCTTACAGGATCCACAGCGGTACCTGCCGTGTTCAGCGGACGGCTTGCTCCTGGCGCGTCCATGGCGGCAGCAGATCCCAAGCCGGGTGAGCGAGGGGCCTGGCATCTCTACAAGTGCTCCTCGGGCGCGATCCGGGACGCGTTCTACCGGCCGCCGGTGTGGATTCCCGACGCGAAACCAGGCGATGGAGACGATGGAGGACCAGCAGAGCCCCCGCCGCCGTCACCCGCGCAAATGGCGCAGCAGGCCCGCGAGCAGCTGAGGCTTCCGTCGCCGGACATCTCCATGAGCCCGGCAGGAGAGCAGCTGGTGAAGCTCCCGACATGGCTGTGGTTGGCGCGCGGGAGTTGGGAGCCCGTGTCGGCGACGGCCGCGGTACCCGGGGTCTCGGTGACGGCCGTGGCCCGCCCGGCGAAGGTCGTCTGGAAGTTGGGCGACGGCAGTTCAGTCACCTGCCGGGGGCCGGGGACCCCGTATGACGAGGGCGTGCGCAAGAAGGGCCCTGAAGATCCTGGCCGCGCTTCCCCGGACTGCGGACACACCTATCGCTCCTCGTCCGCAGGGCAGCCCGCAGGGGCCTACACGGTGTCCGCGACCATCCACTGGACGGTCACCTGGGCCGGAGCAGGCGACAGCGGGACGTTTCCCGGCATGACCACGACATCGACCGCGCAGGTGCGTGTCGCGGAGAGCCAGGCACTGAACACCCGGTAGTGAGGGCACGCGTGGGAGGCAGCACGTGAGTACTCGATTACGTACGCGAACGGGTTCTGCGACAGCGAGCAAGAGCAGCGGCAGAAAGCAGTTGGGGCGGGGCATCGCCAGCACGCCTCCGCGTATGACCAGCCCGCCACGCCTGCGGAGAGTCCCCTATCTACTGGTCGGGGTGCTCCTAGTCCTCGGATGCGCGACCGGAGGTGTGCTGGTCACCCTCCAACTCGGTGACCGGGAAACGATGTTGGCGCTTGCCCGGCCGGTGTCTGTCGGGCAGGAGCTCACCTCCCGCGATCTGCGGGAAGTGAGTCTCGCAACGGACAGCGGACTCGACACGTTCCCGGCCCGCGCCCGCGGGTCCGTGGAAGGGCGGCTCGTGGCATACAGCCTGCCGGAGGGGGCGCTTCTGACCGAGAGTGTGCTGGGTAGCCCGGAGACACCTCCAGTGGGACACGCGGTCACGGCGATCGGCCTGAAACCCGGGTACATGCCTTCCGAGCTGCAGCCGGGGAACCACGTCCGAGTCGTTGCGGCACCGTCCGAGGTATCTGGAAAGTCGCCCGCGACCTCGGATGGTGAATCCTGGAGGGCCACGGTCGTCGACGTAGAAGCCGATCGCGATGACCAGTTGACCGTAGTGACCTTGACGTTGGACGAGGACGATGCCCGGCGGCTGGCCGCCGCTCCAGAGGGCGCGATCCGCGTCGTCGTGGTGCACGGAGGGGACACCTGATGGTGCTGGTGGCGATGTGCAGTTTGAAGGGCTCGCCCGGAGTGACGACTGCTGCCTTGGGCCTCGCGGGGCAGTGGCCGAGCGGTCATCAGCCCGTAGTGATGGAGTGTGACCCCGCTGGCGGCGATCTGCTGGCTCGATACCGGTTGGCGACAGCACCCGGCCTGGTCACCCTGGCTGCCGCCGGGCGACGGAACGCCGAGCCGGGTCTCATTTGGCAGCACAGCCAACAGCTGCCGGGTGGACTGCGGGTGGTGCCGGGACCGCCAAGTGCCGGACAGGCGCAGGCCGCACTCGAGCAGCTCACCGGCGAGGAGACGACGATGCCGCGACGAGCGGCGGACCGGGCGGGTGTGGTCGTCGTGGCGGACTGCGGGCGAGTCGAAACGGCGTCGCCGGTCCTGCCGGTACTCCGCCAGGCCGACGTCGTGCTGCTGCTCGCGCGAGCGCGTGACGACGCGCTCGCGCACGTCGCCACCATGGTCGCCACCGTGGAGCGGTGGTCGTCCGAGCTGTACTTCGTGCTGGCGGGCGACGGCTACCGGACCCACGAGGTGGCCGACGAGTTGGGCATCGAGGTGCTGGCCCGACTCCCTGAGGACGTAAGAGGGGCGGCGGCGCTCGGGGGAGCCATGGGGCGGCGTGCTGCGCCTGCGCGTTCGGCTCTGGGGAAGGCGCTGGCGTCGCTGGCGGTTCAGGTTGCCGAACGGTCCGCGATGCCCAAGCTCAGCGTCGGTGCCATCGAAGCCGCCGGCCCAGACGAGCACGTCAGCTTCCCGGCCGCCGGATGGCCGGTCGCTGCCGCATCCTCCAGCAACGGACCTCTGTGATGGCCGGGACGACCGGAGGAGGCCTGCCTTCGACACGTCGCCTCGGCTTTCCCACCACTGAATCGAGCAACGGAGGACCCGTGTCTGTTCTGGGGTCGGGTGTCCAAGAGCCGTCCGAGCTCCCAGGTATGGGGCTGTACGAGCATGCCGGTGCCGACCACTTGCGACAGCACCTGCGTCGTGAGTTCTTGAAGCGGCTGCCCGACCGTATCCGGGAGCACGACACCGCAGAACAGCACCGGTGGACGGACGCGGAGCGCCGAGCTGAGGCGGACGCGATCCTGGCCAACGCCGCGGAGGAGTTTGCCCGGACCCAGCTCACGCAGGGCGGACGTGTCGTGCCGCCTGAAGTTGAGCAGCAAGTGATCGCGGCCGTTCTGAACGAGGTTTTCGGCCTGGCCGGGCTTGAACCGCTGTTGCGCAACCCCGACATCGAGAACATCAACATCAACGGCGACCGAGTCTTCGTACGCTACTCCGACGGTCGCCGCGAGCGGCTTCCATCGGTGGTGGGATCCAACGCTGAGCTGATCCAGCTCATTCGTGATCTCGCGGCCCGCTCGGGGGTGGAAGAACGTCGCTTCGACCGTGGCAGCCCTGGCGTCAACTTTCAACTTCCCGGTGGGGAAAGGGTCTTCGCTGTCATGGCCGTGACCACCTGCCCCTCCGTCTCCATCCGCCGGCACCGCTACAAGACCGTCTCCCTCGACGAGCTACGCAAAGTCGGCACCATCGACCGGGACCTTGCATCCTTCCTCGCCGCGATCGTCCGAGCACGCAAGAACGTCCTGGTCACCGGCGGCACCACCATCGGCAAGACGACCATGCTGCGTGCGCTGGCCGCGGAGATCCCGCCTTGGGAACGCCTGGTCACTGTCGAGGACGTCTTCGAGCTCAACCTGGACGCCGATGTCGAGGCTCACCCCGACGTGGTGGCGATGCAGGCGAGGGAAGCGAACATCGAAGGCCAAGGGTCCATCAGTCAGGCGGAGTTGGTGCGATGGGCGCTGCGGATGTCGCCGGACCGTGTGATCGTCGGCGAGGTACGCGGCCCCGAAGTGATCCCGATGTGCAACGCCATGAGCCAGGGCAATGACGGCTCCATGGGCACGCTGCACGCCTCCACCAGCCTTGGCGCTTTCACTCGGCTCGCGGCGTACGCCGTCCAAGGACCCGAGAGGCTTCCGCTGGACGCCACCAACCTTCTCGTCGCCTCCGCTCTGGATTTCGTCGTGCATCTGGAGCGCCCACGTGGCGAACCCGGGAAGCGTGTGGTGTCGTCCGTGCGCGAAGTGATCGACGCTGACGGTCGGCAGATCGTCTCGAACGAGGTCTTCCGGCCCGGACCGGACCTGCGGGCGGTGCCCGGCGTGCCCGTTCGCGCAAAGACGCTCGAGGACCTGGTGGTCGCAGGCTTCGATCCCGATCGGCTGCAGTACACAGCCCAAGGGTGGCCGTCATGAACGTACATGTGCTGCTGTCGGCCTTCTTCGGGCTCGGCGTCGGGTTCGGATTGGCCCTTGTGGTGCGGAGCTGGCGGGAGCGCGGACAGCCGGGTCAGTCATCGTCGAACTCGGACCGCAAGCGTCAACGCGCGCGGCGAGAGCACGCCGGCCGATGGCTTGTTGCCTCGCTGGCCGCCGGAATGGCCGGAGGAGTGTTCACTGGCTGGGTTGTTGGAGGCGTGCTCGTCGCCCTGGCCGTGTGGAGTGTCCCTGGGCTACTTGGTATGGGAGCTGCCGACCTGCGGCGGCTGGCGAAGCTCGAAGGGATCGCAGGCTGGAGCGAAATGCTGCGTGACACTCTCGCCGCCGCCGCGGGCCTGGAGCAGGCCATCGTGGCCACTGCTCGGGCCGCTCCCAAGTCGGTACGTCCTCACATTCTGGAACTCTCCGCCTGCCTCGAACGCGGCGAACGCCTCGCGCCCTCCCTGCGGCGCCTGGCCGATGACCTGGATGACCCGACCGCGGATTTGGTGCTGGCTGCCCTCGTCCTTGCCTCGCAGCATCAGGCCCGTCACCTGGCTCTGCTGCTCGGCGAACTCGCGGCGACGGCCCGTGCCCAAGTGGCCATGCGTCAGCGTGTTGACGCGGCCCGAGCCCGTACCCGTACGACCATGCGCGTCGTCGTCACCACCACGGTGTCCTTCGCGGCTGGCCTCATCCTGCTCAACCCCGTCTTCCTCCGCCCTTACGGCACGTTCGCCGGGCAGCTCGTCCTCCTGGCCATCGGGGGATTGTTCAGTCTCGCCTTCCACTGGCTACGGCGCTTGGCACGGATCGAGGGTCCTGAACGCTTCCTGAGCGTCGCCGATGAGCACAGCGGCGACGCCGGCGCGGGCGACGCAGCGAGCGCGCGTCAGGGGGTCATCTCATGAGCACGATCGTGCTGCTGGGAATCGGCACGGGCCTGGGGTTGTGGGCGATGGTGGTGTGGGTTCTCCCGCCGCGCCCGACCTTGGGTGAACTGATCACTCTGCTCCACACGCAACCGAAGCCGATCCACCAACTGACCACGCAGGAGGGTGGGTGGTCGGTCAGGCTCGGTGCGCCTTTCGCCTCGCTCCTGCGTTCCCTCGGGCTGCCGCACAGGAGCATGGAGAAGCACCTGGCCGTCACGGCGCGCGCGGCCGACACGCACCTTGCGGAGAAGGCGGCGCTCGGCCTGATGGGGCTGATGTTGCCCATGGCGATCGAGCTTGTGCTCACGATCGGTGGCCGACCGCTGCCTTGGGCGCTGCCTGCCGGAGGGGCGTTGGGGCTGGCGGTGGGTGGCTTCCTGCTTCCTGACCTGAGCCTACGGGCCGAAGCAGCACGTCGCCGGGCTGCCTTTCGCCACGCTCTCAGCGCCTACCTGAACCTCATCCACATCCTTCTCGCCGGTGGCGCCGGTGTGGACGCTGCCCTGTACGACGCGGTAGGCACCGGCCAAGGTTGGGCCTTCCAACAGATTCGCCGGTCCCTCGATACGGCACGCCTGACACGGAGTTCGCCCTGGCACGCTTTGGGACAACTCGGCGAGGAGTTGGAGATCAGCGAGCTGACGGAGCTGGCCGCCGCACTGTCACTCGCGGGCACCGAGGGGTCCAAGGTCCGTGACTCTCTGGCCGCGAAGGCTGCTGCCATGCGCAGCCGGGACGGGGCCGAAGCCGAAGGACAGGCCAACTCCGCGACCGAGCGGATGGCCCTGCCCGGCATGCTCATGGCTTTCGGCTTCGTCATCTTCGTCTTCTATCCGGCCCTTAACCAGATCACCGCCTCGCTATGAACCCGCGACGACGCCGTAAGGAGCCCGGCCATGTCCTCGCGCATCCTCGCTCGATTCCTGCGGATCCGCCTCAGCAGACTGCCCCAGAAGCTCGCGGAACTGGCCCGCGACGACCGCGGCGTCACAACGGAGCAGGTCATCTGGATCGCCTTCCTTGCCGGACTCGCCCTGACCGTCACGGGGTTGTTCGGGCCGCAGATCCTGGAGGCGGCGCGCAGTGTCACCTTCCGTTGAGGCGGCCGAGCCGATGGTCCGCGGATGGCGGTGCTGTCACAACGGAGATGGTGATCGGCATGCCCTTGGTGCTCACCGTCGTGCTGCTCTTGGCGCAGGCGGCCCTGTATCTACACGCCGATCACATCGCCCAGGCCACCGCCTCACATGCGCTCGCCGCCACCCGGGTCCAGGACGGTACTGCGGGCGCCGGGCAGAACGAGGCGGACTACGTCCTGGACCGCCTCGGCCGGGGACCACTGCGCGACGTCCACGTCACGGTGAACCGTGGGGAGGAGCACGCCGAGGTGCAGATCAGCGGGACCGCCAGCAGCGTCCTGCCGTTCCTACATCTACCGGTACGAGCGCGCTCCGCAGGACCGCTTGAGGAGTTCAAGCCCGGTGGGGGAGCGGCATCGTGAGTACCGGGCGGCGCCGCTGGTGCGACGCCGGATCCATGACGGTCGAACTCGTGCTGCTAATCCCCGTACTGATCATGATGCTGTGGTTCCTCCTCTTCTGCGGGCGCTCGGCCGACGCCCGGTTGCGCATTGAGGACGCCGCGCATCAGGCGGCTCGTGCAGCGAGCGCGGAGCGCAGCAGTGCGTCTGCCGTGGCAGCAGCCCGCGCCACGGCTGTCGCGGCGCTGAGCGATGTGGGCATCACCTGCCGGTCCCTCGAGGTCGACACTGCCAGCACCATGCGACCGGGCGGAACCATCACTGCCTCCGTCGCTTGCCGCGTCGATCTGCAGGACCTGGCGCTCCTCCAGGTGCCGGGCGCGACAACGCTCAAGGCCGAGTTCACCGCACCGATCGACGAGCACCGGGGAACCACGACCACGGCTCAGGGAAGCGAGGCACGGTGATGACGGGCGGATGCACATCCGTACGAATAGGTATGCGTGCTGACCGCGACAATGGACAGATCTCGGTCTTCGTCGTTCTCATCACCACCGCCGTGGTGATGTTCGCAGCGCTGGTGCTCGACGGCGGTCTGGCACTCGCGGCAAAGGTCCGTGCCATCGGCGAAGCGCAGGAAGCGGCTCGGAGCGGAGCCCAGGCCATCGACCTTGCCGCCTACCGCCGCGACGGCACGCTGAGGCTGCTCCCTGATCAGGCCCGGCGACGCGCTCAGACGTATCTCGTAGCTACCGGAGACAGCGGCACCGTCACGACGGCTGACGACACGGTCACAGTGACGGTCGCGGCACACCAACGAACCCAATTCCTCGGCCTGTTGGGCGTCGGCACCCTCAGCGTCACGGCCACGAGCAGCGCGCACGCCGTACGCGGAGTTGAAGCCCCCGAACCGTAGGCAGGTCATGCCATGAATGGTGCGCGATCCGGCTCGGCTCGACCTCAGAGCGGCTCGTTGGCCCGCCTCGCACGACGGATTGTGCTGCTGGTGCGCGGCGCCCTTGCTGTGGTTCTCCTGGCGGCAATGACGGGTGGCGTCCCTTGGGGGCTGTGGCGCTACATCGGGTGGCCTTTGCCCGACCACGTGCCGGCCCTGCAGGAGGTCGTGACTGCCCTGACCTCCTCTCTGAGCGCGTCCCTCCTCCTGAACACCTTTGCCTGCGTGCTGTGGGCGACGTGGGTACTGCTACTGGTTGCCGTCGCCAGATCCGCAGCTTCTGGCGTGCGCGCAGTCTCGTGGCCGCCGCCCAGGTTGGATAGCACCGGCCCGCTCCACGCGATGGCGACAGCTTTGGTCGGCGCGGTGCTTCTCGCGCTCTTGCCGAGCCGCGGCCCACAGTCCGCGGCGGGACACTTCCGTCCAGCCGCAGTGAGCACGGCTCCGGCCCATCCTCGTCAAGCGTCCGATACGGCGACGACCGAAGCAGTGGTGCGGGCCCCCGAGCACGGCGTTCACGACAGCCTGTGGAAGATCGCCGAGCGATGCTTGGGCGACGGGCGGCGATGGACGGAGATCTATGCCTTGAACCGTGACCGACCACAGGCGGACGGTTATACGTTGACCGACCCCAGGCTCGTACGGCCCGGCTGGGTCCTTCGCCTGCCGGAGAGGCGTCCCGAGCCGCCCGACGACAATGACCACGATCCTGGCGGCGGTGAGAGCCCACCCGATCCAGCACCTTCCCCAGACGAACCCTCCGCGCCGGCCCCGCCCCCAAGCCCGCCATCCGACCGCGATCACGACGACGGTGACCCTGGCGCAGGTATTGAACTCCCAGGCGGCGTATTTGTCGGGTTCGGTGTCGCAGCCGCGGTGGTGGCGGGCCTGGCGGTGGTACGTCGACGCCGAAGGATCCGCTACCGGCCCGGGAGCGGGGAGCGGAAGGACGTTCACATCGCTCCCGTGGTGAGGGCGCTGCGCTTGGCTCATGGACAGACAGCACAGCCTGCGGCGGGCTCTCAGCCGACCACGCCACCAGGCGAGCACGTGGTTGGCGTGAGGGATGGTCGGGCCTTGGCATGGGGCCTGGCACGAAGCCGTGGTCTTGGTTTCGTCGGGCCTGGCGCGTTGGACGCGTTGCGGGCCCTGTTGATCAGCCTGTTGTCCGAGCAACACGCTGGGAGGCGACGTGAGACCGAACTTGTTGTGCCGGCGCCTGATGCCTGCCGCCTTCTGGGAAGGGACGTCTCCGATCTGGTCCGCCTCCGAGGACTGCGCGTCGTGGCGGATACCTCTGAGGCATTGCAGATCATGGAGGCCGAGCTTCTCTCACGTACGCGATTCCAAGACGAGGGCGGCGACGTCGGTTTCGGCAGCAGACCGGAGATCGTGCTCATCGCCTCCGCGGTGGGACCGGAGGAACGACGACTGCAGGCAATCCTCGACAACGGATCAGCCCTTGGCCTGGCCGGCATTCTCATTGGACAGTGGCGCCCCGGAGGAACTCTGGGCGTGCGCCAGGACGGAAGCGTCTCGGCCACCAGTCCGTCCCACGCGCAAGTCTTCTCCGGCGCCCGCCTGTTCACTGTGCCGACCGACGCTGCTCAAGCGCTCCTCGATCTCCTGGCCGAGGCGCAACCCGCTGATGTCGACGAGACCGTCCATCAGAGCGCTGTGACTCCTTCATCGGCGGGGACGGAGCCGATCACTACGTCGAGAACTCGCCGTGATGCGGCACCCGCACGCCGGGTTGAGGTTCCGCAGCCGAGCGGAACGAGCCATCATCATGACTGCCGGCTCCGGATCTCGGTGCTCGGCCGCGTACGTCTCACCTACAGCGGACTCGGATCGGCCTCTGAACCGGTGGACATCACGGAGGCGTTGGCCCCGAAGCAGCGCGAAGTGCTGGCCTACCTCGCCCTGCACCGTGATGGTGTCCGCCGCGAGACGCTGACGGCGACCCTCTGGCCCGACGCGCCGCATGATCGTCCGTCCAACAGCTTCCACGCCACCCTGAGCCACCTTCGTCGCGCTCTGCGTGCAGCTACAGACAGTGGCGTCAGCGATATCACCCACCGAAGCGATGGGCTGTACGGCCTCGACCAACACCACGTCAGCGTAGACCTGTGGGGATTCCGAGAAGCGGTGAAAGGTGCCAGAAGGAGTGGCGAGGACGAGGAGAGGCGCCGGCTACTCCTGTATCGCGCCGTCGGCCTCTACACCGGAGACTTCGCGGACGACGTCCCGGCGGAGTGGGCCGAGGCTCCCCGCGAGACGCTGCGCCGTGAGTATTTGGACTCCGTGAGTGCGTTGGTCCGAGCCCTGCGCGCCACTGACCCGCGTGAAGCACTCGATCTGCTGGAGAGAGCCCGCGAGTTGGATTGCTACAACGAGGCGATCTACCAAGATATCGCCCGCATGCAGGCACGCATCGGGGAGTATGACGCAGTCCCGCGCACCCTCGAGCTGCTCAGGCGAACCCTGGCTGAGCTGGATGAAGTTCCGAGCCGTACGACGGCATCCCTCTTCGAGCAGTTGCAACGCGGATCTGATGAAGCCAATTCGACGGGCGAAGCGGAGAGGTGACGATCCCACGACACAGTGGCGCGCGTTCTACAAGTCAGGCCCTCCGTTCCGTCGTTGCTGCGCACGGACAAGCAGGCCTGAATGAAGCTCAGTCCACGCTGCAGCAGGTGCCATGACGGCGAGAAGCTCTCGTGCGGGCGGCGCCAACTGGTACGTCGTAGTGAAGGGGAAGTAGTTCGCCCGCTCTCGTTGGACAAGTTCCCCCTGCGTGAGGCGCAGCAGGGTACGGCTCAACGTGCCTTCCTGGAGGCAACTGTGTGCCCGGCCCGGCCAGTTGTTCACCGGAGCCTGTGCTCGGACTGCATAGAGCAGCTCCGTGTACGACAACGGGCCGTCCTGGAGCGCGACGAACACGTCCCAGTCCCACTCGCCGTTCAGTAGATGCAGGAAGTCGTGGATCCGCTGCAGATATCGCTCATCGCCCGGCGTCGGCCCTGCCGGGGATCTCCTTCGGAGGGACGGCAGTCGGAGCGGACGTCGATGTGACCACCTCCCAGTCACGGGAACGCCATTTCCTGAGAGATCTCGATTTTCCGGCACGGTGACCCCTTGGTCGGCATTCGCAGGCCAATCGCAAGAGAGAGGGTTTTGTTTAACGGTCAATTGTTGAGTGACGGTTCCATCCAGATTCCATGCGCATGTCGTGCTGCTTTCGAGGGGGAGGGCCTACTTCTTGTGGGGGAATCGCTTCTGTGGGCCGATCTTGCGCACGTCGCGGGAGTGTGTCAATCAATCGAGGAGGGGGGTCTTGAGCGTTGCAGGTCAAAGCTTCGATGTGCCAGGAGGGCGATCAACTATCGTGTATATGGCGAGAATTGAGTGGTAGTGAGATGGCTCGCCCTGGACTACGATGCCGCCATGTCCACTCCAAAGCCGGACACGTCCACATCGTCAATCCCGCCTCCGGTCCAGGACGCGGTGCTGTTCGGCGTACGGTTCAGTCGTTTGATCGGTGTCGTTTATCCAACTGCCCTTGGACGTCCGTACACGGACACCGAGATCGCCAAGCGGGCCGGTCTGTCCAATCAGTACGTCGGGAAACTCCGCAAAGGGCAGTCCGTGCCGAGCCTTTCGAATGCCGGCCGGCTGGCCAAGCTGTTTGGTGTGTCAACGGACTACTTTCTCAACTCCCCAGATCACCCGGCTGTCCGGTCCGTCGAGCGCAATTTGCGCATGATCGAGAGGCATCGGGCAGGAAAGGCACAGCGCGTCGGGCATCGATCCGCCGGCGGGGCAGCGGACGCTGATGACATTGCCCTCCTCTCCGACGACGAGGTGCGGCAGATTGCCGAGGGAGCAGCCGAACTGCCGCCCACTATGCGGGATTCGGTGAGCGCGGTGATCGACCAGCTGCGCAAGGCCATCGGCTTGGGGAAGGTCGAGGGGGCGGACGTACTCGACTGACGAGCCGCCGGGCTCTCAGACACCAGCGCGTGTATGCGACGCGATCAAGCAGGGGGACGTGAAGGTGAGCACCACCGGTGAGCCCATCGGGCCTCTGGCGACCCGCTGGCGACTTCCTCAAGGACAGGAGAATGCTCTCGTGGGCTTAAGAAGAGCTCGGCGCAAGTGCCGAGCCCTACTGGAGCAGGCGAACCTGCCGCCGTACACCACAGCGCACGAGCTGTGCGAACGCCTAGGTGCGCAGCGAGGGCGTCCCATAGTTCTGATCGCCGCGGAGCCGGAACCGGGTCAGGTGTCCGGGCAGTTCGAGCAGTATCTGACCGAGGACCGGATCTACTACCCCCTGCACACCAGCGCCGCTCACCAGGCGCACATTATCTGCCATGAGGTCGCGCATCTCCTGCTCGCCCACATTCCTGAACTCGACGCCCTGGACCCAGCCGTGGCCCGACTTGTCCTGGGGCGCTCTCACTACAGCGACCCGGCGGAAGAGCAGGCAGAGGTCCTCGGCACGCTGTTGTGGCAGCAGCTGGATCTGGCGGTCCCGTCCGGGCCGACGAGTGCCGCGGTGATCAGTTCGCTGGAACATCGTCGGAGCCGTCATGTATGAACGCGTCGCCGACTACGTCTACCTGGTATTGAGTGTCCTTCTGATCACCCTGTCGGCTTTCAAATTGCGGGCTTGGCAGCGGCAGCCCGCGCCGGCGCTCCTGGTCATGGCAGTGACAGCTCTGGTCTCCGCTGTATCTTTCCTGTGCTCGGCACCAACGGTCACTGACGTGATCAATGAAGGTTCCGGTATCAGCTTCCTGAGCCTCCTGATCGTCTACGTCAGCAGGTTGTTGTTTGGCGCTGGTGCGATCACGCTCGTGTTGCTCTGGGCGCCGCCCTCCAGGAGGCCGGGCCGGCGCGAGGCGTGGGCTGTGCCCTTCGACACGGTGCGGACATCGGTGTGGCGGAGAGTGGTGTGGGTGTACGGGGCGATCGTTGCGGCCATCCTGCTTCTGTTCGCGACCTTCCCCTCAGGGATGGACAGCTCGGAATCGCTCGACACGAACTACGCCAACGAACCCTCAGTGCTTGTCTATCTGGTGATCTACCAGGCGGGATTCGCCTGGGCACTATGGCAGTTGGGGCGGACGTCGTGGAGACACGCAGCTGATTTGGTCGACGATGAGGTGCTACGGCGGAACCTGAGACGCCAGACGATCGGATGCGCACTGATCGGCGGCTACTGCATCACCAAGATCGTCGCCATTGTCGGTGCGGCGGCGGACCAGCACGCTCTGGACTGGATGGGGTCGGTTGTCGGACCCGTCTCGGGCTGTGTCGGCTGCGTCGTTCTCGTTGTGGGGTGGGCGGGCGCCGCGGTCACCGCGTGGCGGCAACGACGCGCCGATTACCGTGCCTTGCACCCACTCTGGATGGCGGCGATGCAGGTTGACGGGCGTCTGGCCCTGGGAGCCCCGCTGCGGTCCTGGGCCGAGTGGCTGGCCACACGTGACCTTGAGTGGCGCATCACCCGCCGCACCCGCGAGATCCGCGACGGCCAGCTGGCCTTGCGCCCGTGGGTAGCCGAGGGCGTCGTCGAAGTCGCGCGTCGCCGCGCGGCAGAGCAAGACAGGCTGGAGCCGCAGGAGAGAGCAGCCGCGGTCGCGGCAGCGGCCTTCGCGGGAGGTGTACGTGCTCTGCACGCCAGGCAGCGTCCGGCTCAGTACTGCGAGCACACTCCGGGGACGGAGGTTGCTCCCAGAGACGAGCGGCGCCATCTCGTCCTGGTCGCCCGACATCTCCACGGGGACTTCGTGGCTGAAGTCCTGGCCGAGACGCAGTAAGCAAGCCCGAAGCAGAAGAAGCGAGGGAGACTGCCATGACATCCGCCTCTGAGGCACGCGAGGCCTTGTCACGGGCGGAGGCCGCCTATCGCCATCTCGCCTTCACCGACTTCGGTGAGGATCTGGCCTTCGGCCTCAACATCGGCTTCTACCGGACCTTCGCGGTGCCGGAGATTGCTCAAGTCCTGGCCTCCACCGGACGGATGACCGGCCAGACCGAGCTGCGTGCCAAGGCGACCGGGCAGATGATGTACCGCCTGTTCCGCCACGGACTGGACAGCGAGCAGGGTGTACAGGCCGTGGCTGCCTTGAACCACATCCACGCCCGCTGGGCCATCTCCAACGACTCGTTCCTGTACGTCCTGGCCTGCTTCGACATCGCCCCGATGCGGTGGTGCGACACCTACGCCTGGCGACCCACCACGAGGGCAGAGAAGACCGCCTCTCACCTCTTCTACCGAGGCCTGGCCGAGCGCATGGGCATACGCCAAGTCCCCGCGACGTGGGACGAGTTTGCGGAATGGACGGACCGCTACGAGCAGAGCCGATTCTCCGCGACTTCGGAAGCCGCGGCACTGTGGAATGCCACCCGAGACCTCCTTGCCAACCGCTTCCCCGCCGCACTCAGCCCTCTGATCCGCACTGTCGCGGACGCACTCCTCGACGAGCCGCTGCGCCAGGCATGCGGGGCCCACAAGACATCTGCTCCCGTTCGAGCTCTGGTGTCCGGCGCCATGAAGCTACGCGCCCGTCGTATCCGGCGTGCGCACAGCCATCCTGACTACCGTCCCGTCCTTCCGCCCTCGGTGCTAGACCTCGAGTGAACGCGAAACTGACGCTGTCAGCTGGCGCTTGCGGTCGGACCTCGCAACCCAGCAGGAGGCTACAGGCTCCATGTAACCCAGCGATCCGGCTCTCCCTTCGGGGCCACGCCCCTTCACACAGCGATCGTGACCGTGCCCCGGGTAGGACTCGAACCTGCGGCCAAGCGCTAAGAAGGGACGCGGTAATTTTATCGCGGCCACGCCTGTGACCTGCACTGTAAGGGCCCAAAGAGCTCGTAACACGATCACGATCCGGGCCTCTTGAGGCGTGTCCTTGCACACGCGGGTCGTTGACGGTGCGCGCCCCGAAGACGCGATGTCCTTCGGGGCGCGCGGCAGGGGTTCGGCTTCAGGCGTTGTAGCCGCCGTGGGCGTCCAGCACCGCGCCCGTGACGTACGACGCGGCGGGGTTCGCCAGGAAGGCGATCGCCGCGGCGATTTCGTCAGGGTGCCCCATGCGTTGCAGGGACAGCGAGCTGAGCAGGGCCTTGAGGGTGTCGGGGTCCGGCGGTTGCATGCCGCTGTCCATCAGCCCGGCTTCCACGACGTTGGCCGTGATGTCGCGGGGCCCGAGGTCACGTGCGACCCCCATGGTGTACCTCTCGATGCCTGACTTGGTCGCCGAGTAGTCGGCAACGCCCGGGACGCCGACCCGGGAGCCCAGCCCGGAACTCACCGTGATGATGCGGCCGCCCGTGCGCAGCACTCGGGAGGCGGCCCGGATGACGGCGATCACGCCGAAGTAGTTGGTGGCGTGCATCCGGTCCAGTGCGGCGGTGTCGGCGTCCGGGTCGTCCACCCTGCGGCCCTGCTCCACCGAGATCGCCGCATTGTTGACGAGGATGTCCAGGCCGCCGAAGTGCGCGACCACGTCGTCGATCAGCGCCGGCGCCCGGCTCGTGTCCGCTTGGTCGGACTTGAAGGCGACGGCCTTGGCTCCCTTGCCGTGCACCTCGTCGACGACGGCCTGCGCCTGCTTCTCGGAGCTGACGTAGGTGAAGGCGACGTCGGCGCCCTGCTCGGCCAGCAGTCGTACGGTCGCGGCTCCCAGTCCGCGCGATCCCCCGGTGACCAGGGCGACCTTGCCCGTGAGTGGCTTGCTCATTCTTCTCACCTCGTTGATTGACCCTTTCCGGCTGTCGCAACATTATTTGTTACGACAGCCTGTTGCAACTTTCACTGTTACGACTGCCGTAACATGAAGCGTTGTGACCGAGAGGAGGAGCCCATGAGCGCCAACAGCAGGCTGACCATCGCCGCCCACGCGCTGGCCTGGATCGGCCTCTACCAGCGCCAGGGCCATGAGGTCGCCACCTCCGAGCAGATCGCGACCAGCGCGAACACCAACCCCGTGGTGATCAGACGGCTGCTCGGCGAGCTGCGCAGGGCCGGGCTCGTGGAGTCCCGGCGGGGCGTGGGCGCGGGCTGGTCGCTGGCACGCGAGCTGGAGTCGATGACCCTGCTCGACGTGTACGAGGCTGTGGAACCCGGCCCGCTGTTCGCAATGCACCGCACCACCCCGGACCAGGGATGCGTGGTGGGTCACGGTATCCAGCCGGCCATGCAGAGCATCTACGAGGGCATCGAGGAGACCGTGAGACACGAGCTGGCCCGCGTCACGCTCGCGAACGTACTCCGGGACGTACTCGCGGCACCTCGCTAGCCTCTCCGTTACGTCCTGACATCACCAAGATCCCCATTTAAGCCCAGGCCAGCGAACAGCCTGGCAACCAGTCACGCCGAAGACGTTGCAGTATCAGACCGTGGCCTGCGAGCTCGTAACTTGATCTTGTTGCAGTGCCCTGGTCCGGCGTGACCGATGTGACGATTCCGCGGTTCGGGAGGATGTGAGCACCCGGCCATGGATCGTGGACGACGACTTGTGGGCGCTGATCGAGCCGCTGCTGCCGCCCTGGCCGGAGAAGTCGCCGGGCCCGCGGCCGGTGGCGGACCGGCTGTGTCTGCAGGGCATCCTGTACGTCCTGCACAACGACATAGCCTGGCAACTCCTGCCGCTGGAGCTGGGATTCGGTTCCGGGCAGACCTGTTGGCGGCGCCTGGAGCGGTGGCAGCAGGCCGGGGTCTTTGACCAACTGCACCGCATCCTGCTCGCCGAGCTGAACGCGGCCGGCGAACTCGACTGGTCCCGCGCGTGCGTGGACGGCTCCCACATCCGCGCGAAAAAGGGGGCGCCGACACTGGTCCGTCGCCGGTCGACCGACGGAAGACGGGTAGCAAGCACCACCTGATCTGCGACGGACGCGGCACCCCGCTCAAGGTCATCACCACCGCGGCCAACGTCAACGACGTCACCCAGACCCTCGCCCTGGTCGACGGCATCCCGCCCGTGGCCGGACGGCGCGGGCGCCCGCGCCGCCGCCCCGACTCGCTCCTCGGTGACAAGGGCTACGACTCCAACCCCAACCGCCGAGAGCTGCGCAAGCGGCGGATCTTGCCGGTCATCTCCCGCAAGGGCGCCCCGAACATCAAGGGCTTGGGCAAGCTCCGATACGTCGTCGAGCAGACCTTCGCCCTGCTCCACCAGTTCAAACGCCTCGACGTCCGATGGGAACGCCGACCGAAACCCACGATGCCTTCGTCTCGTTGGCCTGTAGCCTCATCTGCTGGAGACGCCTCAAGAAGGCCCGCCCATGATCGTGTTACGAGCTCTAAGGACCGGAGCATCCGCATCGGCGATCAGTCAGTTGACGGCCCGTACGCGACTCCCGAGCTGCACATCGGACGCAAACCGGGACCTCTGTCGCTTGCCCGGTACAGAGCCATCCCGCAGGGTGGGAGCCGTCGGGACCTCACGGGCAAGTACGCCGACGACGACCCCAGCGTGTACCTGAGCACCGAGAGCTGGGACAGGCACCTGACGGGCGCTGGGGACGTGATGGGCCGCCTTCGCGCCGACCGCCCCTCAGTGACCATCCGGACGGAGTTCTACAAGCCTGAGAAGGGCCGATACCTGCATCCGACTCAGGACCGCCCGATCACTCACTACGAAGCCGCGCTCATCCAGGGCTTCCCTGACAGTTACCGCTGGTGCGGATCGAAGATCCAGATAGCCCGTCAGATCGGCAACGCCGTGCCCGTGGGACTTGGGCGAGCCTTGGCCGGCGCCATCCACCAGCGCCTCACTACCGCGACGGACCGTGAGGCGGCCTAGCAAGGCAAGGCCAGAAGCCGCCCGAACTGCGCATTACGAGTTGTCCGATCTCGTTCCGGCGCAGTCCGGGAGCGTCCACCAGATCCGCGAAAGCCAAGGTTAAGCGGTTCGCCGGATGCCTTCGGACTGCGCTGGATCACCGTGAATGTCAAGCGAATCGAGACCACAACTGAGCTCACGCGAAGTGTCCCGCGGAACAGAGCCGAGGCTCAGACGAGCCGGTACATCCGGGCGCTGGCCCCAACACGGGCGATGACCCCGAGCGCTTCGAGGCGCTTCAACTGGTAGTGCACGGCCGACTTGCTCGTGAGCCCCACCTTTGCCCCGATCTCTTCGAGGGTGGGGCACTCACCCATCTCGGCTATCGAATCGCTGATGCAGCGAAGGATCTGGGCCTGGCGCTCAGTGAGACTCACTGTCCGGTTCCATCCGAGCGAGCACGCTGCCGCAGCTCGGCCCGCTGGGCAGGTCTCAACGGATGCCGCGCCAGAGCTATGGAGAGCGCCAGCAACCGGCGGCGTAGCGCAGTGCGGCCCGGCTGCTGGGCAAGCTGCCCATAGGTCGCGCGCCACTCCCTCTGCGTGCGTACCAGGTCATCGGGAATCGAAGGTTCCATACATTCAACTAGATCATGCGTTCGATTCTTTCGGCAAAGGATGAGCGCCCAGCGCCGATCCGCGGAGGCTGTCTCGGCACGGCGAACCGTGTGGGGCTCTCGCCAGGCCAGTGGGATTTGAACCCATGACTTCCTCGTCCCGAATAATGTCTGGGGGAGGATCGAGACCAGACCGGGGAAGCGATAGTGCAGGTCAGGCCGTTAGTGTGGCCGGATTGATCACGGCGCGTTCAATTCCCGAGGTGACCGCTCAGCTATTTGACCACGGGTTCTGCTACAGCCGGGAATAGTGGCAGCGTCGACAGCGGACGGGGTCAGCCATTTCTCGATCTGCTTAACCTCTGCCAAAGAGGAACTCGCTTGCGCTGCTAGCCGTAAGCGCCTCTTTTTCCCATGCAATTCCTCTTGTGTGGACCTCGTTCATTGCCTGGGGTATGTCTCGGCCTTCAAATATGGCGCCGAGCGAGTACCCTAGCACCCTGCCGGCGAGCTTTCGTGAGAACGGCGATACGCTGGCAAGAACCTGTTCGGTGACGGGTCCGCCATGCGTTATCGCGTTCCGAACACGCTCAAGCCGGTTGAGGGCTCGACACCATCTACCATTAAGGACCCTTCGGTACTCGCCAAGTTGGTAGTGTGTTGAAAATTGCCGGGCAAGGGCGTTGACCCTGTATCCAGTTATGTCGCCACTGGTAAACTCGGCAGCAAGCTGATCCAACAGAGCGAGGCCTACCTCTGTGTCGCAGTAGACCATCCCCTTCTCGCTCTTAGAGACGGAATTGATAATTTGCTGCACCCGATCTTGCGAACCATTAGAAAGGAGCGCGCTGAGCGCGTCGGCCTCGTCAAACCCCTTGCGTAGGGACCACAGCATTTCATTCAGGATCCACGCCGGCCTGAACCTGCGGCAGAAGGTGACCCAATCGATCCCGGAATCATAGGAACAAACGAGTTCGATAATGCGAACATTCAGAAGGACGGCCGATGCTCCGTCTAGCCTCTTGGCTCTATCCCAGATGTCGAGGGCCTGCAGCAGCTCATCGAGCGACTGATCAACCAGTGGAAGATGTGAACTGATCTTTGGTAGAACCTCGTCAATCCCGAAGGCTAGAGGATCGAGGTCGAAAGTTGGCATCGGCGTGTCTGGCCTGCGTGAAAATGTTTCACTGACGATGGACTCATTCATTGCATGAATATGAGATCCGGTGTCCCTCCACGCCTTCCCCTTGCCTCCCGAATGCAAAGAGGCTGCCAGTAGAACGGCGAGTGCTTGTTTTCGTGCCAGCTCGGGCGCGTCGGAAGTGGAAATATTCCCTAGATCCACTCTGGCAAGTACGTAGTCAGCGGACTTAGGAAAGTATTTTTCGTTTCTGTATCCCTTGAGCTCCGCTGGGATATTCGCTTCATCTCTTTGTTCGATGTTCCGGCGAAGTGTAGGGCCGTCGTAAAACTCCACCGGTCCAATTTTTACAACGTGACTATTTATCCGTGCTGCATCATAAATCAACCACACGATATGGCTGGCCTTCCGTGGCGGGGAAGCTATGATTCGCCCGCAAAGCTCCTCTCGTTCTTTATAAGGCATGCCCGCAGTCTTTCGTGCTCGATCGCGGACGGCCTGAGGCATCTGAGATGTATCTTCACCTAGTACTGTACGGGCTCGAAAGATGTTGCTAAGGTCGTCCGTCAGGATTCCATTAAGGAGTCCTTTCATCTCTCGCGGATTATGGTTATTGAATCGCACCATTGACCAGAATGAATCCCTGGCCATGGCGAGCCTGCGCATTGAGTAGTCAGAATTCTTGCATACTCGGATTAGGTCGTGCCAGCACGCTAGAAGTGCAGTCGGCTCTGCGAGCCTCGTCAGCAGGGCTGATAGGTGACTCCGCAGAGGGTCAATCTCTGGTGCATCCGGATCTGAAAGGCAGCTCTCAAGAGTCGGAGTCACTGCCGCAGATTCAATCGCAATTTCCTTTGCGAGATTGGTGCAACAATTAGTCAGGCAGTATTTTAGATCCTCAATCGCGTATTGCCACGCTGCGTAGTGAAAGGATCTTTTGTACGGCCGCTTGTCTTCGCTCCAGGCGAGTAGCTCCCGGGCTGCCGTGTTTAGACTTACAGTGTCATCGCCTGACCAATTGCCATTCTCGTTAGCGAGGCAATCGCACAGTAGCTGAACGTAGCCCGGCACTTGCAGAGAAGCAGGACCTGAGCGTTCCATACAGCTCATTGTGACAGCTTGAATGAGGCCTGGCATGCGTATTGGCTTCGAGGGTGGAGGCGGCTGATCTCCGCAACGGGCCGCTGTCGCAGTTCCTTCAGGGCGGCGGACCATCACCGACAGGAGGGTCTGCCCGCGTCGGATTTCAAGCCCGGACAGTCTGTCCGGGCTCTCCCATGTTCTGAATAGCAGGCTGGCTCCATCGGAGAGGGTAAGGGTCCTCTGCCGACGCGCTTGCCTCATCGGTACCGTGAAAGCGCCCCTACTCAACAGCGGGAGGCGGCATGCATGCGTGGTCTTGGAGAGCGTCTCAACAGTCACGGCCAGGAGCGGCAGGGCGATGAACACGAGGCCCAGGTGCCGGCGGTCGACGGGCAACTGCGGGCCAACAGATCCGGCGGGACATGCGGCGCACCTAAGCCCACAACAGCCGTGAGCGCTCGGCCAGTCACAAACGGGGCGGGCGGCGGTGGGTTGTGCCGTTCTCAGCGCGGCGCAGCAGCTCTGCGAGGCCGCCCTCGTCAGGGGTCTCGGGCAGGGGTTCGCTGTGCAGGATGGCACGGGCGGTGGCGCGGAAGTGCGCGGTGGCGGCATCGAGAAGTTTTTGTTCGCGCATGTGGGCGGTGATGATGCCGAAGAATGGGTCGCCGTTGCATCCGAGGGCGTGGCCGCCGAGGGCATAGCGGATCAGGTCGGTTGCGGTGCGGTGGGTGATCAGGTGGCGGGCGGCAGCCTGGTGCAGTGCCCCGCGGGCGTAGACGACGTCTCGGCGCAGCTCGTCGATGTGGCCCTCGGTCCATGTGCAGGTGCGGCAGCGGCGAAGGCGGTGGCCGAGGAATCCAAGGCGTTCGGGGGCGCTGTGGGATGCCGTGAGGGCGGCATGAGTAAGGCAGTCGGCGCAGTAGGCGGCGAGGGCGTCGCCGCGGAAGAGGTGCAGGCCGGCGACGGCCGCCGCCGCGGGTTCCTGGTCGGCTTCGTCGAGCTGCCCGTCGTGATCGTTGAGCCGAGCCATGGCCGCATTGATGTCGGTGGCGGTGCGGGCCTTGCTGATGCAGACCACGGTTTGGCTGTGGATGGCGGCGCAGAGCGGCTCGAGGTCGGCGGGGCCCTCGAGCTCGACCAGGCCGCGGGCGGCCTCAAGGTCGCTGCGGGCATCGCTCCGCCGGTCGGACCCGGTGTCCTCGGGGTCGGTGATGGCGGCGGCGCGACGGGCTGCGTAGGCGGCGGTCAGGTAGCGGCTGTAGACAGCGCGGCGGGCTTCGGTGGCGGCCTGGGCGTGGTCGGCTGCGGTCTGCTCGCGGGCGGCGTCGAGAGCGGCTGCGGCCTGAGCCTGGGCGCCGTTGATGGCGGCGGTGGCCTGCTCGCGGGCGGCGGCGATGGCCGCCTCGGCCTGGTGACGGGCACCGCTCGCCTGTATGTGGGCGCCGATGACGGTTCCGGCGACACCGAGGGCGACGCCGCCCAACCCGGCGGCGGCGGTGATGAGTTCGGATGGCATTCGGTGAGCGTACGGCCCGCCACCGACGGGCGGGAACTTCCCTACGCTCGCCAAGTATGGGCCACTTCACACCACTTGGGGGACCGCGAGTTGGACCGGGATGCCTCATTTCAACAAGATGTTGAACGCGTCTCAAGCGGAGCTACCCACTAGTCAAGAAAGGAGCACCTGTTGGCCGGCGAGATCACCGTCCACGTCCCCGGTCAGGGACACGCCGAGATAACCCGCGAGCGGATCCTCGGCGCTACCGCCGGCCGAACTCCACGCTCGATCCGCACCTACGCCACCGTCATCGACGGCGTGATCTGGCCCCGCGTCAGATCGTTTTCGCCGCCCTCGGACATAACGGCGCCGACGTCGCCCCCCCAACTAGTCAGCGCTGCATGGAGGCCCTGCACCGGGTGGGCTTCGACACGTTCGAGCGCACTTCCTACAACGACGACGGGTACCTCATCCTGCCCGACGCCCGCAAACAGGGCGACGACGAGGGCTGAGTAGCCTCCGCAAAGAGCGGCCCGCCCTCACGCGAATTGGGGACGGGCCGCTCCTCCCCCCAACCTCACAGAAGGAACAGCAAGTTGACCAACCTCGCCGGATGCGCCGACTGCCGAAGCTGCGCCACCTCAGGTCCGAAAAAGCCCGGCAGTAAGACCCGCCGGGTCAGCACCGCCCTCCTCACCTACGGCGTATCGGAAGTGGGACGGGATGTGCTCCCCGGCTGCCCCGGCTGTGGGCACAAGATGATCTACCACGGGCCAGATCCCAAGCCGCTCAGCTCCAAGACGAAGGCCGTGATAGCCGTCACCGTGTGCGCCCTGATGGCCATCGGCGCCGTCGCCAACCAAGAGGAAGAAGAAGCCCAGCGACAGGCCGACATGGTGACGGTGCCGGACCTGGTTGGCGAGATCCTGCAAGACGCGCAGGATGAGGCACAGGCCGCCGGACTGTGGAACCTGGAATCCGAGGACGCCTGGAACCAGGGCCGCGAGCAGCTGTGGGACCGCAACTGGCACGTGTGCGAGCAGAACCCAGCGGCCGGCGAGAAGGTCGACGAGGACACGCAGGTCATGTTCACCACCGCCAAGTTCGATGAGACATGTCCTTGAGCCACTCGCGCCACTTCGCTGCAGACCGCCCCCCAACCACACAGAAGGCGCAAGCAGTTGAGCAAGCAGAAACAAGAGGAACCAGGGCCAGGGCGAGGGCCTCGCCGCCCGCTGCGGATGCCTGGCCGTCATAGCCCTCGCCCTCGGGCTCCTCATCAACAGCTGCAGCGGCGATGACGGAAGCGACAAGGCGGATCCGACGCCCAGCACCCCCACCGCAGCCGCCAGCCCGACGCCGACCGTCAAGCCGCTCGACCTGGACGACCTGATCATCCTCGACAGTGACAAGGCATACGACAAAGCCGCCGGCGCCGGATGCAAGGTCGTCACACGGCTGGCCACCGACCCCGACACCACCATGGACGCCGACAAGTGTGCGTCGCCAAGTAGAAGTACACGGTCACCCTGTACAGCCTCGCGAAGGCTTTCGGCTGCCCGCAGAAAATCGGCGGCGAGGCCACGATCCTGCTGTGGGACGACGACGGCGAGGCGGAGCGAAACTAAAGCTGGGTGACCCGACCAAGGACCCGAACCCGCCCAAGCCCGAACCGAAGCCCGAGCCGACGAGCGGCGGCAGCGGCTCCCGTCGGGCTGGTCGGGCGGCGACTTCTCGGGCGGCGGCGGAGCGACCCCCTCGGTCGAGTTCGGGCAGGCTTGCTCGCCGGTCGGCTCCCTGGACTGGTCTCACGACGGCCGCCCCGCCGAGTGCTTCATGGGCAGCGACGGACGCGCCCGCTGGGGCTGCGACTCCGACCGCGGCTGACCGCCGCACCAGCTAGCAGGCAGAGCGCGAACTACGTCACAACGGCGGCTTCGAGTACCCGACTTCGGTGACCCGTGTCGAAAAGTGGGCCGAATCGCGGCCTCTTGGAGTGACAGAGCACTTCATGCATGAGGACCGAGAGGGATCGAGGATGACGCGAGGCCGTCAACCGTCTCTGAGGCACCTCGGGAATGGCTGGCTGACCTATGTGGTCATCGTCGTTGCTACCTACAACTGCCAGCCCCACGAGAGTGTGCTTGCGCTCGCAGCACACAAAGATGAGTGTGGCAGGGCCCCACTCCGGACCGAAACCGGAGGGGGAAGGGCGGGGTACGGTCGATCGGCCGCAGGATTTCGGCTGGCAGCGATTGTCGGCTCCGAGCCCAGGATGAGTGCCGCCCCCGGCGAGCGCCGGGCTTGGATTGACGGTGGACAGGCCGGCCGTTTGCCGCACTCCAGAAGAGGCGTTCTGGGCGGGATACAACGAGCCTTGCGAGCACGGTCTGTTGGACCCGAACGAATGCCTGCGCTGCCGACTGATCGATGCAGAGGTAGGCCGACTCGCTGTGCTGCACCGCAACTACCTGAAGGTGCATCTCAACGAGTCAGCTGCGGCCTGATTCGCTGCATGGATTCTGCTTCACGGCTCCGTCAACGTCGGGTGCTGTAGCCGATCACTGCGGCGAGGGCCGCGAGCACCGCGACGCTGGTGAGGGCGATGGGCAGGGTGAACCAGTCGGCCATGAATCCGATGGCGGGCGGTCCCAGGAGCATGCCGCCGTAGCCGAGTGTGGAGGCGGTCGCGACGCCGCTGGGGCCGGCCAGGGCGCCGGCACGTTCCACTGCGACCGGGAAGATGTTGGCGAGGCCGAGTCCGGTGATGGCGAAGCCGAGGAGCGCCACCCATACGGACGGGGCGAGTGCGCCCAGGAGCATGCCTGCGGCGGCCGTGGTGCCGCCGGCGACGAGTATCGCGGTCTGGCCGAGGCGTTCGAGCAGGGTTGTTCCGGTGAGTCGGCCGATGGTCATGGCGAGGGCGAAGCAGGAGTAGCCGGCGGCTGCGATGCCCGGGTGGGCGCTGAGGTCCTGTTCGAGGTGGAGTGCGCCCCAGTCGGCTAGTGCTCCCTCGCCGTAGGCCGTGCAGAGGGCGATGAGGCCGAAGACGATCACCAGGCGGCGGGTCCGGCTGTTCAGGCGGCGCGGGCCACTGTCCTCGCGGTGGACGTCGCTCGGCGGGGTCGGGGGTTCGAGGCGGAGCAGGGTGCGTCCTGCCACGGCGGTGACGATCAGGCCGATGACGGTGAGGCCGAGCAGGTGGTGCGTGGGGGACAGCGAGTCGGCGATCAGTCCGCCGAGGCCCGCGCCGACCATGCCGCCCAGGCTGAAAGCCGCGTGGAAGCTGGGCATGATCGGGCGTCGCAGGGCGGCGACCAGGTCTACGGCCGCGCTGTTCATTGCGACATTTATCCCCCCGTAGCCCGCTCCAAAGATCAAGAGCACTGCGCCTAGCGCTGTCGCTGAGTGGGTCAGCGGAGGCAGCGCCACGCTCAGCGAGAGCAGTACGCCGCAAACGACCGTTACGGGATGGCTGCCGAAGCGGCGGCAGAGCCGTCCAGTGAGCGTCATGGTGATCACGGCACCGGCTGAGACGCCTAGCAGCGCAAGTCCGAGGTCGCTGGCTGATGCGCCGGTCTGTTCCTTGATGGCGGGGATGCGGACGACCCATCCGGCGAAGATGAAGCCGTCGAGCGCGAAGAAGGTCGTCAGGACGATGCGGAGTCGGGTGAGGTGGTTGCCCGGTGCGGTGCTGTGTGGTGGCGCGGACACGGAGGGCGAGGTGCGCATGGACGTTCTCCTGGGGTGTGCGTGACCGCGGTCGTTCGCGGCCGCCCATGGGACCTGGGCTGGGTGCGGGCGTCCTCGTTTCGAGCGGCTCAGCTGGGCTGCGCACGCGAGGTCGCAACGGCCATGGCTCCGCCCCGTACCGCCGGGGCTAGAGCCCTTCAGTCAGTGAGCGACCGGGAAAAGTCTTAGTGGCTGCCACTTGTTGATCCCGCCGTATGCCGCCCCGAAGATCAGCAGCACCAGGCCGAGCGCCAGTGCCGAATGCGTCAGCGGCGGCAGCGCGACGCTGAGCGGCATCAGCACTCCGCAGGCCACCGTCACCGGATGGCTGCCGAAGCGGCGGCAGAGGCGTCCGGTCAGGGTCATCGTGACGACGGCGCCTGCCGAGACTCCGAGGAGTGCGAGCCCGAGGTCGCTCGCCGAAGCGCCGGTCTGGTCCTTGATGGCGGGGATGCGGACGACCCATCCGGCGAAGATGAAGCCGTCCAGCGCGAAGAAGACGGTGAGGGCGACACGGAGCCTGCGCAGGTCCGGGGGAGTGGCCCGCGACGCTGCGGACGTGGTTTTGTTTAGTAGCGGCACAAAGTCAGAGTAGGGGTGCACCCCGGTCGCGTACAAGGTCGTTCTTGTGGGTTCGGTGTCCGCCGCCTCCTGTCGGAAGTGCCAGGCGAGGGCGGCGGAGAAGTCAGGCAATGCCGGCGGAGACGTCAGGGAATGGCAGGGGAAGGGCAGATGGCGACTGGACGGCGAGGCCGCGTACGGATCATGGGAGACTCGCCCTCATGAACGGCAAGGCTGCCCCCCGTGCCGAGGGGGATCTGTCCACGCGTACGCGCCTGGAGCGAGGGCGCGGCGCGCTCGGTCCCGCCCTTGAGCTCGTCCACACCGGACGGGCCCCGACGCGTGCCGTGCTCACGGCCGAGCTGGGCGTCACCCGCGCCACGGCGGGCGCCGTCGCCGCCGAGCTCGAGGCGCTCGGCCTGATCAGGATCGACGCGCGGCCGAGCGCGCCCGCGGGCTCGCAGGGCCGGCCGTCGCACGGCCTTTCCATCGCGGACGACGGGCCGGTGGCGCTCGCCGCGCAGGTGCACTCCGACGGCTTCCGGGCGGCGCTCGTCGGGCTCGGCGGCCGGATCGTCGCCACCGCACCCGGCTGCGAGACGATCGACGCCGACCCGGCGCAGGTCCTCGGGTCCGTCATCGACGCGGGTGCCCAACTGCTGCGGGAGACCGGGCGGCGGTGCGTCGGGGCGGGCCTCGCGGTGCCGTCCGCCGTCGCCGAGCCGGAGGGCACCGCGCTCAACCCGCTGCACCTGGCGTGGCCCGCGGGTTCGCAGGTCCGCCAGATCTTCGCCGACTGCGTACGCGACGCGGGGATCGCGGGACCGGCGTTCGCCGCCAACGATGTCAACCTCGCCGCACTCGCCGAGCACCGGCACGGCGCCGGGCGCGGCGCCCGCGATCTGCTGTGCGTGGCGACCGGCCACCGGGGCGTCGGCGGCGCGCTCGTCCTCGACGGCCGTCTGCACACCGGCAGTTCGGGCCTGGCACTGGAGGTCGGCCACCTCACCGTCAACCCCGAGGGCCGCCCCTGCCACTGCGGAAGCCGCGGCTGCCTGGACGTCGAGACGGACCCACTGGCCTTCCTGATGGCCGCCGGCCGTGAACCCGGGCCGGAGGGGCTGCTCCTGCAGGCCCGCGGTCTGCTCCGCGACGCCGCCGCGGATCCCTCGGTCCGCGCGGCGGCCGAAGAGCTGATCGACCGTCTGGGCCTGGGCCTCGCGGGCCTGGTGAACATCCTCAACCCGGACCGGATCATCCTCGGCGGCCTGCACCGCGCCCTGCTTGAGGCCGACCCCGAGCGGCTGCGCGCCGTCGTGGCCGACCGCAGCCTGTGGGGGCGCAGTGGTGGCGTACCGATCCTGGCCTGCACCCTGGACCACAACAGCCTGGTGGGGGCCGCCGAGCTGGCCTGGCAGCCGGTGCTCGACGACCCCCTCGGGGCGCTCGGCTAGACCTTCGCGGGTTCCGCCGTCTCAACTGCGGCCGTGGCAGCGGCAGTTGGCGCTTCTCGCTGCCGCCGCCGCTTCAGGTCGGGCAGCAGGCTGACGAGGCCGAGCGCGGCGAGGGCGGCGCCGATCCACAGGGGCGCCCGCAGTCCGAACGTATCGATGGCGGGCCCGCCCACGGACGTCGCGATGATGATGCCGAGCGTGATGAACGAGGAGTGGACGGTGTTGACCAGCGGCCGGGCGTTGCCGACGCGCTGGACGCGGGTCACAAGGGCGGGGTTCATGGTGACTCCGACCAGACCGATGCCCATCATGAACACCACGGCAGGGACGGTGAGTTGGGCGAAGGAAGCGAAGCCGACGAGGAACGCCAGGTTGAGTATCAGCCCGATGAGCAGGACGGGGATGGTGTGCTTGTCGGCGAACCGGCCCACGACGGTGTTGCCGATGACGGTGGCCGCGCCGTACGCGATGAGCAGCAGCGGAACGGTCCCCGTGGCAAAGCCGGTGACCTCCGTGAGGATCGGGTTGAGGTAGCTGAACGCGGAGAACGTCGCGCCGATGATGAAGGTGCTGGTGGTGAGCGTCAGCCACAGCCGGGGGTTCCGGAAGGCGCCCAGCTCCTGGCGGAGGTCGCCGCCGTCGTCGGCTCGTTCCATGTGCGGCACACCGGTGATGGTGGCGAGCGCGGCGAGGACGGTCAGCCCTGTGATTGCCCAGAACGCGGCGCGCCAGCCCAGGTGTTCACCGATGACGGTGGAGAGCGGGAGGCCGAGAAGGGTGCCGAGCATCAGCCCGTTGAGGGCCACCGCGATGGCCCTGCCCCGCACTTCGGGGCGGGTGAGCCGCGCGGCGAGGGAGATGGAGACGCCGAAGAAGGCCTGTGAGGCGATCCCTGTGATCACGCGGGCCACCAGCATGGTGCGGTAGTCCGGGGCGAGGGCGGCGAGCACGTTGCCCGCCAGGAAGACGGCGAACAGGGTGGCAAGCGCCGACTTCTGACGCATCTTCAGCACGGCGACGGTGAGGAAGGGCCCGCCGATGGCCATCGCCGCGGCGAAGGCGGTGATGAGGTAGCCGATCTCCGGGATCGTGGCGTCGAGGCCTTCGGCCATCTGCGGCATCAGTCCGGCGACCACGAACTCGCTGGTCACCATGGCGAAGATGCCGAGGGCCAGTACGTATACGGCGCGGGGCATGGGTCTGCTCCTGTCGGAGTTCGGTTATGGATAGATCAGTACAAAACAAAGGCGTGCGAAAACGTGCGAGGGCGTCCAGGGCGTGCGAAAGCGCGCGACGGCGTACAGGGAATGCGAGGAAGCCCAAGTCGGGCCGAAGGAAAGCCGGTTGGTGCTAGCGGGTCAGCGCTTCGAGCGCCGTCTCCGTGATGGCCTCCAGGGCGGCCCGGTCGGCGCCGCCCTGCGCGGCGACCCGCATGCCGCCGATGACGGCGTTCAGGAAGCGAGCCAGGTCGGCCGCGTCCCGCGGCGATGTGATGTCGCCGCTGCTCTGTCCGGCGCGGATGGTGTCCTGGAAGGCGGCCAGGCGTACCGAGAGGTCGCGTGCGAGCAGTTCGGCGGCCGCGGGGTCGCGCCCCGCGAGTTCGACGGTCGTGTTGACGGTCAGGCAGCCGATGCTGTGCCCGCCCTCGCGGCACTCGAACTCGGAGTCGACGATCCGCGCGAACAGGGTGCGGATGCGCTCCATCGGTGAGCGTTCCGTGTCCGTCATGATCTCGATCTGGGTGGCGGTCATGGTGTCCATGTAGCGGGCCAGGGCCCGTTGGAACAGGTCGTGCTTGCTACTGAAGGTGTTGTAGATGCTGCTGCGGCCCAGGCCGGTGGCGTCGCACAGATCCTGGGTCGAGGTGGCCTCGTAGCCGTTCGCCCAGAAGGCGCGCATCGCCGCGTCCAGGGCCCGTTCCTCGTCGAAGGTTCTCGGTCGGGCCATGTCGGTACCGTACAGGTTTTGGAACGGCCAGTGCAATACGAGCAATCGGTACTGCGTTACCAGTTAAATAGGAGTACTGGTAACGTCGGAATCCGGGACGAGGCAGTGCGGCACGAACCCCTACGCGCGGGAGGCATCCGGTGACCTGGCAACTGGCCGACAAGTTCGAGACGTCCGACGGATACGTGAGGTGGGCGTCGTTCGGTGAAGGGGACCCGCTCGTCCTGCTGCACGGCTCGCCCTTCTCGTCGTACATCTGGCGCGAGATCGCCCCCGTCCTGGCCCGCACACGCAAGGTCTACGTCTGGGACCTGCTGGGCTTCGGCCGGTCGGAGCAGCGGGACGGCCAGGACGTCGGCCTGGCAGCGCAGGGCAGGCACTTCGCCAGGCTCCTCGCGCACTGGGGCTTGGAGCGGCCCAGCGTGGTCGCGCACGACGTGGGCGGAGCGGTCGCGCTGCGGGCCCTGCTTCTGGAGGGCGCCGCGTACCGGGACTTGACGCTGGTCGACGCGGTCGGCGGCGGCGCGTGGGGGACGGGCTACTTCAAGCTCATCCGCGACAACGCGCACGTCTTCGAGCGGCTGCCGGGGTACGCCCATGAGGCGTTGGTGGCCAGCCACCTGCGCCACGCCACGCACACCGGATACGGTCCCGGCGTCCTGGACGCCTACCTCGCCCCATGGCGCGGCGCGCGGGGCCAGGCGGCCTTCTACCGGCAGTACCGACAGTTCGCCCAGTCCCAGACGGACGAGATCGAGCCCCTGCTCGGCGAGGTGTCCGTGCCGACCCGGATCATCTGGGGCCGTGAAGACCGCCTGCTGCCGGGGGAGTTCGCCGCATTCCTGCGGGCGCGAATCCCGCACGCCGGGCTGATCTGGCTGGACGGCGCGGGCCACACCGTCCAGGAGGACGCGCCGGCGCGGCTGCTTGCGCATCTGGAGGCGGACTTCGGGCGGGCGGTCGGCTGAGTGAGAGCAGCGGAGGGTCACATGCCGGAGGCATTCCCGTACCGATTCGCGCACGATGTACGCACGGGGTCCTCCCCGTCCTCCGGTGCGGGTTCACGATGAGCCTCCTCCCACTGGCACTTCCGAGGAGGCCTCGATGCGTCGTCTCATCGCAGCCACCGTCCTCTCTGTACTGGCTCTAGGCGCCGCGACGGCCTGCGGTGGTGGCGATGTCGTCACCGAGCCGAAGTCCAAGTCGAAGCCGAAGTCGGCGGACGTCACGTCCGGTTCGAAGTCCAAGAAGCCGGCCGCGGACGAGCCGCAGGATTCCTCGGAGCGCTCGGGCAAGGCCAAGGTCGGTGACACCCTCGCGCTCAAGGGGCTGAAAGGCGGGTCGCGGCTCGACGTGACCGTCGAGAAGTTCGTCGATCCGGCGAAACCCTCCAGCCAGTTCCTCGAACCGGCCACGGGCAAGAAGTGGGTCGCAGCGCTGTTCAAGCTGGACAACAAGGGCGGCGAGGCCTACGAGGACAGCCCCATCAACGGAGCGCAGGTCGCCGACAAGACGGGGCAGCGCTTCCAGGCCACCATCGCGGATGTGACGGCCGGACCGTCCATGGCCGCGGTCGTCAAACTCCCGCCCGGCGAGACCGCCCGCGGCTGGCTGGTGTTCGAGGTCCCCGAGGACTCCGCGATCACCAGCGCGCAGTGGACACCCGATTCGGGATTCGCCGACGACACCGGGCAGTGGCAGATCCGGTGACACCGTCGGCGGTGCCGATGCCGCCTGCGGGTGCCGAGGTGCGCCCGCAGGCAGCCAGGTCGCGCGCAGGACCGGCCGGGCAGGTCCAGGGGCAAGAAGACCGGGATCGAGGAATATGCGGACATCCGGCGTAGCTGGTAATGATCACGAACCCTGCCCCAATAGAGGCTGTGCACCGGCACCAGCCCATGAAAGGGAAGAACTTGTCCACCAAGACCCTGCGCATACCCACCACCGACGGTCACGCCGACGCCTTCGCCGCCTTCCCCGACGACGGCGAGCCGCACCCGGGGGTGCTGCTGTACATGGACGCCTTCGGTCTGCGGCCCGAGCTGGAGGAGAAGGCCCGTGAGCTGGCCGGGCACGGGTACTACGTACTCGTCCCCAACCTCTACTACCGGCAGGGCCCGACACCGGTGATCGAGCTTCCCGAGCACATCGGCGACGACGAACGCCCGGCGATCTTCGCCCAGTTGATGCCCTTGATCGAGGCGCACACCACCGAACGTGCCCTGAGTGACGCCGACGCCTACCTCAGGTTCCTCACCGCCCAGCCAGAGGTCAGTGCCGGACCGGTCGCCACGATCGGCTACTGCATGGGCGCCGGCCTGGCGATGCGCACCGCGGCGGCGCACCCCGACCAGGTGGCCGCCGTCGCCGGATTCCACCCCGGCTTCCTGGTCACCGACGCGCCCGACAGCCCGCACCGCCTGCTCTCCGAGCTCACCGCGGAAGTCCACATCGGCCTCGCCGTGAACGACTTGTCGCCCGAGGCCCTCAGTGACCTCAACGGGGCCTTGGACGCCGCAGGCGTCGACTACACCACCGAGACATACCCCGACACTCTCCACGGCTTCACCATGTCCGACACCGACGCCTTCAGCGCCGCCGCACTGCAGCGCCACTGGGACCGCCTGCTCCCCCTCCTCGAGCGCACCCTGACCAAGGGCTGAGGGCTGCCGTTACGTCCACTCCGCAGCGAACGCACGCGCCGGGTTCGTCGTCAGGATCCGCTCCACCACGCCTTCTCCTGCCGCTAGTTGGAGGCGTGGACGTACCCGGCGCAGCAGATTCGGCATCCCCGGTCCGCCGTTGACCGACCGCGCCCCCGCCGTCGTCGTGTCGCCGCCCAGGAGCAGCTGATCGGCGAACCCGGCATCGGCCAGGGCGCGTACGGCGTCCGGCATCCGCCAGTCCGTGGCGTGGTGGGCGCGGGAGGGGCCGTCGAAGGCGAGACGCGCGCCTGCCTTCGCGGCCTCCCGGTGGACGGTGAGGTCGGGGGAGCGGTTCAGATGGCCGAGGAGCACCCGGCCGGGCGGGACGCCCAACTCCCCGCACAGCACGTCGAGTACGTCCAGGGCGCCGGTGCCGAGTTCCAGGTGGACGGCGATGGGCGCACCCGTCACCCGGTGGGCCTCGGCCGCGGCTTCCATGGTCCAGCGGGCGTGCGCGTCCAGGCCGTGGAAGCCGCCCGCGACCTTGATGAGCCCGGCGCGCACGCCCGTGTCACCGATGCCCTGTGTCAGTTCCCGTATGAACAGGGCGCCGAGGCCGGCGGCGCGCAGTCGGGCGAGCAACTCCGGTGCGTAGTGCGCCGCTTGGTGCAGTCCCGTCGCGGCGACGACCTGTACTCCCGTCGTGCGGGACAGCTCGGGCAGGTCTCCGGCGTGCCGCCCCATGCCGTACGGAGTCCACTGGACGAGGCTCCCGCCGCCGGCCGCCCGGAACGCCTCGAGTTCGCGCGCCGCTTCAGCGGTCGAGTCGAGCTCCTGGCCGGGAAGTTGAGGGCTGGTCAGGTAGAGGTGGTCGTGGGCGTCGCAGATGCCGAGCGACTCGGGGGCGACGTCTCCGAGGACCGTGCGGACCGTGCTCACCACTGCCGGCCCCGGCGAAGCAGGTCCCGCTCGGGTGCCGACAGGTGCAGCACCTGGAACACATCGCCCACCCCTTTGGGGGATTCGTGGTCCCAGACGGAGAAGTGCAGTGCCTCCCAGGTGCGTGGATCGATGGACACGGCCGCGTAGATGTTCCCGTCCTGGCGGGCCAACCGCTCGGCCTCGTGGGCGAGTTCGGCGGCCAGGGGGCCCAGGGGAGTGCGGTCGGGGATCCGCATCCGGCGGCGTATCGCGGCGCGGGCGGGAGCGGTGGACGCGATCCCCTCCGCGAAGGCCAGACCCGTCCAGTGCTGCACCTCGGGGCGGCCGAAGTCGTCGATGATGCCCTGGAATCCGGGGCCCCAGAGGAAGGAGTTCATGCCCTCGGGGGTGTTCCACAGGTAGAACGGCGCGTACTGGTTCACGGGGGAGTCGTCGACACCGCGCTCGCGGACCAGGTACGCCTTGGCGCCGAGGCCCGGACAGTCGTCCAGGAGGTGCCCCTTGGTGGCCACGCGGTCGCGGATGATCCCCATGTCGTAGTCGGCCGGCAGCGTGATCTCGTACTGCATCGCATGCATGGTCAACGGGTCCTTGTCCGCAGGAGGGAGAGCAGGCCCCGTACGCCGGTGTCGAAGGCCGCGGGCGAGCCGTCGGCGCGGGCCAGCACATAGCCGCCCTGGACCGTCGCGACGACCGCCGCCGCGATCTCCCGCGGATCGAGCGAGGCCGCGAACTCGCCCTGCTCCTGGCCCTCTTCGACGATTCCGGCAAGACGCCCCCGCAGCCAGTCGAGCGTCTCGGTGACCGGCGCGCGCAGCTCGTCGCTCGCGATGACGTCGGGATCCATCGTCAACCGCCCGACCGGGCAGCCCCGCAGCACGTCGCGCTCGCGCAGCAGATACGCCTCGATGCGCCCGTACGCCGATCCCTCGCCGCCCAGGACCGCGTCGGCGGCAGCGCGCAGCTCCTCGGCCGTACGCCGGATCGCGGCGAGCGCGAGGTCGGGCTTCCCGGCGAAGTGGTGGTACATGCTGCCCTGCCCGGCCCCGGCGTGCTGCTGGATGGCCTTGGGGCTCGTGCCGACGTAGCCGCGCTCCCACAGCAGCTCGCGGGTGGACTCGATCAGGCGCTCCGGAGTGCTCATGAACGCACTGTACATACTAGTAGGTACAGAGGTCCAGACTTCCTCCGGGAGCAGCGCCGACGGCCGCTCGTACTCCCCGCGTGGTACGCGAGCTGCCGCTGGCCGTACGACGACTCGGACCGCCTCGGAGAGCGAATCTCGATACATCGCACAGACACCGCACAGACATCGCGAACCGCATCGCACAGACGTCGCGAACCGCATCGCGCGGACATCGCGAACTCGCTTCCGAGGAGATGGACACCATGCAGACCCTGGCTCACTTCGACGGCGGGCCCGGCCCGTGGATCCTGTTCTTCCCGCTCATCTGGGCGGCCGTCGTCATCGGCGGCATCACCCTGCTGCGCCGCACCGTGTGGCGCGGCCGCCGCGCACCGTGGACGCGTGACGTCGGCGACGGGAACGTACGCGTCGACGAGAAGTCGCCCATCGCCGTGCTCGGCCGGCGCTTCGCGTCCGGTGAGATCGACGAGGACGAGTACTGGCGGCGGCTCTCCGTCCTGAACGAGGAGTTCGGCCGCACCTCCAAGGGCGGTGCGGCATGAGCACCGCAACCGGACAGCGCACCGCCACGCTCGACGCGGCCCGCGTCACCGAGGCCGTCAAGGTCTACGGCAGCGGTGACACGGCCGTACGGGCCCTGGACGGGGTGAGCGTCGGCTTCCCGGCAGGACGCTTCACCGCGATCATGGGCCCGTCGGGCTCCGGCAAGTCCACCCTGATGCACTGCGCCGCGGGCCTCGACACCCTCACGTCGGGCACCGCCCACATCGGCGACACCGATCTCGGCGCCCTGGACGACCGGCGTCTGACGCTGCTGCGCCGCGACCGCATCGGCTTCGTCTTCCAGGCCTTCAACCTGGTGCCGACGCTGACCGTCGCCGAGAACATCACGCTCCCGATGGACCTGGCGGGACGGCGCGGCGGACAGGAGTGGACCGACGCCCTCATCGACGTCGTCGGCCTGCGCGACCGACTGCACCACCGGCCCGCCGAACTCTCCGGCGGACAGCAGCAACGCGTCGCCGTGGCACGGGCGTTCGCCGGGCAGCCCGACGTCGTCTTCGCCGACGAACCCACCGGCAACCTCGACTCGCGCTCCGGCGAGGAGGTCCTGCGCCTGCTCGGCCGCGCCGTACGCCAGATGGAGCGCACCGTCGTCATGGTCACCCACGACCCGGTGGCCGCGGCCCACGCCGACGAGGTCGTCTTCCTGGCCGACGGCCGGCTCGTGGACCGGATGGCGGCCCCGACCGCGGACAAGGTCCTCGACCGCCTCAAGGCCTTCGACACGAAGACCACGAAGACCACGAAGACCTCGTCCGCACCCGGTACCGAGGGGGCGCCGTCATGAGTTCCCTGAGCGCGTCCGCGCGCATCAGCCTGTCCTCGCTGCGCGGCCACAAGCGGCGCTTCGCGGGTACGTTCCTCGCGGTCATGCTCGGTGTCGCCTTCCTGGCGGGCACGCTCGTCATGGGCGACACCCTGCGCGGCAGCTTCGACACCATGTTCGGCAACGCGACCAGCGGCACCGACGCCGTGGTCCGCAGTGCCGGCACCATCACCACCCCCGACGACAGCCAGGGCACCCGGCAGCCCGTCAAGACCTCGCTCGTCGAGAAGATCGAGCAGACCGACGGCGTCGCTGCCGCCGCGCCCAGCATTCAGGGCGCGGGCCAGCTCCTGGGCAAGGACCGCGAGCCCATCGGCGGTGAAGGCCCGCCGACCCTCGCAGGCAACTGGATCGCGGACGACAAGCTGAACGCCTATCAGCTGGCCGACGGCCGCGCCCCCGCCAGGTCCGGCGAGGTCGTCGTCAACCGCGGTGCCGCCGAGTCCGGCGACCTGAAGATCGGCGACACGACCACGCTGCGCACCCCCGACCCCGTCAAAGTGACGATCGTGGGCCTCGCGACCTTCGGTGGCGAGGACGGCATGGCGCAGACCACCTTCACCGGCATGACGCAGGCCGATGCCGAGAAGTACCTCACGCCGAAGCCCGGCGAGGCGGCGTCCATCCAGGTGCGGGCCGGACCCGGCGTGAGCGAGCAGGAACTCGTCGACGCGCTGAGTCCCGTACTCCCCAAGGGAGTTGAGGCGATCACCGGTGAGGCGTCGGCGGCGGAGAACACCGACAACATCTCCGGCCAGTTCCTGACGCTCTTCACCAGCTTCCTGCTCGTCTTCTCCGGCGTCGCCCTCCTTGTCGCCACCTTCAGCATCCACAACACCTTCGCGATCGTCGTCGCCCAGCGCACCCGCGAGAACGCGCTGCTTCGCGCGCTCGGCGCCTCGCGCCGCCAGGTCACCGCATCCACCCTCGTGGAGGCGAGCGCGGTCGCCGTCGTGGCGTCGGTGGCGGGCCTCGCGGGCGGCATCGGCATCGCGGCCGGCCTCCAGGTGCTCTTCCCGGCCATCGGATTCCCCTTCCCCGAGGGCGACTTGGTGATCAGCGGCCTGTCGATGCTGCTGCCCCTGGCCGTCGGCATCGTGGTCTGCCTGGGCTCCGCCCTGCTGCCCGCCGTCCGCGCCGGTCGCACCGCACCCCTGGCCGCGCTGCGCGAGACGGCCGTCGACCACTCCGGGGCCTCGCGGGGACGCGCCGTCGCCGGCACGGGCCTTGCGCTCGTCGCCGTCGGCCTGTCCCTCTTCGGCGTCCTCGTCAGCCCGTCCGTGTGGCTGGCAGGGGCCGGGGCGGTCCTCGCGCTCGCCGCGTTCGTGGTCCTCGGACCCGTCGCTTCCTCGCGGGCGGTACGCATTCTCGGCGGGCCCCTGGACCGGCTGCGCGGCGTCACCGGCGGGCTCGCCCGGCGCAACGCCCTGCGCAGCCCCAAGCGGACCGCCGCCACCGCGAGCGCGCTGATGATCGGCGTCGCCGTCGTCTCGCTCTTCACGGTCTTCGGCGCCTCGCTGAAGGCGACCATGGACCAGACGGTGAACCGCTCCTTCGCGGGCGACCTCGCCATCAGCACTCCCGGCTTCGGAGCGGGCGGCAGCGGACTCAGCCCCAAGCTGGCCCCCGCGCTCGCCGAGCAGCCGGAGGTGGAGACCGCCGTCGGCCTGGGCAAGGGCGCGGCGGAGGTCGACGGGGAAGGGCGCGCCCTGACCGTCACGGACCCCGGCCCCTTCGCCAAGTCCTTCGACCTCGGCAAGATCGAGGGCTCGCTGGACCTCGGCACCAACGGCATCGCGATCAATCGCGCCGAGGCAAAGAAGCAGGACCTCAAGGTCGGCTCCAAGGCGGAACTCGCCTTCGCCGACGGCAAGAAGGCCACCTTCACCGTCCGCGCGCTGTTCGGACAGTCGGAGCTCGCGGGGGACTACGTCATCACCCGTGAGGCCTGGGCGCCGCACCGCATGCAGGACGCCGACAGTCTCGTCTCCGTCACCTTCAAGGACGGCGTGAGTGCGAGCGACGGCGAGGCCGCGGTCTCCAAGACCGCCCAGGAGTACGGCAATCCGGACGTGCAGACCCGGGGTGAGTACGCGCAGTCCGCGGCCGGCGGCATCGACATGATGCTCACGCTGGTCTACGCCCTGCTCGCGCTCGCGGTCCTCATCGCCCTGCTCGGCATCGCCAACACGCTGACCCTCGCGATCCATGAACGTACCCGCGAGCTCGGTCTGTTGCGTGCCGTGGGGCAGACGAGGGCGCAGCTGCGGGCCATGGTCCGCTGGGAGTCGGTGCTCGTTGCCGCCTTCGGCACGGCAGGCGGCCTGGCGCTCGGCGGCTTCCTCGGCTGGGTGCTCGTCAAGGCCTCGGACGGCGCGACGAGCAGTGCCTTCGCGTTCGCGGTGCCGCCGGTGCAGCTCGTGGTGGTCGCCCTGGTGGGCCTGGCGGCGGGAGCCCTCGCGGGCCTGCGTCCGGCGCGGCGGGCCGCACGCCTGGACGTGCTGCGTGCCATCGCCACCGAGTGACGTACGCCGTCACGGACGCGGGGCCTGTCACCGCCCGGTCAGCCGACAACGGCCGACCGGGCGGGAGCATGTCCGGGCGCGTCGGCCAGGACATCCGGCGCGCCGGTGTCCAGGTCCGCGAACGGGCCCGCCGTGGCCGCCCCGTACACCGGGTACGTGGGCAGCGCGGCCGCCTGGGACGGGGCCGGAAGGGTGAACCAGACGACCTTGCCCGTCTCGCCGTGCGGGCGTACGCCCCAGCTCTCGCTGACCGCGGCGACCATGGCGAGGCCACGTCCGCAGGTCTCGAACGGCTCGGCGTCGTTCACCTCGGGGAGGCGGGGGTCGTGGTCGTGCACGGAGACCGTGAGGCGGTCGAGCAGCAGCTCGATCTCCACGGTGCACACCTTGTCCGGCTGTGCGTGCCGGTGCACGTTGGTAAGCAGCTCGGTCACACCGAGCGCGGCCTTGTCTATCAAGGGATCGAGATGCCAGTAGCGCAACTGCGCCGATACGATTCTGCGGACCTGGCCGATCCGCGCGGGCAGAGCTTGTAGCTCCACCGTGCAATACCTGCTTGGCTGGCTGATCACGGCTGCGACTCCCCGAATTACGGTCCGGAAGAAGACGACGATCGGATCCAGCAGCGGCCGCGTGGTCTGCCGCCTGCTGTGTGGCCGGCGGGCTGGTTCGCAGCGTCATCGCCGGTAAACCCAGAGTGATGTGAGACCAGAGTGACTCAGGGGGTGCGGGCGTGCAACTCGCACCCTGCCCTGCGCGCGCTCCGGCCCCGCTCAGTCCCGGGGCTGACGGCCTGAGGCCCTGCGCACCGCGTCGATGAACTTGCGCACCGTCGGCGGACCCGCCGTGCCGGGCGCCGGATCGTGGTCGGCGAGCGTGAGCCGGTAGCGCGTGCCGTTCAGTTCGGCCAGTGCCCGGTCGTCCGCGGCGAACCACGGTTTGCCCGCGCGCACCGTCTGCACGGGGGCGCTGTCGATCTCCCTGCCGTAACTGGTCAGCAGCTCGAACCTGCCGTCGCTGATGCGGACTTGGCCGGCCCGGGTGAGGGAGCGCAGCCGCCGCCCGATCCGTACGCCTGTGGCCGTGAACTCCGGCTCCGCCATGACGTTCCGCCCCCTTGCGCCTCGGTGTGTCGCTCCGTACGGGACCGCCGTCCCGTGCGGTGCAGTCTGCACGCACCCGGCGTCGAGCACCAGTGCGTATGAAGACGCCGGCACAGGCCGGAACATCCTGCCTCCAGTGTGCCCCGCATGCGCGTCCAGTAACTGCGCCAGGTGTGCCTTTGAGGTGCTCAAAGGTGTGTTTATGCAGGTGAGAAGCGTGCGGAAGGTGCTTATGATCGAGGTGTCCGGCCGGCTGTGAGCGTGGCCGGCCCGACCCGGAGGAGCCGCGCGGTGAGCACCACACAACAGGATCGAGCCGACGAGCCGATGGCCACGCTCGACGTCGACCGCAGCGACGCGGAGTACCGCGCCTGGCTCAAAGAGGCCGTGCGCAAGGTCCAGGCCGATGCCAACCGCTCGGCCGACACCCACCTGTTGCGCTTCCCGCTGCCGGAACAGTGGGGCATCGACCTGTACTTGAAGGACGAGTCGACCCACCCGACCGGCAGCCTCAAGCACCGCCTGGCCCGCTCCCTCTTCCTGTACGGCCTCTGCAACGGCTGGATCAGGCCAGGGCGCCCGGTCATCGAGGCGTCCAGCGGCTCGACGGCCGTCTCCGAGGCGTACTTCGCGAAGCTGATCGGGGTGCCCTTCATCGCGGTGATGCCGCGCACGACCAGCGCCGAGAAGTGCCGACTGATCGAGTTCCACGGCGGCCAGTGCCACTTCGTGGACGACTCGCGCACGATGTACGCCGAGTCGGCCGCCCTCGCCGTCGAGACCGGCGGCCACTACATGGACCAGTTCACCTACGCCGAGCGGGCCACCGACTGGCGCGGCAACAACAACATCGCCGAGTCGATCTACCAGCAGATGAGGCTGGAGCGCTATCCGGAGCCCGCGTGGATCGTCGCCACGGCGGGCACCGGCGGCACCTCGGCGACCATCGCCCGCTACGTCCACTACATGCAGCACGACACCCGGCTGTGCGTCGCCGACCCCGAGAACTCCTGTTTCTTCGACGGCTGGACCCACCACGACCCGGACGCCACCAGCGACTGCGGCTCCCGCATCGAAGGCATCGGCAGGCCGCGCATGGAGCCGAGCTTCGTGCCCGGCGCGATCGACCGCATGATGAAGGTGCCGGACGCGGCGAGCGTCGCCGCCGTGCGCGCCCTGGAGCAGGCGATCGGCCGCAAGGCGGGCGGCTCGACCGGCACCGGCCTGTGGAGCTCCCTGAAGATCGTCGCCGAGATGGTGGCGGCGGGACGCACGGGCAGTGTCGTCACGCTCATCTGCGACCCGGGTGACCGCTATCTGGACAAGTACTACTCGGACGCGTGGCTGGCCGAACAGGGGCTGGACATCACGCCGTACGCGGCCGCCATCAAGTCGCTGCTTGCTACCGGGACCTGGGGCTGAGCGCTCCGCGGGAAGAGCGGTGCTTCGTCTGCAGGTCGCGTGTGGCTGGTCGCGCAGTTCCCCGCGCCCCCTTCGGGGGCTCAGGCGTTCGCCGCCGCCAAGCGCCGGTCCAGGGCCGTCACGGCGTCGCGGAAGGCGCGGCCCATGCCCGCCCTGCCCAGCTTCATGGCGAAGCGGAAGGGAGCCGCGCCGTCCGCGGCGAAGGTCCACTGCACGCGGGTGCCGGTGCCGGCCGGGGTGAGCTGCCACTCCTCCAGGAGGGCGCGCAGCCCCGGCGCGTTCGTCTCGTCGACCCGGTAGGCGTACCGCTGCGCCGGCTCGGCCGCCACGATCGTCTCCCGGAAGCGCGTGCCGCCCTTGAGCCGGACCTCGCGGCCAGCCCCGCCGTCGGTGGGGCGGCACAGGGTGACCGCGGTGAACCACTCGGGCCAGCCCGTCACGTCGTCGGCGAGGGCGCTGTACACCGCATCGGGGGCGGCGGCCACCTCACGCGCGAAGACCAGACGCAGCGGCGCGGACTCGGCGAACTCGAGCCCCACGGGCCTCAGTCGGCGTGCCATCGAACTCAGCCCCCAAGCGGAATCGGGTGGTTGACCGGGCACCGGCACCATAGCTGATGCGCCGTCAGATGTCTGCGGCGTACCCGCCGCCCTCCTCGGGCTCCTCGGCCTCGCCCGTGATCACCAGGCGCCGCAGATGGTCGGAGATCTCCGCCCGAGCCTCCGCGGGCAGCCCGGCGTCCGTCACCAGCGTGTCGACCTGCGCCAGCGTCGCGAACGAACTGAGGCCCACCGTGCCCCACTTGGTGTGGTCGGCGACCACGATGACGCGCCGCGCCGACTGCACCAGACGCCGGTTGGTCTCCGCCTCCGCGAGGTTGGGCGTGGACAGACCGGCCTCGGCCGATATGCCGTGCACACCCAGGAAGAGCACATCGAAGTGCAGCGCCCCGATCGCCTGGTCGGCGACCGGACCCACCAGCGAGTCCGACGGGGTGCGCACCCCGCCCGTGAGGACCACGGTGGCCGCGCCCTGGCGCTGGCCCGAGGTGCGCTGCGCGGAGTGGAAGACATCCGCGACCCGCACCGAGTTCGTCACCACCGTCAGGTCCGGCACGTCCAGGAGATGGTGCGCCAGCGCGTACGTCGTCGTGCCTCCGGAGAGCGCGATCGCGGTGCCCGGGGCCACCAGGGACGCCGCGGTGCGCGCGATGTCCTCCTTGGCGGTCAGCTCAAGGCCCGACTTGGCCTCGAACCCCGGCTCGTGCGTGCTCGCCTCGGCCACCGGGACCGCGCCGCCGTGCACCTTCTCCAGGACGCCCTGGCGGGCCAGTGCGTCGAGATCGCGGCGGACCGTCATGTCCGACACGCCGAGCTTCCGCGTCAGTTCATTGACCCGGACCCCGCCCCGGCGTCGTACCTCGTCGAGGATCAGGGCGCGGCGCTGCTCCGCGAGGAGGTTCTGATTCTCACTCACGTCAGGTCTGGCCCTTCTGCCTCGTCACATCTGTCGCGCCCGTCGAATGCGCTGTTCTCATCCTCCGCGCCGCCTCATCCTCGCATGTGCCGACGACAGCCTGCCCACCGCCCGACCGGCCGCGCTCACCCGGAACGGGGAGATTACGTGACGGGGGCTGCGCACGGGGCGACGAGCCGAGATCCTGGTGTCCTGACCACGCGCATCGACACTGACCATGTGCAACGGGGGATGCAGAACAGTGGAGCGCTCGACAACAGAAGACTCGACAACAGACGACTCTGCGACGGAAGACTCGACAACAGAAGTCCCGGCAACAGAAGTCCCGGCAACAGAAGTCCCGGCAACAGAAGACATGGCTCTCGAACTCCTCGTCCACGGAGTCGGGGGCACCACACCGGAAGAGATGCTGGGCGACCCCAGGACCGTGCGGGTCTCCGGCGACGAGACGGCGGCGGTCTTCCGCCGCACCGAGGACGCGGACGCGGAGCAACGCCCGGACGACTACCGGGGCAAGCCGGTCCCCGAGGCGTACGTATGGTGCAACCTGACCTCGGGCAACGGCTCACGGGCCCTGTGGCTCCTGCTGCTGCCCTTCATGGTGGTCAACCTCGCGCACTGGATGCGCCCCACCTCGCGGCGCAGGAAGAAGACCGTCCGCACCTACGGCCTCCTGGTGCGCCTGACCGGACTCACCCTCACCGTGCTGCTCGTCGCCGCAGCCTGCGAGGTCGCCATCGACCTGACGGCCTGGCAGTGCGCGGGCACGCCCGAGTGCGCCGAAGGCCGCTCCTGGCTCGGCTTCCTCGCGACCGACGCCTCGGGGCACGGCGGCTGGTGGTCCCAGCCGGGGCGGCGCCTCGCGCTCGCCGCCGTCGTGCCGATCGCCCTGACCGCCCTGCTCTGGTATCTCTCGCACCGCACTTGGAGCGCGTACGAGTCCCAGACGCCGCTGCCCCACCAGCGGGACCCGGAGGAGGACCCCGGCCGGACCGCGCTCGGCAGGCCCGGCTTCTGGTACGGGCGCCGCCTCGTGGCCCGGCTGCGCGCCGCGCACACGGCCGCGGGCTTCCTCACGGTGGCCGCCGCGGTGGGCACGTCGGCCGCACGCCACGACCGGCGGGGCGGCGGCCCCGCGCTGCTCGACATCCTGGGCTGGACCCTCGACGGCACGCTCGTCCTGGGGGCGGGCCTCGTGGTGTGGGTGGTGTGCCGCAGGGGCCGCAGCGAGAACAAGCTCGACCGGCACCTCGACGAGAAGCTGATCCGCCGCCTGCCGCTCGGCGCGCTCAGCCTGCTCGCCCTGACTCTCGTGTACGCGGGCTGGTCACGCCCCGAGTGGACCTCCCAGGGCCGGCTGCCCGGCGACGCGACCTTCGGCGGCATCGCCCTGGTCCAGGGGATCCTCGTCGTCGCCCTCGCCGTGGTCGCCCACATCCTGTACGGCACGGCCCCCGACTCCCGCACCGCGATCCGCGGCTTCGGCGGCCCCGCCGTCGCCATGCTGGCCTGCGCGCTCGGCGGAGTGATGTCCGGCGGCGGTGCCCAGCGTGTCGCCGACTGGCTCGACGGATCGGGGCAGCCCGGCGCCGGCGGCACGATCGACGGCCCGCCCGTCCTGCTGACCTGGCAGGCGTCCGTGATCCCGCCCCTTCTGGTGGTCGTCGCGGTGCTCTGCGGCTGGCTGGGGGCGCGCACCGTACGGCTCAAGCGCCGCGAGACGGTGAAGGTGACCGACGACTACGCGGACGAACGGGAGGACGCGGCACGCACCCGCCGCATCGCGAGCACGCGCGCGCGTGCCTCCCTCACCGACCGGGCGCCGCGGATCGTCGGCATCACATCGGCCGTGACCCTGTTCCTCGGCGCCGCCGCGCTCGTCGGAGCCTGGCTGACAGAAGAGGTACCGGGGGAGGCCGCCCAGGGTCTTCCGGCCTTCTTCGAAGGGGCCGCGCAGACCTCCCAGTCGCTCGGCTCCTGGCTGATCGGCCTCGGCTTCATACTCTTCGTGACCTGGGGCCGCCGCGCCTACCGCGACCCGTCTGCCCGCCGGACCATCGGCATCCTCTGGGACGTCGGTACGTTCTGGCCGCGCGCCGCCCATCCCTTCGCGCCCCCCTGCTACGCCGAGCGCGCCGTGCCCGACCTCACCTGGCGGATGCACACCTGGACCCGCCAGACGCGCGCCGAGGGCGGCAGGCTCGTCATCTCCGGGCACTCGCAGGGCAGCGTCCTGGCCGCGGCCGCCGCCTGGCAGCTGTGGCCATCCGTACGCAAACGGGTCGCTCTGCTCACGTACGGCTCGCCCCTGGAGCGCCTCTACGGACGGTGGTTCCCGGCCCACTTCGGTCCTGCCGCGCTGAGCTCCCTGCACCGCGAGGTCGACTGCTGGCGCAATCTGCACCGCACCACCGACCCGATCGGCGGCCCCGTCCGGGTGCCCCCCGAGGACGAAGGACCGCAGGTCGACCGCGACGCCCTCAAGGACCCCCTGGCCTACGGACGTACCGAGGAACACCCGCTGCCCGCACCGATCCTGGGCCACTCCGACTACCAGGCCGACCCGGCGTTCGCCGAGGAGAGGGCCCGCCTCCTTGCCCGGCTCAAGTCGGGCGTCCCCGGCCAGCGGCCGGGTCCGCAGGTCACGGCAGCTCCGGCAGATCCTCCGGATACAGCAGGGTGAGGTCGTCCGTGCTCGGCTCGTCGAACTGGGCGACGCGCCCCGCGTGCCGCTCCACCATCGCCTCGAAGGTCTGGCGCGCGGTGCGGCCGTTGCCGAAGGCGGGGCCCTTGGGGAGGGCGGTGAAGTACTTCAGGAGGGCCTCGCCGGTGCCCGAGTCGAGGCGGTACTCGTGCTCGTCGGCCTGCTGCTCGACGATCCGAAGGAGTTCCTCGGGGGCGTAGTCGCTGAAGGTGATGGTCCGTGAGAAGCGGGACGCCACACCGGGGTTCACGGAAAGAAAACGCTTCATCTCCGCCGTGTAGCCCGCGACGATCACCACTACCGCCTCCCGGTGGTCCTCCATCAGCTTCACGAGCGTGTCGATGGCCTCGCGGCCGAAGTCGCGCCCGGAGTCCTCGGGCGAGAGCGCGTACGCCTCGTCGATGAACAGCACGCCCCCGCGCGCCCGGTCGAAGGCCTCCTGGGTGCGGATCGCCGTAGACCCGATGTGCTCACCGACCAGGTCGACGCGCGACACCTCGACGAGATGCCCGCTCTCCAGGACGCCGAGCGAGGCCAGGATCTCGCCGTACAGCCGCGCCACCGTCGTCTTGCCGGTGCCGGGCGAGCCGGTGAAGACCAGGTGGCGGCGGACGGACGCGGCCTTGAGCCCCGCCTGCTGCCTGCGCCGCCCGACCTCGATCATGTCCGTGAGGGCGCGCACCTCGCGCTTGACGCTGTCCAGGCCCACCAGCGCGTCCAGTTCACCGAGCACGGCCTTGGATGTGCGGGACGGCTGCTCGGGGAGGGCGCTCTGCTCGGGCTCCTGCTTCGTGGTGCGCTGCCCGGGGACCGCGCCGAGCAGACCCACGGACTGCGTGGCCGTCTGGACGGCCGGCGCGGAATCCCGCGCGGTGGTCCGCGGGCCGCCGCTCTCGTCGCTGGTGCAGTCCTCGACGATCGGCCCGTCCTCGGAGAACTCGAAGCCGCCGCGTCCGCACCGCTCCGTACGGCACTTCTTCAGCGTCGTACGACAGCCGTCGATCACATGGAAGCCGAAGCCGCCGCTGTCGGTCACCCGGCAGCCGTACAGGCTGCCGCGGGCGCCCGCCGACACGTAGAAGCCCGCCTCGGCGGGCGAAGTGACCGTGCAGCGCTCGATGGTGGGGTCGGCGCCCTTGGTGACGATGACGCCCGTCTGGACGCCGTCGACGGTGCAGTTGGCCAGCGTGCCGCCGCTGCCGTGGTCGCGGAACCACGCGCCGGTTGCGGCCTCGCGGATGCGGCAGTCGTCCAACTGCGCGGTGGCGCCGTCGCTCACCGACACGGCGGTGTTGCGCACTTGTGAGAGATCGCTGTCGACGACGTCGGCGCGCGAGCCGCGGTCCAGGACGAACAGTGCGTCCGGCACGTCGTGCACCCGGCAGGACTCCAGGACGACGGTCGCGCCGTCGCTGACCCAGACCGCCGGATAGTCGCCCGTACTGTCGTGGATCTCGCACTGGTTGGCGTCCACGCGCGTGCCCGGGTCCCACACCGAAAGGCCGTTGCGCCCGAACCGCCGCACCGTGGACCGCGTCAGGGTCAGCACCGAGCGGGAGCGCAGATCGATCGCGTTCTCGGGGATGTCGTGGATCCGGCAGTCGGCGAGCGTCAGAACGGCGTCCGTGTCGAGCGTGACGCCGTCCGACGTCGTGCGGTGCACGTCGCAGTCCGTGAGGTGCGCCGTGGCCCGGCCGGTGATCTGCACACCGGCGCCCTTGACCTCGTACACCTCGCAGCCGATCGCCTCAAGTCCGGTGTGCTCGCCGGTCGCCGAGAGCCCGGCGCCCGATGCGTGATGCACCCGGCAGCGCTCCAGACGGGGGTGCGCGCCGCCGCGCACGGCGATGCCCGACTGGCCGGCCGATACGACCTCGCACTCCTCGAAGACACCGCCTCCGCCGTCGAGTACGGCGATGCCGATGCCGCCGGGGTTGTCGACCGTGCAGCGGCGCACCGTCGGGCGCGCGCCGCCGCGCACCTCTATCCCGGAGGCCGAGCGCGTCACCACGCGTACGTCGACGAGTTCGGGCGCTCCGTCCTCGACGAGCAGCGCGGGCGCCGCCGAGTCCTGGCCCTCGATGTGCAGGTCCTGCACCACGGCGGACGAACGGACCGTGAGCGGCACGCCGTCGGAGGGTGCGATGCGGACGGAGCCGGGGGAGTTCTCGGGGCCGCGCAGCGTCACCGCGCGCTGCACGACGAGGTTCTCGCGGTAGGTGCCGGGTGCGACGGTGAGGACGTCCCCGTCGGTCGCGGCCTCCAAGGCGGCGGCGAGCGATGCGTACTCGCCCGTGCGGCGCCGCCACCGCGACGTGCCGGTGTGCGTCACCTGGACCGTGCCCTGTGCCATGGAGTTGCTCTGCCCCCACCTCGTCGTACGCGGGACCTCACGACCTCGCGCAAGGAGCCGAAGAGTTCGGCCGGTCCACCGTAGCGCGCGCGGCGGGGGCGAGTTGACCCGATGGCCAGGCTCTCACCTGGTCATCGCCGGTCCCTCACCGGCTCAGGATCCGGTGCCGGTGCGTCCCCAGTCCGGGCCCGCCTTGTCCCAGGCCTGGTCCCAGCGGTCGTAACGCCGCCGCACCATCCGCCAGACGACGATCCGCCGGGCGCCCTCGACGATGCCGACGACCGCCGCGGCGGCACCGAATCCGGCCAACGCGGCGTGCGTGGCCGCGGTCGCGCCGTCCAACGGCCGGCCGACGACCTGGCCGTGCTCGTCCGTCCAGATCCGGAACCGGTCCCCGGGGCCCGGGGACTCGAGGGCGGCGACCACGGTGCCGGAGCGCGCGGTGCCGTCGGGAGCCGTCCAGTCGGCGAGCACACGGCTGTGTCTGTCGCGGGCGGACGAGGTCTCGGGATCGGGGTCGACCGGGGGTCCCGAGACCTTCTCGACCACGGTGGCGGAAATCGCGTGCCGGGCCTCGTGCTGTTCCCGGACCGACTGCAGCAGGGCTTCGCGCGCGAGGCCGCCGACGACGGTGCCGGTCACCGGCGCGGCGACGGCGATGAGCAGGAGGGCGGCGAGGGCCACCCACGCCTCCACGAGGTCGGTCTTCCGGCGCAGCGGATTGTGCCGCCAGCGCCAGAGTCCGACGAGTGCTCGCACAGTCCTGCACCCCCTTCCGCGTCCGTCTTAACCGCGAACGGCACGGCTCACGCGTCGGTGGCGAGAAGAGAGAGCGAAATCACCCTTCTCATCGACGCTCAACGTCCGCGCCTCGCCTCCGAGTTCCCCTCGCCGGGGACGTTCAACCGAGGACCGTGAAAGGGTCGCCGATCCGGACGGTACCAGTGGACTCGGGCACCAGATTCTGTCCGAATACCAGCTGGTCTCCGAAGCGGCGGTGCTTGGCGAGAGTGCGCAGCGGCTCCTTGCCGCGCTCCGAGGTCCGCTGGTCGGTGGTGGTCACGACGCAGCGCCCGCACTTCTTGGCGACCCGGAAGGTGACATCGCCGATCGCGACGCGCGACCAGTCGTCCTCGGCCCAGGGGGCGGTCCCGTCCACGACCACATTCGGCCGGAAGCGGTTCATGGGAAGCGGTCCCTCGTCGGAGTGATCGCCCTGGGCGATCAGCGAGTTCAGGGCGTCGAGCGAGGAGAGCGTGGTCAGGAGCAGCGGATAGCCGTCGGCGAACGTGACGGTCTCGCCCTCCTTGGCGTACTGCGGATCGATGGGGCGCCGCGTCGCGGGGTCGTCGAGATGGACGAGCCGCACGTCCACGTCCAGATAGGCGCTGAACCAGGCGTGCGCCGCCGCGTCGGCGGGAATTCCCTCGACCTTGTCGCCCCAGATCTCCACCGTGACGGTCGCGCCGGCCGGCGGCACGGCGACCGTCAACGGCTCCTGGCCGGGCGCGGACATGCGTATGCCGCCGCCGGGCCGGAGCTCGGCGGCGGCCAACGCCAGGCGCGGATGCGGCCGTTGCGTGACGATCCGTCCGTCGCTGTCCACCAGGACCCACCGCCGGTCACCCGCGAGCCCCCAGGGCTCGACGACGGCCTCACGCGGAGCGTGTCCCCCGACCGCCTTGAGCGGGTAGAAGTGGATCGAGTGCAGCGCTGGATTCGGCATGCGGCCATCCTGCCAGCAGCCACTGACAGGGACGCATGCGGGCGATTCAGTAGCCGCGGTAGGGGCGGTTGTACGGATCCTCGTACGTCGCGGGCGCGGGGCGGGGCGCCGCCGGGCGCATCGCCTCGTAGCCCGTCCCGGCCGGGGGGCGCTGATATTGCTGGGGTCCCGGGTAGCCGCGCGGCGCCGAAGGCTGCTGCGGGATGTACGGGGCGGGGGCCTGCTGCAGCGGAGCGGGCTGCGGGGCCGCCGCGTAGCCGTACGCGGGGTTGTGATGGGAAGGGGCGGCCGGCAGCGCGGGCAGCGGGGCGGCCGGAAGCGCGGGCAGGTGACTGCCCGTGTCGTACGCAGGGGAAACCCGGATCGGGGCGATCTGCGGAGTGCCCCGCTCGGCGACAAGCGAGTCGTAGATCGGAGTGTCCGGGAAGGACGGCGCGGAGTAGTAACCGCCGCCATAGGTGGAGCGGGGGGAGGTCATGAGACATAAGTTAAGCCCTTGATGTGCTGGTTGGGGAGACCGATAAGAGGGTTGTTTTACGTGTCGGTAGTGACTGGGCATCCCCAATGCGAGCGAACTTAGGAAAAATCGGTCGCGCAGCGCCGTACGGATCGTGTAAAAGCCAAGCTCCGAACGGGTTACCGGCGGTTGACGCATGGTTGACGGAAGGGCTGCGGGAAGGGGGATCCGCGGCGGACATGGGCCTCTTCGAGGTCCGGGTAATAGGTTGGTCATGAACGAATCGGCGGCCCGGCCGGATGTGGCGACTTGCGATGGGGGCGGACATGACAATGCCTAAAGGATCGAATGTTCCGGTGCCGGCACCTGCCGTGCGGATCGAGTTGGGGTGGTCCTCGGGGCCGGGGGTGCCGGACGCCGACGCGTCGGCGCTGTTGCTGGCTTCTTCGGGAAAGGTCCGCTCGGACGACGACTTCATCTTCTACAACCAGGCGGTCCACTCCTCCGGGGCGGTGCGCCACGAGGGCAAGAAGACCGAGGGCGGCCGGGTGACCGACGCGCTCGCCGTCGACCTCGCGCGCGTGGAGCCCGCGATCGAGACCGTGGTGCTCGCCGCTTCGACGGACGGCGGAACGTTCGGGCAGGTCCCCGGACTCTTCATCCGCGTCGTCGACGCGGCGAACGGCGTCGAGATCGCGCGCTACGACAGCGAGGACGCGACCGTCGAGACGGCGTTCGTCCTCGGTGAGCTCTACCGCCGCCAGGGCGCGTGGAAGTTCCGTGCCGTCGGACAGGGTTACGGCAGTGGCCTCGAGGGCCTTGCCACGGACTACGGCATCTCGGTGGACGAGCCCCAGCAGGCGGCCCCGCCCGTCGCCGCCCCGGCCCCGGTGCAGCCTCCGGCTCCCGCCGCCCCGGTCCAGGCCCCGCCGCCGCCCGCCCAGGCGCCCGCCGCGCCCGCTGCCCAGCCCGTACGCCTGTCGAAGGTCACGCTCACCAAGGACGCGCCGTCCGTCTCGCTGAAGAAGCAGGGCGGCACATCCGGCGCGATGCGCGTGAACCTCAACTGGGAGGTGCGCAAGCAGTTCAAGGGCTGGGGCGCCAAGCTCGGCCGGGCCGTGGCGATGCACGCCGACCTCGACCTGGACCTGTGCGCCCTGTACGAACTGGCCGACGGCCGCAAGGGAGTGGTCCAGGCGCTCGGCAACGCCTTCGGGGCGCTGGACCAGCCCCCGTACCTGCTGCTCGACGGCGACGACCGCACCGGAGCGGTCGCCACCGGTGAGAACCTCACCGTCAACCTCGACCACATCAACGACTTCAAGCGCATCGTCATCTTCGTGACGATCTACGAAGGCGCGCGCAGCTTCGCCGACCTGAACGCCACCGTGACGCTGCAGCCGCAGCACGGCGCCTCCATCGACTTCTCGCTCGACGAGTGCACGGTGCCCTCCACGGTGTGCGCGCTCGCGCTGATCACGAACAACAACGGCGACCTCTTCGTGAAGCGCGAGGCCCGCTACCTGGTCCCCGAGCGGGGCGTGAGCCCCCAGCGCACCATCGACTACGCCTACGGGTGGGGCATGAACTGGACGCCCGGCAGGAAGTGACCCTCAGCGCTGTTCGGGAGTGGGATCGGGGCGGGCGTACGTCCGCCCCTTCCACGCCGCACCGCGCCCCCTGTAGTGCTGCACCGCCGAGTCGACCGTCATCAGGAGGTAGAGGAAGGCGGTGAACGGCAGCAGGGGAGCGAGCCACGGCGGCTGCCGGTAGTAGCGCAGCATCGGGAGGTACGTGGCCGTCATCAGGAGCCACGCGAGCCCGCCGGGCACGGCCGTGGCCGCGTTCCCGGCCGCCAGGCCGGCCAACAGCGCGACGGGCGGCACCAGATAGACCAGCGCGAGCCCGAGGACCGTGCCGAGCAGCACCAGCGGGTTGTGCCGCAGCTGGGCGTAGGCGCTGCGCGAGACCATCCGCCACAGGTCCCCGAGCCGGGGATAGGGCCGCACGCTGTCGACGCGCTCCGCGAGCCCCAGCCAGATGTGGCCGCCCGTGCGCTTCACCGCCCGCGCCAGCGACACGTCGTCGATCACCGCGTGCCGGATGGAGTCGGGAATCCCCGCACGCTCGGCGGCCGCAGAGCTCAGCAGGACGCACCCGCCCGCCGCGGCGGCCGTGCGCGAACCCTTCCGCGCGATCCGGCGGAAGGGGTACAGCTGCGCGAAGAAGTACACGAAGGCCGGGACGACGAGCCGCTCCCACACGCTCACGACCCGCAGCCGCGCCATCTGCGACACGAGGTCGAAGCCGCCCGTCTCCGCCGCCGCCACCAACTGCCGCAGGCTGTCCGGCTCATGGGCGATGTCCGCGTCGGTGAGCAGCAGATAACGGGGTGCACGCGCGCGTGCCAGGGCGATTCCATGACGTACGGCCCAGAGCTTGCCCGTCCAGCCGGGCGGCGGATCACCGGGCGAGCCGACGGTCAGCGGCAGGCCGCCGTGCCGGTCCGCCAGCGTGCGGGCGAGCTCGCCGGTGCCGTCCGAACTCCCGTCGTCGACAAGGAAGACCTCGGCCCGCCCCGGATAGTCCTGGGCGAGGAGCGAGGGCAGGCTCTGGGGCAGCACCTCGGCCTCGTCGCGTGCGGGGACGACGACGCAGACCGACGGCCAGGCGTCCGGGTCGCGACGTGGCGGCAGCCGAAGGTCCGTACGCCAGAAGAAGCCCTGCCCCAACAGCAGCCACAGCCAAGCGGCAAGCGATCCGGCGGCGGTCCATGCAACGGCGCTCATCCGCCGCAGTCTGCCCCACGGCACCGGGCCGATGAGGCCGATCGACTATGGTGACCGGGTGAAGATCGCGCTCATGGACTCCGGTATCGGACTGCTCGCCGCCGCGGCCGCGGTACGTCGCCTGCGGCCGGACGCCGATCTCGTCCTCTCATCGGACCCCGACGGACTTCCCTGGGGGCCGCGCACCACCGAGGACATCGTCCAGCGCTCGCTCGCGGTCGCCGAAGCCGCCGCCGAGCACCGACCTGACGCACTGATCGTGGCGTGCAACACCTCCACCGTGCATGCGCTGCCCGCACTGCGGGCCCGGTTCGAACCCGGTCTGCCCGTCATCGGGACCGTGCCGGCGATCAAGCCCGCGACGGCGAGCGGTGGTTCGGTCGCCATCTGGGCCACGCCCGCCACCACGGGAAGCCCCTATCAGCGTGGCCTCATCGAGGAGTTCGCGGGCGGCGCCCGTGTCACCGAGGTCCCCTGCCCCGGCCTCGCGGACGCCGTGCAGTACGCGGACGAGGCGGCCATCGACCGGGCGATCGCTGCCGCGGCAGCACTCACTCCGCGGGATGTAAGCACCGTCGTCCTGGGCTGCACCCATTACGAGCTGGTTGCGGAGCGTATCCGTGCAGCCGTGCAGCAGCCGCAGCTGCCGCCCCTGGTCCTGCACGGCTCCGCCGGTGCGGTCGCCGGCCAGGCGCTGCGCAGGATCGGAGTGCTTCCCGGCCCGGGTACTGGTACGGACGGTGGTCTGACGGTGATCCTGAGTGGCCGTCTTTCCGAGCTGCCCGCAGCCGCCCGCACCTATGCGGAAGGCCGGCTGCTCGCGGCGGTCAGCCAGGCGCGCTGAGGCCCGCCGGGCTCGTCGAGGCCCGCATGGAGCAGTAACGCTCCGCGACGCGGTGCCTTCGGGCCGGAACCTGAGTAGTCTCATTCGCATGAGGGACCACACCCACGGCGAGTCGGACGGCGCGGCCGGCGCCCCGCCGGAAGTCTGGACCGGCAGCGCGACCAATCGTTTCCAGTGGCTGCTGGCGCTGGCAGGTGCCGCCTGCATCGCGCTCGGCATCGAGCTGGCCGTCGACAGCATGTGGACGTCCGGGATCGCGGCCCTCGCCATGTCCGTCGTGGGGTGCATCGCGGCCGGGCTCCTGATCCTGTTCGGCACCCTCGCCTTCGTCCATGTGGCAGTGAAGGTCGACAAGGAGTGCCTCGAAGTGCGCTGCGGCCACATCGGCCTGCCGCGCCGCCGCATCCCCCTCTCCCACGTGGTGGGCGCCGACTTCGCGCAGGCCGTCAGCCCCCGGCAGTGGGGCGGCTGGGGCTACCGCTCGCGGCCCGACGTCGGCACCGCGGTCGTGGTCCGGCGCGGCGAAGGCCTGGTCCTCAAGCTGTGGGACGGCCATACGTTCACGGTCACCGTCGACAACGCCGAGGCGGCCGTCCGGATCATCCGGGACCGGCTGCCCATGGCGGGGAGCCCGACGGCCTGACCTGCGACAGTTCGTCGCTCAGCGGCCGCGCGGTCGCGATGCCCGCCAGATAGCCCGCTCCTGTGGTCACCGCCGTGACGCTCAGCGCGTTGCCGACCGAGGCCACGGCGGCGAGCGCCGTCAGGGCGGCCCCCGCCGACAGGACGACCTGGGTCGAGCGCGGCGAGCGGTACAGCGCGTACAGAAGCCAGCAGAACACCGCCGCCAGCAGGGCCACGCCCGCGAAGCCCTGCTCGGCCGCCTGCTGCAGCGGCGCCGAGTGCGGAGTGCCGTCGATGAGGAGATTCTCGGCCACGGTCGGGCTGACGTCCCCGAACCGTCCCGGGCCCACGCCGAGCGCGGGCTCCCGGCCCGCCAGGTCGAGGGCGTCCTGCCACAGCTGTACGCGGTGCCCGTCGAGCTGGCCCTCCAAGGACGCGGAGAGCCCGTCCGGCAGTACGTCGTCCGCGATCGCCCAGGTCAGGCCGGTGACCACCACGGTGGCCAGGGCCAGGCCGAGCAGACCGAGGGCCCGGCGCCGCATCAGGGCGGCCGCCAGCGAGCAGAGCAGGATCCCGGTGCACGCGGCGACCCCGGCCATCGAGCCGAGCGCAGCGGCGGCGACCACCGTGCCCGCGGCCAGCAGCCGCAGCACGAGGCGAAGCGCCGGCTTCCGGGCGGCCCAGGCAGCGCAGCAGGCCGCGCCCGATGCCAGGATCAGGAGCGCGGCGGTGGCGCCGGTGTGGCCAAGGGGCGCCGTGCCCACGGGCCCCGGCGAGAGCCTCGGTGCGGCGGCCGCCAGGCCGATTCCGGCCAGCGCCCCGGCACAGGGCGCGGCCACCGGCAGCAGCGTCCCGCAGATCCGGCCGCCCGCGTATCCCGCGGCCACGGCGAGGACCGCGAGCAGGACGCCCTCCGGCTGACCGCCGTGCACACCCGCGGTGATCAAGGTCCAGGCGGCGCAGACACCGAGCAGGGCGACGCCCGGCGCGTCGGACGCGCCGCGTCGCTCGTACGCCCCTGGTGGACCGGCCGTCGCGGCCATCCCCGTTGCCCCCACCCCGTCGCCCCCCGTTGCGTGACGGGCCCCGATCGCGGTGGCTGGATCTGGCCGCACGTCGGGGACTCGGGCACACGGTAGTCGCTGCGGCCCCGCATTGGGGATGCCTTGCGCAGGAACGATCCGGCAAGCGGGTGCCGGAACCGCCCGCCACCAGCGCATCCCGCCAGAGCGGCCGATGCCGACCGAGCTGTCCGTGGGCAAGTCGGGCGCCGTAGACTCCCCGAGTGACCGCCACCACCACCCCCGTAGACGAGTCGGAGCAGCTCGGACCGCAGTCCGCGCCCGCCTCGCGCAAGGCCCGCGTCCTGCGCGCGCTCGTCCCGGCCGCCGCGGCCGCACTCTCCGGAGTGCTGCTCTACGTCAGCTTTCCGCCCCGCACCCTGTGGTGGCTGGCCCTGCCGGCCTTCGCGGTGTTCGCCTGGTGCCTGCACGGCCGGACCTGGAAGGCGGGCCTCGGGCTCGGCTACCTCTTCGGGCTCGGTTTCCTGCTGCCGCTCCTGGTGTGGACCGGGGTGGAGGTCGGCCCGGGACCCTGGCTCGCGCTCGCCGCCATCGAGGCGATGTTCGTGGCCCTGGTGGGAGCGGGCATCACCGTCGTCTCACGGCTGCCGGGCTACCCGCTGTGGGCGGCGGCCCTCTGGATCGCCGGTGAGGCGGCACGCGCGCGTGTGCCCTTCAGCGGGTTCCCCTGGGGAAAGATCGCCTTCGGGCAGGCGGACGGCGTCTTCCTGCCGCTGGCCGCGCTCGGCGGGACCCCGGTCCTCGGGTTCGCGGTGGTTCTGTGCGGCTTCGGCCTGTACGAGATCGTCCGCCAGGTGCGCGACGCACGCGGCACGCGTGGGGTGCGCCGTGGTGCCGCCGCCGCGGCCGTCCTGAGCGTGCTCGTCCCGGTCGTCGGCGCCTTCGCCGCGAAGCCGCTGGTCAGCGATGACGCCGAGGACGGCACCGCGACCGTCGCGGCCATCCAGGGCAATGTCCCGCAGGCCGGGCTCGACTTCAACGCCCAGCGCCGTGCCGTGCTCGACCACCACGTACGCGAGACGGAACGGCTCGCCGACCGGGTCGAGGCGGGCAAGGCGAAGCAGCCGGACTTCGTGCTGTGGCCGGAGAACTCCTCCGACATCGACCCGTTCACCAACCCCGACGCGCGCGAGGCGATCGAGCGCGCGGTCAAGGCGATCGGCGCCCCCATCTCCGTGGGCGGCGTCGTCGAGGCCAAGGACGGCAAGCTCTTCAACGAGCAGATCCTGTGGGACCCGAAGAAGGGCCCCACGGACACCTACGACAAGCGGCAGATCCAGCCCTTCGGCGAGTACATCCCGCTGCGCTCCGTCGTCGGCTTCTTCAGCAGCGACGTCGGCATGGTGCGCCAGGACTTCAGCCGCGGCACCGAGCCCGGCGTCTTCACCATGGCGGGCACCAAGGTCGGCCTCGCCACCTGCTACGAAGCCGCCTTCGACTGGGCCGTGCGGGACACCGTCACACACGGCGCCCAGCTGATCTCCGTACCCAGCAACAACGCGACGTTCGACCGCAGCGAGATGACCTACCAGCAGCTGGCCATGTCGCGGATCCGCGCCGTCGAGCACAGCCGCACCGTCACCGTCCCGGTCACCAGCGGCGTCAGCGCGATCATCCTGCCCGACGGCGAGGTCTCCCAGAAGACCACGTGGTTCACCGCCGACTCGCTCGTCCAGGAGGTGCCGCTGCGCTCCTCACAGACCCCGGCCACCCGGTACGGCGTCCTGCCCGAAGGCATCCTGGTGCTGATCGCGGCGGGCGGCATCGGCTGGGCGGTCACGGTGTCCGTACGGGCCAAGCGCTCCCGTTAGGGTCGACGGCATGGCTACTCCTGACTTCATCCGTACGATCCGGGCCGACGCCGGCCAGCAGCTGTTGTGGCTTCCCGGGGTCACCGCCATCGTCTTCGACGACGAGGGCAGAGTGCTCCTCGGACGGCGCTCCGACAACGGCAAGTGGTCGGTCATCGGCGGGATCCCGGACCCGGGGGAGCAGCCCGCCGAGTGCGCCGTGCGCGAGGTGTTCGAGGAGACCGCGGTGCACTGCGTGGCCGAGCGGGTGGTGCTTGTCGAGGCGCTGGAGCCGGTGACGTATCCGAACGGCGACACCTGCCAGTTCATGGACATCACGCTGCGCTGCCGGGCCGTCGGCGGCGAGGCACGGGTCAATGACGACGAGTCCCTCGAAGTGGGCTGGTTCGCCACGGACGCGCTGCCCGACCTGCACGAGTTCGGGGTCTTCCGCATCAAGCAGGCGATGGCGGAGGAACAGCCCACCTGGTTCGACCGCTCCTGAGAGCACCCTGCCGCACGGCGTTCCTCGCGTTGCCCTTTCGGACAATACCGATGAGCCGTCACCTCCCGTAATTTCGACGGGAGTTGACGGCAATCGTGAATTCACGGGGAGACGCTGTATGCAGATGAATCGCCGCGCGGGCATGGTGGTCAGCGCGCTTGCGGCCGCCGCGGTCATCGCGCCGGTCGGGCTGAACGGGCCGACGCCGGCCGCGGCCGCCACCCAGGCGAAGAAGGCGCCCGCGGTCGCCGCGGCCGACGGTTTCCATTCCAAGAAGGGGACGAAGAGCTGCGGACGCGGAAAGACCGCGCATGTCTTCGTCACCGCCATCGGGTGGACCCGCCTCTCGTGGCGTGTTCCGGGCGGAAAGCTGCACTCCGCGCGCTATGCGTTCGACCCCTCGGGCATGGCCACCCACCCCCTTCCCACCTGGCACCGCAAGGTGCAGTGGAAGGTCACCAGTGACTGGGGGCAGGGCAAGAAGAACCTCTTCAAGGTGTACGCCTACTGCAGCAAGGACGGCGGCGAGAAGAGGAGCGGCCGCTCCACGAAGGTCATGGCCAGGAAGAGCGGCACAAAGAGCTGTGCCCGCGGAAAGCAGGTCGTCATCCGCTCCTGGGGCATGGGCTGGGTCCGGCACAAGTTCAGGTCCACGAAGCCGGGCTCGAAGGTGTACACGCATGACCTCGCCCGGCAGGGATACCTGATGGACACCCGCCTCACGCCGACCGGAATGCGCAAGGTGAAGTGGGTCGCCAAGGCCCACGAAGGCGTTTACCACAATGGCGGCAAGCTGAGGGAAATGAACCTCTACTGCGGCAAGTTGTAGCCGTCCCCAGCGCCTCAGTTGCTCTTAGCGCCTCAGTTCCCCTTGATCATGTCCGCGCACTTCTCGCCGATCATCATCGTGGTGATGCACGGGTTGACCGCGGGCAGGAACGGCATCACCGAAGCGTCGGCCACCCGAAGCCCTGTGACGCCCTTGACGCGCAGCTCGGGGTCGAGCGGCGAGTCCGCGTCGTCCGGCGCGCCCATCCGCACCGTGCCCGCCGGGTGGTAGACGGTGTTGTGGGTCTCGCGGATGTACGCGAACAGATCGTCGTCGGTGGTGACTTCGGGGCCCGGCGCGAGTTCGGCGCCCGTCCAGTCCGCCATCGCGGGCTGCGCGGCGATCTCCCGGGCGAGCCGGATGCCGTACGTCATCACGCGGATGTCGTGCTCGTCGGTGAAGTAGCGCGGGTCGACCTTCGGCTTGTCCCGGAAGTCGCGGGTGCGCAGCCGCACCGTGCCCATGGAGCGGGCCCGCGTGACGTTCGGGGTGAGGCAGAAGGCGTTGTCGGTGGTCGGGTAGCCGCGCCGGTAGGTGTTCATGTCGAAGGGCACCGAGCCGTAGTGGAACATCAGGTCGGGGCGGTCGAGCCCCGGCTCGGTGTCCGCGAAGATGCCGATCTCCCACCACTGGGTGGACGAGGTGACCATGGGCTGCTTCGCCTCCCACATGATCACGCCCTCGGGGTGGTCCTGGAGGTGGGAGCCGACCCCGGGGGAGTCCACCCTGACCTCCACGCCGACCTCCCGCAGCTCCGCGGCCGGGCCGATGCCCGAGAGCATCAGGAGCTTCGGCGAGTCGATGGCACCGCAGGAGACGATGACCTCGCGGCGCGCGTGGACCGTACCGGAGTGGATGGTGTCGGGCTCCAGGTACTCGACGCCCGTGCACCGCCGGCTCTCGTCGAACAGGAGCCGCTTGGCCTGCAGGCCCGTGCGTACTTCGAGGTTCGGCCGCTTGCCCAGGATCGGGTGCAGATACGAGACCGACGCGGACGAACGGGTGCCGTCCGGACGGGAGTTGATCTGGAACCAGTGGGCGCCGCGCACCACCGTCTTGCCGGTGTTGAACGGGGTGGTGGGGATGCCCGCCTCGGCGCACGCGGACAACAGGGCCGAGCCGCAGGGGTCCTTGGGCGGCACGGAGAGGATGTTCACCGGGCCCGAGCGGCCGTGGTGGTCGCCCGGCGCGTCATTGGTCTCCAGGCGCCGGTAGAGCGGGAAGCAGTCCGCGGAGCTCCAGCCGGTGCAGCCGAGGGTGCCCCATTCGTCGAGGTCCTCGGCGGGTGCCCAGAAGGCGATGCAGGAGTTGTGCGACGAGCAGCCGCCGAGCACCTTGGCGCGCGCGTGCCGCATGAAGCTGTTGCCGTTCTCCTGCGGCTCGACCGGGTAGTCCCAGTCGTAGCCGGACTCCAACAGGGCCATCCACTTGTCCAGTTGGAGGATGTTGTCGTCGCCGACGTCGGAGGGACCTGCCTCAAGCACGCAGACGCGGACGTCCGGGTCCTCGGTCAGCCGGGCGGCGACGACGGCGCCTGCCGTACCGCCGCCGACCACCACGTAGTCGAACTCGGACAAGGGGCTCTCTGCGGGCATCACGTCTCCAGGATCTGCGGATTCAGGGGGCGGCGGCCGGGGGCGGCGGCATGGGGGTCGCGGACTGGACGCGGTGCTCCTCGAGCACGCCGGTCTTGTGCCGCTGCACGAACCAGTAGTAGGCGAAGCCGCCGAGCGCGACGACGCCGATGAACAGGAAGGCACCCCAGCGCAGATACCAGTGCTGCGGGCCCGTCGCGTTGTACACCTCGGCGCGCGGCCAGGCGAGGTTGAGCGACATGGCGGCGCCCCACAGCACGGCGACGATGTTGATCGGAAGACCCCACCGGCCGAGCGAGAAGTTCCCCTCGGCGGGCGTCCATTGACCGCGCAGCCGCTTGAGCAGCAGCGGTACGGTGACCAGCAGATAGGCCAGGTAGATCATGATGATCGCGATGCTCGTGATCACCGAGAAGATCTGCGGCTGGTTGATGTTGATCACCAGGATGACGACACCCACCACACCGATGAGCACGGCGGGCACCACGGGCGTCTGGAACCGTGGGCTGACCCGGGCGAGTGCCGAGCCCGCGGGCAGGTTGTTGTCCCGCGCCATGGCGAACATCAGCCGGATGCCGGCGGCCTGCACGGCAAGGACGCAGACAGTGATGGCGACGACCACGCACCACAGGAAGATCTCGCCGATGGTCGAGCCGAGCGTCTCGAGGACCACATACTGCAGTCCGCCCGTCGACAGTTCCTCGGCGTGCAGGTCCGGCACCGCCATCAGGGCGAAGAGCAGGATGAGACCGCCGATGAGGAAGGACGCGATGAGCGCCCGCAGGATGGCACGGGGCGCGTTCTGGCCGGGATTGTGCGACTCCTCGCCGAGCGACGAGGCCGTGTCGAAGCCGTACATCACATACGCCGACGCCAGGGACGCGGTCAGGAACGCGCCGAGGTACCCGAGGTTCTGGCCGCTGCCGAGTCCGTACGTCTCCGTCAGGACGCTGCTCGGGCCGCGGGTGATGTGCGCCGCCAGGAAGACGATCAGGGCGACGGCGGCGATCAGCTCGATGAACACGCCCGCGGAGTTGATCCGGGCCATGAGCTTGACACCGAAGGCGTTGACCACGGTGGAGAAGAGAATGAGCACGGCGCCGAGCAGTACGGCGTTCGCGGCCGCGTCGTTCTTGCCGGTGCCGTCACCGACGAACTGGAACCAGTCGTCGATCTGCGGCAGCGTGATCTGGTAGGCGAGCGCCACGGCCGACAGCGTCACCATCGTGGCCGTCATCATCATCCAGCCGCCGAGCCAGCCCACATGCGGGCCGCCCATCGTCTTGGCCCAGTTGTAGACCGAACCGGCGACCGGATAGCGGGCGGCCAGCTCGCAGAAGCACAGCGCCACCATCAGCTGTCCGACGAAGACCATCGGCCACGACCACCAGTAGGCGGGACCGCCGAAGCTGACGCCGAAGTAGAAGAGCTGGAAGGTGCCGGTGAGGATCGAGATGTAGCTGATGCCCGCCGCGAAGGTGTGGAAGTTGCCCAGGGTCCGCTTGAGTTCGGGCTTGTAGCCGAGCTCGCCCAGCGCGTCGTCGTCGTGCTCGCCCTGGGTCTTCTCCGGGACGGCGGGACCGGGGCCCGCTCCGGGTTCCGTACTCATTCGAACCACCTCTGCGGGGTCGCTGCAAGATTGCGCCAGATGTGCTTGGCCTCCTGGTACTCGGCGAGTCCCGCCGGTCCCAGTTCGCGGCCGAAGCCGGACTGCTTCATGCCGCCCCACTCCGCCTGCGGCACATACGGATGGAAGTCGTTGATCCATACGGTTCCGGCGCGCAGCCGGGACGCCACACGCTGGGCCTTGCCGGTGTCCTGCGACCAGACGGCCCCCGCAAGGCCGTAGACCGTGTCGTTGGCCAGCGCGAGCGCCTCCTCCTCGTCCCGGAACCGCTCGACGGTGAGCACAGGACCGAAGGACTCGTCGGCGACCACGGACATGCCGGGCGTGCACTCGTCGAGGACGGTCGGCAGGTAGTAGTAGCCGTCCTGCAGCGCCGGGTCGTCGGGGCGGGCGCCGCCGCAGCGAAGCACCGCACCCTCGGCGATGCCGGCCGCCACGTACGCCTCGACCTTGGCGCGGTGCGCGGCGGAGATCAGCGGGCCCGTGCGGGCGTTGTCGTCGAAGGGGCCGCCGAGCGGGATCCGCCGGGCGCGCGCGACCACCTCGTCGACGAACGCGTCGTGCAGTTCGTCCTGGACGAGGAGCCGCGCCCCGGCCGAGCAGACCTGCCCCGAGTGCAGGAAGATCGCCATCAGGGCGTAGTCGACCGCCGCCTCGAAGTCGGCGTCGGCGAAGACGATGTTGGGGTTCTTGCCGCCCAGTTCCAGGGCGACCTTCTTCACCGTGGGCGCCGCGGCGGCCATGATCCGGCGCCCGGTCACGAGCCCGCCGGTGAAGGACACCAAGTCGACGCGAGGGTCCTCGCTGAGCGGTGCGCCCGCGGTGGGGCCCGCGCCGAGGATCAGGTTGGCGGCCCCGGCCGGAAGCCCGGCCTCGGTGAGCAGCCGCATCAGGATGATGGCGGTGTGCGGGGTCAGCTCACTGGGCTTGAGGACGAAGGTGTTGCCCGCGCCGATGGCCGGGGCGACCTTCCAGGCCGTCTGCAGCAGCGGGTAATTCCACGGGGTGATCAGGGCGCACACCCCGACCGGCTCGTGCACCACCCGGCTGTCCACCTCCGGATTGCCTGCGTCCACGATCCGGTCCGGGCCACCCGCCGCCGTCAGGTTGCCGAAGTAGCGGAAGCAGTTGGCGATGTCGTCCATGTCGTACTCGCTCTCCACGAGCCGCTTCCCGGTGTCCAGGGATTCGGCGCGGGCGAGTGCGTCCTTGTCGCGTTCCAGCAGGTCGGCCACGCGCAGCAGCAGTCGGCCGCGTTCGGCGGCCGGGGTGTGCGGCCACGGTCCTGAGTCGAAGGCCTCGCGTGCCGCGGCGATCGCCGCGGCGGCGTCCTTCGGCCCTGCCTCGTCGACGGCCGCGATGTGGGTGTTGTCGGCGGGGCAGCGGATCTCCCGAACCTGCCCGTCCACGGCGGCGGTCCACTTACCGCCGATGAACAGCTCCGGCATGACGGCTCCTCCGGTCGGATACGCGGAGACGACCCGACCGAGGCCCGGCCGGTCACGCTCCGTCATCCTTGATCGGCGGAACGTGCTCCACCCCTAGACGGTAAGGAGCACACGCCGTACGCGCACTATGGGCGCCGCTGTCCGGCGGGTGCCGACGGGCGCCGGCGGTGACCGCGGCCGTCTGTCACCCGCCGACTGGGCCCCTGCGTACAGGGCGAAGATCGCACGGTCGTCACTCCGTTAGCCTGAAGGCACGATGAACCGGCTGACCACGTCATGGGGCGCGTACGACCTCACACGATTTCCCGAGGACCCTCGCGACCAGTTGCGGGCCTGGTCCGCGGCCGACGCCTATCTGCTGCGGCATCTCGCGGGCGAGACGGAGGACGCGGCGCAGCCCGTCGACCTCTCCGGCACGGTGGCCGTCGTCGGCGACCGCTGGGGTGCGCTGACCACCGTGCTCGCCGGGCGCGGGCACACGCCCACGCTGATCACCGACTCGTTCCTCGCGCACGAGGCGACGCGGGCCAATGTGGCGCGCGCCGGTCTCGCGTCGGACGCGGTGCGGCTCTCGACGACCCGGGACACCCCGCCGGACCGTATCGACGTCCTCCTGGTCCGCGTGCCGAAGAGCCTCGCACTTCTCGAGGACCAGTTGCACCGGCTCGCCCCCGCCCTGCACGCGGGCACGGTGGTCGTCGGCACGGGCATGGTGACCGAGATCCACACCTCCACCCTGGAGCTGTTCGAGCGGATCATCGGCCCCACGCGGACCTCCCTCGCCCGGCAGAAGGCGCGCCTCATCTTCTGTACGCCGGATCAGCGGACGGCCGCCGGCTCGAGCCCCTGGCCGCGCAGCTATGTCCTTGACGGCGACTCCGGAGCGGGCTCGGGACTCACCGTGGTCAATCACGCGGGCGTCTTCTGCGCCGAACGCCTCGACATCGGCACCCGCTTCTTCCTGCGCCATCTGCCGACCGGCAAGGGCGGCGCGCACATCGTGGACCTGGGCTGCGGAAACGGCGTGCTCGGCACGGCCGCCGCCGTCGCCGACCCTGAGGCCACGGTCACCTTCATCGACGAGTCCTACCAGGCGGTCGCGTCGGCGGAGGCCACCTTCCGTGCCAACGCCGAGGAGTCCACCAAGGCGGAGTTCGTCGCGGGCGATGCGCTGGCGGCCGTGCCCGCCGGGTCGGTGGACCTCGTCCTCAACAACCCGCCCTTCCACAGCCACCAGGCGACCACCGGCGCGACCGCCTGGCGGATGTTCAGCGGGGCACGCGCCGCGCTGCGCCCCGGCGGTGAACTGTGGGTCGTCGGCAACCGCCACCTCGGGTACCACGTGAAGCTGCGCAAGCTCTTCGGCAATTCCCAAGTCGTCGCCAGTGACCCGAAGTTCGTGGTCCTGCGCGCCGTGAAGGGGCACGCCAAGGGGCGCGAAAAGGGGAACGAAGAGGGGAACTCGTCCCGATGAGTGGCGAGTTGTTTCCCCGGACGCGGTCGGAGATCGCGCCCGGTGCCGTGCACGTGCCGGACTGGCTGACGCTCGACGAGCAGCGGAACCTGGTCGCGTCGTGCAGGGAGTGGGCCCGTCCGCCGGCCGGTCTCAGGACGGTGAGGACGCCGGGCGGCGGCGTGATGACGGCCCGTCAGGTGGGGCTCGGCTGGCACTGGTTTCCGTACGGGTACGCGCGTACCGCGGTGGACGGTGACGGCGCCCCGGTGAAGCCGATGCCGCCTTGGGTCGCCTCGCTGGGGCGGGCTGCCGTGGCGGCTGCCTATGGCGATGGGGGCGGGCTCGATGGGACGGCCGATGAGTACGACATCGCGCTCATCAACTTCTACGACGCCGAGGCCCGCATGGGCATGCACCGGGACGCCGACGAGGAGTCGCCCTGCCCGGTGGTCTCGCTGTCCCTCGGCGACTCCTGCGTCTTCCGCTTCGGCAACACGGAGACGCGGACGAAGCCGTACACGGACATCGAGCTGCGCAGCGGCGACCTGGTCGTCTTCGGGGGGCCTTCGCGGCTCGCCTATCACGGAGTGCCGCGGGTGTACGCGGAAACCGCCCCGCCGGACCTCGGTCTGACGGGGCGGCTGAACATCACGCTGCGGGTGAGCGGCCTCGAATGACTCAGGCTCGGGAATGACTCAGGCTCGGGAATGAAACAGGCTCTGGAATGACTCAGGCGTCGAAGGCCGTCGCCCGTGTCACCGGCTCCCACGCGGCGATCTCCGCGCGGACCGCGTCGAGATGCCCGACGACCGCGTCCACCGCGTCGTCGCCCAGCGGAAGCCGCAGCGGCGTCTCGTCGGCGTCGAGCGCGGCGATGATCGCGGCGGCGGCCTTCGCCGGGTCGCCCGGCTGGTCCCCGTCGCCGCCCGCGACCATCTTGCGGGTGGCGCCCGCCGTCTCGGCGTAGTCCGGTATCTCGACAGCGCCTGCGCTGGTGTTGCCGAACAGGCTGGTGCGGAACGCGCCGGGCTCCACGATCAGGACCTTGATGCCCAGCGGCCCCACTTCCTGCGCCAGCGCCTCGGAGATCCCCTCCAGGGCGAACTTGGTGCCGCTGTACGCCGAGAACCCGGCGAACGACATCTGCCCGCCCATGCTGCTCATCTGCACGATCGCCCCGGAGCGGCGCGCCCGCATGTGCGGAAGGACGGCGCGGGCCAGCGCCGCGGGGCCGAATACGTGCACATCGAACAGGGCCCGCAGCTCGGCGTCCGAGTCCTCCTCCAGGGCGCCGACGTGGCTGCGGCCCGCGTTGTTCACCAGGACGTCGATCCGTCCGTGGCGGTCGATGATGTCCCGCACCGCGGCCTCGATGCCCGCCGTGTCGGTCACGTCGAGGGTGAGCGCCTCGACCTGGTCGGGGTGGGCGGCGGCCAGGTCGTCCAGGGCCGCCACATTGCGGGCGGTCGCCACGACGACGCCGCCGGCGGCGACGGCCGCCTCGGTGATCGCCCGGCCGAAGCCGCTGTTCGCACCCGTCACGAGCCAAACCTTCGTCATCGCGAACTCCCTGGAGATGTAACGGACTTCCTCGCTCTTCTCTGTACGCGGATCAGCCTGCCGCCGGGGCGAGTGGCCCGTCCAAGACCTGACGTGATAGCTGATGGTTATGGACGTACACAGCAGGAACCTCCGCTACTTCGCCGCCGTGGCACGGGAGTTGCACTTCACGCGGGCCGCCGAGCGGCTCTTCGTCTCGCAGCCCGCGCTGAGCAAGCAGATACGCATGCTGGAACGGCAGCTGGGCGCGGACCTGTTCGTGCGGGACCGTCAAGGGGTGCGGCTGACGGCGGTGGGTTCCGCGCTCCTTCCGCACGCCCAACAGGTCCTGGAGGTCTGGGAGTCGGGCATGGCGGCGGTGGAACGCGCCAAGGCGCAGGAGCGGGCCACGCTCGTGGTCGGCATGAGCACGCGGCCGGGACGGGGAGGGCTGCTACCTGCCGTCCGGTCCCGCTTCACCGAGGCGCATCCGGCGGCCACCATCCGGCTGCGTCAGGTGAGTTGGGAGGATCCGAGTGCGGGCCTCGCGGACGGCGCGGCGGATGCCGCGTTCATCTGGCTGCCGCTGCCCGACATGGCGCGCTACGCATGGCTCGTGGTCGCCGAGGAGCCGCGCCACGTCGCCCTGCCGGAGGGGCACCGCCTCGCGGCCCGCGACGAGATCGACTTCGCCGACCTCCTGGACGAACCGTTCCTCGCGCTGCCCGAGAGCGCGGGGGCGCTGCGCGACTACTGGCTCGCCCTGGACGCCCGCGAGGGCAGGCCGCCACGGATCGGCGCCGAGATCGCCAGTACCGACGAGACGTACGAGGCGCTGGTGGACGGCCGCGGGGTCTGTCTTGTCGCCACCGGCAACGCGCCCCTGATCACCCTCGGCGGCATCGTCACCCGCCCGGTCCGCGGCATCACCCCAAGCCGCTTCGCCCTGGCCTGGCGCGCGGACGACCGGCGTCCGCTGGTGCGGGCGTACGTCACGGCCTGCAAGGGAGCGCTCGGCCCGGCGGCCCCCGGGGGCGGGCCGAGCTGAAGTTCCCGCGGAGCTGAAGTCTCCCGCCGATTTCCGCTTTCCTCGTCGGCACCGTTGACCCCGCCGTAACACGCCCTTACCGTTTCGGCGTTCGAGATTACAGATGACGTACGAAATATCGAACGTCGCGTGTGGGGAGGCCCGTTGATGGAGAGCAGGGTGCTGCGCAAGGCGGCATGGCGGCTGTTGCCGTTTCTCGGCCTGCTGTATGTGATCGCCTACATCGACCGCTCGAACGTCGGCTTCGCGAAGCTGGAGCTCCAGGCCGAACTGGGCGTCGGCGCCACGGCGTTCACCCTCGGGCAGGTCTTCTTCTTCACCGCGTACGCCCTGTTCGAGGTGCCCAGCAATCTGCTGCTCCACCGTGTCGGCGCGCACCGCTGGATCGCGCGGATCCTGCTGACCTGGGGCCTGGTCACCATCGCCACGACCCTCGTGCACAGCACCTGGCAGTTCTATCTCGCGCGGTTCGCGCTCGGCGCCGCCGAGGCCGGGTTCTTCCCCGGAGTGCTCTACTACCTCTCCCGCTGGTTCCCCGGCAGCCATCGCGGCCGCGCCATCGGCGCGTTCATGCTCGCCGCGCCGGTGTCCTTCATCGTCGGCAATCCGCTGATGGGCGTCCTCATGGACCTCGACGGGACGTGGGGTCTGACGGGCTGGCAGTGGGTGTTCCTCGCCACCGGCATCCCGGCCGTGCTCGTCGCCCCCGTCGTCCTGCTGCGCCTGCCCGCCGGACCCGAGGACGCGGGCTGGCTGGCGCCGGACGAGCGGCGGTGGCTCACCGACGCCCTGGCCGCCGACCGGGCCGACGCGGGCGAGCAGCCGCGGCACGCCCTCGGGGTCCTGCGCGACCGCCGTGTCCTGACCGCGGCCGTCTTCTTCCTGGCCTTCCCGCTCTCCACCTACGGCCTGTCCTTCTGGCTGCCCACGATCATCGACGGCTTCGGCGACCTGACGAGCACCGAGGTCGGTTTCGTCTCCGCGATTCCGTACGTGTGCGTCGCCGCGGGCCTGGTGATCGTGCCGCGCCTGGTGGCCCGCCGCGACACCCCCTACCTCTGGACCGCGGCGATGCTCGCCCTGACCGTCGCGGGGTTCACCGTCACCGCGCTCTTCGGCTCGCCCGTCGTGCAGATGCTCGGGCTGTGCGCGGCCGCCGTCGGCGGATACGCGGCACAGCCCGCCTTCTGGGCGCTGATCCCGCGCTTCCTCACGGGCGCCGCCGCTGCGGCCGGCATCGCCGCCGTCAACGCGGTCGGCAACCTCGGCGGCGGCTTCGGGCCGCTCGGCATCGCGGCGGTCGTCGACTCCACGGGCAGCGCCCTGACCGGCCTGCTCTTCCTCCTCGCGGTGGCGGTGCTCGGCCTGCTCGCCGTGCCGCTGCTACGACGCGCCCTGAACACGCCGCCGCCCGCCACGCCCTCGGCGGGGCTGCCGTCGGCCGCCGAGAAGCTCACCTCGTAGCCCGCATCCGTTCCCGTACCCAAGGAGTCGCATGAGCCGGAGTGATCTGCCCAGCCGCAGGGGTGTGCTGCGAGGGACCCTCGCCACCGGCGCCGTCATCGCCGCGCAGGGCCTCGCCCAGGGTCCGGCCCACGCCGCGTCGGGGCCGCGTGCCTACCGCAATCCGCTCGTCGAACAGCGCGCCGACCCGCACATCCACCGGCACACCGACGGCCACTACTACTTCACGGCCACCGCACCCGAGTACGACCGCATCGTGCTGCGCCGCTCGCGCACCCTGCGGGGTCTCACGCAGGCCGACGAGTCCGTCATCTGGCGGCGGCACACCAGCGGTGACATGGCCGCGCACATCTGGGCCCCGGAGCTCCACCGCGTCGACGGCGCCTGGTACGTCTACTTCGCCGCGGCCCCCGCCGACGACGTGTGGAAGATCCGCATCTGGGTCCTGGAGAACACCAACGCCGATCCGTTCAAAGGCAGTTGGACCGAGAAAGGACAGATCGCCACCGCCTGGGACACCTTCTCCCTGGACGCCACCACCTTCACGCACCGGGGCGGCCGCTACCTCGCCTGGGCGCAGCACGAGCCCGGACAGGACAGCAACACCGGAGTCTTCCTGTCCCGGATGGCCAACCCCTGGACCCTGACGGGCTCTCAGATCCGGCTGACCACACCGGAGTACGACTGGGAGTGCGTCGGCTTCAAGGTGAACGAGGGGCCGTACGTCATCCAGCGCAACGGCCGGGTCTTCCTCACCTACTCGGCCTCCGCCACCGACTTCAACTACTGCGTCGGTCTGCTCACCGCCGACGACACGAGCGACCTCATGGACCCCGCCTCCTGGTCCAAGTCGCCCACCCCGGTCTTCACAAGGAACGACACGACCGGCCAGTACGGTCCCGGCCACAACTGCTTCACCGTCGCCGAGGACGGCCGCACCGACGTCCTCGTCTACCACGCACGCCAGTACAAGGAGATCGAGGGCGACCCCCTCAACGACCCCAACCGCCACACCCGCATCCAGCAGCTCGGCTGGAAGGCCGACGGCACACCGGACTTCGGGGTCCCCGTGCCCGACGCCCGGTAGGGGAACTCAGGCCCGCATCACAAGCCGGTCCACGGCGGCGGTCCCGGAGGTGTAGGTCCCGGAGGCATAAGGGACGGGCAGTCCGCCCGCCGCACCCGACGGCAGCGTCTGTTCGAGAGCGCTGAGCAGCCTCTGCACATCGGCCGAGGGGCGGACCACCAGACGCAGAAAGCGACTTGAGCTGCCGATCTTGTTGCCGCACTCACGGATCAGGATGCCGTGCTCCTCCAGGAGCCGGTCCCGCAGCTCGGCCCCGTCGACGCCGTCGGGGAGCCGGACGTACACGAAATTGCCGTGCGAGGGATAGGTGACGAGGCCGGGCAGGCGGGCCAGGTGCCAGATCATCTCCTGGCGGTCCCGGCGCACCTGACGCAGGCTCAGGTCGTAGGCGTGGCGGTGCTGCTTCAGCATGAACACCACGGTTTCCGCGAAGGAGTTGAGGTTCCACTTCGGCAGCGCGGCGCGCACCTTGCCGGCCAGGCCCGGGTTGGCGACGAGATAGCCGAAGCGCACGCCGTGCAGCCCGAAGTTCTTGCCGAGGCTGCGCAGCACGATCACATTGGGGCGCAGCACCGCCTCGTCCACCACGGTCGGCTGCGGTTCGGCGTCGGCGAACTCCAGGAACGACTCGTCCACGACCACCAGGTCCAGGTCCTGCAGCGCGTCGAGCAGCGCGAGCACCGAGTGGCGCGGCAGCAGGCCGCCGTCCGGGTTGTTGGGGTTGCAGATGACGGCAGTGCGGGAGCCGCGGGCGCGTACGAAGTCGACGAAGGCCGCCGGGTCCAGGGCGAATCCGGCGGCCTGCGGCAGCGGGAACATGTCGACCCGCTTGCCGGTCTCCATCGGCTGATCGGTCCACCGCCCGAACGTCGGCACCGGGACGGCCAGCGCGTCACGGACCAGCAAGTGGTCGATCCAGGTGATGAGTTCGGTGGAGCCGTTGCCCATCGCGACGGTCTGCGGATTGAGCCCGAGCGCCGCGCTCAGCTCGGCGGTCACGGTGTCCGCGCTGCTCGGGTAGTAGGTGAGGATGTCCCGGAGGCGACCGCCGAGCTCCTCGAACATCTCGGGCGTGGGGAAGTACGGATTGCACGGGATGCAGAAGTCGACGAGCAGCCGCCCGCCCTCCGCCGCCCGGCTCAGCGTGGAGTACGAGGGGCTGTGCGCGGTGGACGCGCGGAAGAGGGCGGTGACGGTGCCCGCGTCTGCCATGGAGGTTGCCTTCGGGTGCGCCGGATGGGGGAGGTGCTGTCTCCCGTACATACGGACGCGGGGCGGGGCTTGCTCAACCGGCACATCAGCGCGCTGTTGATGACGAGGATCACCAGCGCCTGCATGCAGTTGTGACATGGGTGAGCCCCCGCCTCGCGGGGCGGGGGCTCATGCCAGGTGCTTAGAGGACGCCGGAAGCCGAGATGGTGATCTTGGCCTTGGTGGCGCCGGACTGCGAGCCGAGGGCCTCGATCTTCTTGACGAGGGCCATGCTCTCCTCGTCGGCGACCTCGCCGAACACCACGTGCTTGTTGTCCAGCCAGCTCGTGACGATCGTGGTGATGAAGAACTGCGAGCCGTTGGTGTTCGGGCCCGCGTTGGCCATCGAGAGCTGACCCGGCTTGGTGTGCTTGAGCGTGAAGTTCTCGTCGGCGAACTTCTCGCCGTAGATGCTCTTGCCGCCCGTGCCGTCGCCCCGGGTGAAGTCGCCGCCCTGAAGCATGAACTCCGGGATGACGCGGTGGAAGCTCGAGCCGGCGTAGCCGAAGCCCTTCTCGCCGGTGCAGAGCGCGCGGAAGTTCTCCGCGGTCTTCGGCACGACGTCGTCGAACAGGTTGAACGTGATCCGGCCCTCGGCCTTGTCATTGATGGTGATGTCGAAATAAGCCTTGATGGTCATGCGCCTCATCCTGTCATTGCCCTGTCCCCACCCGCCAACCGAACCCCCCGAAGAGCCCTCAGCGACCCCGGTGACCAGGCATGATGTCGTCGATCTTGATCCTCATGAAGGTGATCGAGTTCGCCGGGAAGGTGTACGAGAAGGCGTCGGACACCCCCTCGAACGTCGATTCGACTGGCCTGACGGGAGTCGCGTCCTTGGTGTTCTCGGCGGCCGGGTCGGCGGCGAGGGTCGTCACCTTCGCGCTCGGCGCGACCCGTGCGCCCGAGCCGAGATCGATCTTGGCGCGGGCAGCTGAGCCCTGAGCATTGACGACCTTGAGGATGACGTCACCCCTGGCCTTGTCGCGGGTGACGACCTGGCGGAACGGTTCGGCGGTCTTCTCGACGGCCGACTGCGTGTTGTTCCAGCCGCCCAGGTTCCACCAGTAGTGGTTGCCGGTGTCCTTGACGCCGAAGGCGACCATGAAGCCCTCCTCGCCGGACTTCTTGGTGGCCCTCACGTTCAGGTCGTAGTTCTGCCAGCCCTTGTCGCCCGCCGTGACCAAGGTGTTCTCGGCGGCCTCGTCGGACTGGACGTACGCACCGTCCCGGACCGCCCAGCTGCCCCTGTCCGCCGCCCGGGTCCACTGGCCGTCACCGGCGGAGAAGTCGTCGGAGAGGAGCGTGCCGCCGTCCTCGCCGGTGACCGACACATCGTCGTACGCCGCGCTGGTCGCCCAGGTGGGCAGGCCGACGGCGCCGGTGATGGGCCCGGACGTGGCGGGGGTCGTTTCTCCTCGTTGCCGACTTCGAGGTGGGTCAGGCGGAAGGGCTTCGGTAGGAGCGCTTGCGCTGCCAGTCGGACTTCTCGTCGTACGCCTTGTGGGAGCCGGTGTTGACCAGGCAGCCGCCGGGGAAGCGCAGGAAGCCGGGCCGCAGGTCGGCGATCTTGCTGGGCGAGGTCCTTGCGCAGGCCGTTCGGGCGGCCCTTGAAGGTGTCGCGCGGGAAGAGGGAGATCTCGTCGAGGGCGACGGGTGCGCCCGACGTGACGGTGAGGCGGCCGGTGGCGGAGGTGCGGCCGGCGGTGAACACGGCCTCGTACTTCGCCCAGCCGCCGCGCGCGGTGACCCGGCGGGCCGGGGCGAGGTCGCCGGAGGCGTCGCGCAGGGTGAGGGGCGCGCTGTCCGCCGCGCCGGTGCGGGCCCAGACGGAGAAGTCGTAGCGTTTTCCCTTGGTGACCGCGATGCCGGTGTTGTAGCCGGAGTTGGTGACGGACGAACCGCCGTCCAGGGAGAGGTAGTTGCGGTTGCGGGCGTTGAGGCGGCCGTCGTTGTTCACCACCACGGCGGAACCGGAACCGGACGTCTCCCACGAAGTCAGCGGCTTGTAGGACGCGTTGTCGGCGGTGCTGTACTCGAAGGAGCGGTTCTGGACCAGCTCGGCGTACAGGCCGCCGTCCGCCGCGCGGTTGATGTCCTCGTAGAAGACGCCGTACATCGAGTCGTCGATCTTCGCGCCGGTGCGGGTCGGGTCGACGTCGATCGTGTAGTCGGTGGGGTCGGCCGCGGCGGTGGGTCCCGTGGCGAGCGTTCCGGCCAGCAGTGCTGGTGACTTCGGCCACCGTGCCGTCCGAACCGTTGACGCGCCCGGCGTTCGACCTGCCCCTGGTCATCGTCTTCGTCTTCTTCCAGCGCCAGATCATCAGCGGCGTGGCACATACCGGTCTGGCCGGGCAGTAGCGGGCCGGGAAACGGTGGGACCTCATCGCTCCGGCGGGCGCCGGGCGGTGGTCTCCCGGGGGACGAGCCGATGGCTGAGCGTGGTGGTCGCGGCGCCGTCGGTGGCGGCGCCCGGCGCGGACTCGATGATGTGGCGGGCGGCCAGGGAGCCCATCTCGTACAGCGGGAGGCTCACCGTGGTCAGGCCGACGTGCTGGGCGACCCTGAGGTCGTTGATGCCGGCGACGGAGATCTCGCCCGGTACGTCGATGCCCGCCTGACGCAGGGCGCCGAGCGCACCGACCGCGACCTCGTCGTTGGCCGCGAGTACGGCATCGGGCAGCGGCCGGCGTGCGATGAGGCGCAGGGTCGCGGTGTGACCGGCCTCGTAATCGAAACCGCCCGGCACGCAGTGCGCGCCGCTGCCGAGTCCTGCCTCGCGCATACGGGCGATGAAGCCCTCCCTGCGCTGCCGGGTGACGGTCATGCCGGCCGGACCCTCGATGAACGCGATCCTGCGGTGGCCGAGCGCGACGAGGTGGTCCGTGATGTCGTGGGCGGCGGCGTGGTTGTCGACGGTGACGGTCGGGCAGCCGAGGTCGCGGTCGGCGAGCGACACGGCCCGGATGCCCTGCTCCTGCGCCTGGCGGACGGCCTTGAGCAGGGCCGGTCGCTGCGGGTCGTCGACGTAACCGCTGCCCGCGAAGACCACTCCCGCGGCGCGGTAGTCCCGCATCGCCTGCAGCCGGCTGATCTCCGTGGCGGTGCTCCGGTCGACGTTGGACAGCATGGTCACGTAGCCGGCCCGGGTCGCCACGTCGTCCACGCCCCGGGCGATCACGGCGAAGTACGGGTTGACGATGTCGCTCACCAGAACGCCCATGAGGCGGCTGTTGGGCGAGACCATCGCCCGCGCCAGGGCGCTGGGCGAGTAGTCCAGCTTCTCGGCGGCCGCGACGACCTTGGCGCGTGTCTTCGCCGAGACGGGATGGTTGGACCCGCTCAGCACCCGCGATGCGGTGGCCACGGCCACCCCCGCCGCGCGGGCGACATCCACCAGTGACGTCATGACCCACCTCCACGGGAAACGTTTGCCTCAACATGGCACAGGACGCCGCAGGTTGGCAACGGCATGCGGCAACTCCCAGTCCAATGACCTGAGTTGACCTCTTGACGATTGCCCGCTCCGGCTCGCTACCATCCGAGGAAGGAAGACGTTTTCCTAGGCGATGACCTTGGAGAACGTACGAGAACGAGCAGGCGACCGAAGCAAGTACGGAAGTAAGTGGAGGAGAACGAAGGGGGAGATCATGCACGTCTGGACTCGCGCGAAACGGCTCGCCGCTGTCGCGCTCCTGTCCGTCGTCACCGCGACCGCCTGCGGCGGCCCGGGCACCCACATCCGCGCGGACGGGAAGCTCTCGTTCACCGTGGCGCTCATCGAACCGGACCTCACGACCGTGCCGCTCCTTGCGGCCGTCGACACCCTGCGCGACCAGGGCCACGAGGTCGATGTCGTGGAACTGGCAGAACCGGAACTGGCCGTCGAGGGGCTGTCCAAGGGCGACTACGCGATCTCCGCCGAGGCGACGGGCCCGGCGCTGAGCGCCATCGAACAGAACGCCCCCATCAAGATCATCGCCGATGTCGTCGGCAACCAGTGGGCGCTGTACGGCAGGTCCGCCGTCTCGTCCTGCGACGACCTGAACGGACGCCCGTTCGGGATCTTCAGCGAGGGCGCGGTGGCGACCGCCATCGCCAAGGACTGGGTGGCCGCCGAGTGCGGTGCGGGCAAGCGCCCCGACTACCTCACGATCGGCGGCTCGGACGTGCGCGCACAGGCCCTCGCCTCGGGGGAGATCGACGCGACGCCGCTGGAGATCTCCGACGCGGTCGCCCTGGAGTCGTCGGGCGCCGCCGGGCTCACCAAGGTCGTCGACTTCGCCGAGAGCCTGCCGGACCTGCATCCGCAGACCGTGTACGCGAACGCCGCGTTCCTGACCCGACACCGCGAGGTGGCCCAGGAGTTCGTCACCGCGCTGGTGCGGGAGCACGGCAGGATCAACGCCGATCCGCGGCACCTGGTGGCCCTGGTGAAGAAGTACCTGCCGGAGGAGGACCAGGAGGACGTGGCCACGACCGCACGGCGCTACCGCGACGCGAAGCTCTTCGACGCGGCGGCCCTGACGCGGCGCAACGTCCAGGACACCATCGACTTCTTCGCCCGCGCCGGCGTGATCGAACGGGGGATGACCACGCGGGACGCGGCCGACCTCAGCTTCATCGAGGGGGCGTCATGACGGTTCATCAGGGAGGCGTCGCGACGGCAGCCGTGGCGGCACGCCGGCGGATCCTGGACGCCAACTGGCCCTACCAGCTCCTCACGTTCGCGCTCTTCGCCGCGGCCTGGGAGCTCTACGCCCGCGAGCGGGGCGGCCTGCTGCTTCCGGGCTTCGCCGAGACGGTCCGGGCCACGGCCGGGCTTCTCGCCGACGCGGAGCTGTGGCGTGCCCTGTACGTCAGCAACCAGGCGCTCGTCCTTGGCTTCGGCCTCGCCCTCGTCGTCGGTGTCCCGGCGGGCATCCTCCTCGGCCGGTTCCGGCTGCTCGAGCGGTACACGGACGTCTATCTCAACATCCTCCTCGTCACGCCGATGGCCGCGATCATTCCGCTGCTCGTGATGTCGGTGGGCGTGGGTCTGGCCTCGCGGGTCCTTCTGGTCACGGTCTTCTCGGTCGTGATGGTGGTCGTGAACTGCCGGACCGGCGTACGGCAGGTGGACCCCTCGCTGATCGAGATGGCCCGCTCCTTCGGCGCCGGAGAGAGGCAGATCTGGGCCCGGATCCTGCTGCCGGGTGCCCTCCCCGCGATCATGACCGGCGCCCGGCTCGGCATCGGCCGCGCGGTCACCGGCATGGTCATCGTCGAACTGCTCATGGTCTCCGACGGGTTGGGCGGGCTGATCCTGAGGTACCGCGGCCTGCTCAAGGCGCCGCAGCTCTACGGCACCGTCGTGATCATCCTGGCGGAGGCGCTGCTCCTCATCTCCCTCGCCCGGTGGGGCGAACGCAAGCTGACCCGATGGGCACGGACACAGACGGCAGGAGGCGCTCGATGATCACGATCCAAGGCCTTGGCAAGAGCTTCGTCGGACAGGACGGCACCACCGTCCAGGCACTGCGGGGCGTCGACCTGGACGTGGCCGCCAACGAGTTCCTGACCGTGCTCGGCCCCAGCGGCTGCGGCAAGACCACCCTGCTGAAGGCCGTCGCAGGGCTTACCCCCTGGGACACCGGCGACATCCTCATCGACGGCGCACCGGTGCGTGGCCCCGGCCCCGACCGCAGCGTGGTCTTCCAGAACTTCGCGCTGCTGCCGTGGGCGACCGTCCTCGACAACGTCGCCTTCGGTCTGCGGATGCGCGGTGTCGGCCGGGCAGAACGCGAGGAACGCGCCCGCTCGTTGATCGGGACGGTGGGACTCGCGGGCTTCGAGAGCAAGCTGCCCGGCGAGTTGTCCGGCGGCATGCAGCAACGCGTGGGCATCGCACGGGCCTTGGCGGTGGAACCCCAAGTCCTGCTCATGGACGAGCCGTTCGGAGCGGTGGACGAGCAGACCCGGCGCCTGTTGCAGGAGGAGCTCCTGTCGCTCTGGGAGGAACACCGGCTGACCGTCGTGTTCATCACCCACAGCATGGCGGAGGCCGTGCTCCTCGGCGACCGCGTCGTCCTGATGAGCGCCAGGCCCGGGCGGATAGCGGACGTCGTGCCCGTGGACCTGCCCCGGCCGCGCTCCGGCGACGTCGGCTCCCTGGAACGGTCCGGCAGGTACACCGAGATCACGGCGTACCTCTGGGACCGGCTCCGCGAGATGCACACGGAGCACCGGCCGTCGAAGGCGGTCCGGTGAAGGCGCCGGCCGCACCGATCAGCCTCGCCGTCGGCGCCGCCGCCTGGGAGTTGACCGGGCGCCTTGCGGGTGCGTCGTTCTTCCCGCCGCTGAGCACGGTCCTTGCCCGGCTGCGTGAGCTTGCGGCGGACGGACTGATCTACGCCAGCCTGCGCGACAGCCTGGTCAACCTGGCCCTGGGGTTCGCCGTTTCCCTCGTCGCGGGGCTCGGCACCGGCATGGCCATGGGCCGCTCACGAAAGGTCGAGGCCGCGCTCGGCGTGTATGTGTACGCGCTGCTCACGGCCCCGTCGCTGGTCTTCGCGCCGGTCTTCTTCGCCCTGCTTGGCGCGGGCCGCGCCTCGATCGTCGCGGTGGTGGTCATGTACGCGATGTTCGTCATCATCGTGAACACGGCGTCGGCCGTGCAGTCCGCCCCCGCGCACCTGGTGGAGATGGCGCGCTCCTACGGCGCGGGCGAGGGGCAGCTGCTGCTGCGCGTCGTGCTGCCGGCGGCCGCTCCCATGATCCTGGCCGGGGTGCGGCTCGGTGTCGGCCGCGCCGTCACCGGGATGATCAACGGCGAGATGTTCATCGCCGTCGTCGGCCTGGGGCACGTCGTCACCGAGGCGGGCGGGCGCTTCGACAGCGCGGGCGTCCTCGCCGTGCTCCTGGTCGTGATCGCGGTCGCGCTCACGGCCACCGCACTGGTCCAGGCCGTCGACCGCAGGGTCACCCGTTGGGTTCCGAAGACGTCGAGGGGATTGCGATGACCGCCCGCAAGCTGGATGCATACAGCCACATCCTGCCCGCGCCGTACTTCGCGCGCATGCGCGAGCTCGCCGTCGACACGGGCGCCCTCAAGCGGTGGCTCGACCTGTCCGCGCTGCACGATCTCGACGCGCGACTGCGGATGATGGACGAGTTCGGCGACGGCTACCAGCAGGTGCTCACCCTGTCGTCGCCGCCGATCGAACTGCTCGCGGGACCGTCTCAGTCCCCGGCTCTGGCAAGGCTGGCCAACACATCGCTGCACGAGCTGTGCGAGCGCCACCCCGACAGATTCCCGGCGTTCGTGGCCGCCCTGCCGATGAACGATCCGGATGCCGCACTCGCCGAACTCGCCTTCGCCATAGACGACTTGGGCGCGCGTGGCGTGCAGGTGTTCACCAACGTCAATGGCAGGCCGCTGGACGACCCGGCCTTCCGGGCCGTGTTCGCCGAGATGGCGGCGCGTGACCTGCCGGTCTGGATGCACCCGACCCGCGGCGCCGCCTTCGCCGACTACGCCACCGAGGACACCTCCGCGTACGAGATCTGGTGGGCGCTCGGCTGGCCCTACGAGACCAGCGTCGCCATGGCCCGGCTCGTCTTCTCCGGCCTCCTCGAGCGGCACCCGGACATCAAGATCATCACCCACCATCTGGGAGCGATGATCCCCTACCTGGAAGGCAGGATCGGCCTGGGCTGGAGCGATCAGCTCGGCAGCCGCACGGCCGGCGAGGAGTACGAACGGCTGCGCCGCGAGCGGTTGCCGAAGCGGCCGCTGGACTACTTCCGTCGCTTCTACGCCGACACGGCGTTGTCGGGCTCCGTCATCGGCACCCGCTGCGGCCTGGACTTCTTCGGTGCCGAGCACGTCCTGTTCGGCACCGACTGCCCCTTCGACCCTGAGGGGGGACCCCTGTACATCCGCGAGACGATCCGCGTCATCGACGCGCTTGACCTCACGGACGCCGCACGCGACCAGATCTACCACCGCAACATCCGGCGTCTGATGCGGCTGCGTGACGAAGGGGCGTGACGAAGGGGGTCTGACGAAAGGGGCGTGACGACACATCGTCTCGGGGTACATGTGGGAGGACTCCGTCGGCCCCGCCGAGGAGTACGGGCGCCTGGCCGCCGAGACCGTCCGCGCATGGAACGTGCTCAGGCTGACCTGAGTAGTCCTCAACTCCCATGTGGTGCAAGGCAGTCGAAGCGATTCGATGCAACTATGGACAGCTGAAGGACGCACTTCTAGGGTCGACGCGCCTGCCCATCGAAGCGCTTCGCCATCGCGCCCGCCCTCACGACTGCCCAGGAGAGCCGAATGGTCAACCTCGCCGAGGTCGCCCAGCATGCCGGAGTCTCGGCCAGCACGGTGAGCTACGTCCTCAGCGGCAAGCGGTCCATATCCGCCTCCACCAAGGACCGCGTCCAGCAGTCCATCCGCGAGCTCGGCTACCACCCGAACGCCGGCGCCCGCGCCCTGGCCAGCAGCAGGACCAACATCATCGCGCTGATGGTGCCGCTGCGCACCGACATGTACGTACCGGTGGTGATGGAGATCGCCGTCGCCGTCGCCACCACCGCGCGCACCCACGGGTACGACGTGCTGCTCCTGACCGGTGAGGAGGGCCCCGAGGCGGTCCGCCGCATCGAGGGCAGCGCGCTCGCCGACGCGATGATCCTGATGGACGTGGAGCTGCACGACGAGCGCCTTCCGCTGATCCGCGAGGCCGACCGGCCCGCCGTGCTCATCGGCGTGCCCGCCGATCCAACGGGCCTGACCTGCGTCGACCTCGACTTCGTGGAGACCGGCGCGCAGTGCGTGGAGCACCTCTCCGGGCTCGGACACCGGGAGATCGCCGTGATCGGCGAGGCGCCCGCGGTGTACGAGCGGCACACCGGCTTCGCCGAGCGGACCCTGGACGGGCTGCGTACGCGGGCCCGGCAGCTCGGCGTGCGGGTGCTGCACCGACCCTGCGAGGGGACGTACGACGCACTGGCCGCGACCCTCGCCAGGATCTTCGACGAACGCCCCGGCACCACGGGCTTCGTCGTGCAGAACGAGTCGGCGGTGGAACCCCTCCTTGGCCTCCTGCGCCGGCAGGGCTGCGCCATCCCCGAAGACGTCTCCGTCATCGCCGTCTGCCCCGACCAGGTCGCCACCCAGGCCTCGGTGCGCCTCACCTCCGTCGGTATCCCCGCGCAGGAGATGGGACGCGAGGCGGTGGAGCGTGTCGTCGCCAAACTGCGGGGCCAGGGCGTCGATGAAGTCTCCTTGTTTACCCCGGAGTTGATGGTGCGCGAGAGCTCGGGCCCGGGCCCGGCGAAGGGCTGAGGCGAGCAGAGCCCACCCCTCCCGTACGTCTCAAGGAGCCCCCATGGGTCAGGACAACAGACACCGGCAAGTCGGCGCGGCATGCTTCAACTCTCCGGCGGCCTCGTCGTCGCGGACGGCGCCCCCGCGTCCTTCGCCCACCCCGGCATGCTGCACAACGCGGGTGACCTCAATCGCGCCAAGGTGAAGGTCGCGCGGGCGCTGCGCCCCGGACGGCCGGCAGAAACTGACCGCCAGCGCAGAACGCCCTGCGGTGGCGGATCGGCGGCTCGGCCGCCCACGGCGGCACCGCGCGCGACGTCCTCAACGCCTGGTCGGCCGCGCTCACCCAGATGGCGGGCAACCCCGACCGATTCCCCGCCGCCGCGATCTACGGCTACCAGTTCGCCAACACGGCCGAACTCATGCGTGGCTACGCCGGGTTCGATCTCGACCGGTTCAAGACGATGCTGCTTCCTCTGCGACGACAAGGCCAAGTACGACCAGGCCGTCGAGTACTTCAAGAACGGCGCGGGCAACGGCTCCATCAAGAAGGCCGTCCCCTTCGTGTACGACGGCGAAGGCCTCGCCCAGTGGCAGGAGTCGGGCCGCGACCAGGGCCACACCGTGATGGGCATGGGCCGCTATGGCTCGACATCGAAGAGAGCGATGGAGGGTGGCAGCGGGGCAAGTACGGATCTGCGAACGCCAGGGCATCCCGGTGCTCGCCGACCACGCCTACCTGGGGGCAGGGCCGTGGGTGACGACACCCGTCAGACGCCCACCCGGCCGCGGGTTGCCGCCGACCCAGCAAACGGTCAACCGCGCACTCTCGGTGGCACGGGCACCGGTGGAGCGGGGCGTGGCCCGTCTGAAGTCCTGGCACATCTTCCGCCGGTCCCGTCCGGTCGGCGAGCCGCCCGTACGCCGAGTTTCCTTGCAAGCAACAGCGGGCCTAAGCCTCAGCGTCCTGTTGTTCCCCTGTGGCTGGGGGCGGCAGGCCCTCACGACTTTAGCCACCTCCCCGGATCGGGGCCCGCGTCGGGCAAGGCCAGGGGGCCACTCGTTCATATTCCGGGCAGGGACAAAGCCTGCTCGAGTTGCCCGGAAGCGTACGGCCCCCTGACCATGCCCGACCCCAAACCGGGCAGGACACCGGCCAAAGCCGTGGGTGCCGGCCGCGTGGGTCAGCGTGCCATTCATCGGGTTGAGAACGACAGATCAACTGACCAATGCCGGAGGCGCGATCGTCCGGGCGCGGTCGTACAGATCACGGGCCGACGCGTTCCGCAGATGCGGGCGGATGAGGCCGAACATGGCTTTCACGCGGTCGTCGGCCCGCCCTGACTGGACCATGGGGTAGTCATCGAGCGCTTGGTGCCAGGTGGTGCAGGCAGCTTCCAAGTGCCCTATCTCCAACTGGCGTTCAGCGAGCAAGCCGCGTCGATGGACCCGCGTACGGCGGTAGACGCTTGGGCGGAGATCATCTGCATGGCGCATGGCCTCAACTGCCCCTGTCCTGTCGCCGAGTTCGTAGCGCACTTGGCTGGCGTGGTAGTTGAGCGAGGAAGGGTCATACGAGCCGAAGGCTTTGCCCCGTGATTCGGCGCGGTCCATGGCCGCCTCTGCCTCTCGGATATATCGCAGCGCGCTCGTACGGTCGCCGGTTTGGGCAGCCGTGTGCGCTTGCTGTCCGGCGAGGAAGGCCCGCATCCGAGGCCCGGCTTTCGGTGATGCTGCGGCAGCAGCATCCGCCAGCTCCATGGCTTTGGGCCCGTGGTGCAGGTCGACCGCTTGCACGCTCATGCCCCGCAAGGTCGTGCAGTACGTGAGGTGATCCTCAGCAGCCCCGGCCAGCTCCAAGGCCTTCACGTAGTAGCGCTGAGCGAGCCCGTGGAGCCCTTCATCCACGGCCATGTAGCCCGTCAGATACAGCAGATCCGAGGCCGCGGACTGCATCGCTTGCCGGACATCCTCAGGCGCATCGGCCCGCAGGTACGAGGCGACCGTGTTGACCATGAAGGAGGCCGCCATGGGGCGCGCGTGACGTCCGCCGAACTGGTCATCCAGCTCTGACACCCGCTCGGTCATCGCTATGACCATGTCTACTTCGTTCATGCCGATGCGCGATGTGCGGCCGGACTGCACGGCCTCAGCGCGTCCGATGACGTCGGTCCATCCGGGGATCGTCAAGGCGACCGAGAACAGGCCCGCACCGAGAACTCTGCGGCGGGACGGGTCCATATCTTGCCTCCCCAGGTCGATCAGCCCTTCCACGGTATCCGTGGACGCAGGGGAGTGATCGAGGGGAACGGGCAGGCCCGCTTCAGCATGCGTGACCGGACGGCCGAGCCGCCGGGAGAAGGCTTCGAGGATGCAGCCCCGCACGGCATCGCGCGGAACGGTGCCGCCAAGCCAGTGGCTCACGGCCGATTCGTCGTAGCGCAGGGGCGTGCCGGTTTCCGTACCTATGCGGTTCACGGCCCGTGCGAACTGGTGGTACGTCCAACGGCTCTCGGCGAGCAGGTGGCCGAGCCCTGCGTTCGGTTCGCGCTGCGCCATGACTCTCAACTCCCCACGCTCTTGCGCGCTTTCAAGGCATTCAAGTCCTGAGGGTGCTGCAACGGTACCGCCGTGCGTGGTCGCGCGGTTGCGTAGAGCACACGAAAGATCGGCGAACCGCTCGCCACAGACATCCCCCGAGGGGCTGAGTCATGAGAAGCGACGCGCGGGCAGAACTTGCCCGGATGACCGAGGAACAGGGCACCGATGGCGTGCTGAAGGTCGACAACTTGGATGCGTACGAGCTGTCCCCTGGATCCATGAAATACCCGCCGTGCCAGTGCCCCCAGCACCGAGCCGCCCAGGCCGAAGAGGGCGCCAGCGACGGGCACGGCGCCAACGCCGGTGAGGCCGACGACCGCAGTTCGGCCGAGCAGCCGTGAGCCGGTTAGCCGCACGCGTGACGAGCTACGCCGGACCACTACTGATCATCGCCATCTCGGCATCGATCGGGTTCGTACTCGGCGTGACTGCCACCAGCCCGACCACCCCATGAACTCCCGTCCGACTGCCGTTGCGTGACGGCGGTTGGCAGCCGGACGGGTCCCGCCGATGCACCAACCAATGAAGGAGAGTGCAGCAGTGTCCGCAACGCTAGTACGACCCGCCCCGGAGGTCGTGGCGCGACGAGCCCGCGAGATCCTCGCGATCGTCGAGGGTGATCGGGAGTTCGACCGCTTGCGCACGGCGTGCGCCAAGTACGACGAAGACTGGCAGTGCTTCATGGGCTACGCCCTGGTGGACGGGTTCGACGTCACGAAGGACACCGAGCCCCTGTTCCCCGAGGCCATGCGCGCCATGGCCATCAAGTCGGCCATCTACGAGATGACGGACGGCGAGGAGGCAGCCGAGATCCCCGTCTCAGTCCCCGTGGACGAGATGGTCCACGCACTCGCCGCTCAGTTCACCGTGCTCTGCCGCATCCAGGCCCGCACCGGGATCAAGTTCGTGCACGCCACGGATCGCGAAGCCATCGGCGAGTGGGACCACGGCGACTACACCCACCAGGTGTACCGCTCGGCGTGGGGGCCGATGAACGAGCGCTACTGGTTCGACAAGGACGAGACCGCCAGGCGCAAGGCCATCGTTGCGGCCAAGTACGAGCCGCTCGGCATCCTTGATGGCGGCCGCCGTTTCGCCCCCGGATTCCCCACGGCCAGCTAGCGGGGGCTAGTTGAAGGCACGGCGCAGTGCCAGGGTCGCGTCGACGTCCGGGAAGGTCCGCCGGATCTCACGGTCTGCCAGATCGATCAGCAGCTCCAGCGCGCCCGGTGCTGCGCCGTGCACCAACTCACGCAGGTACCCATCGAGTTCGGCGACGTCATCGGGCAACGCGACGTCCGCCAGCAGAGCCACCCCGTCCGTCTTGTACGGCGCGGGCGGGAGCCCCACCTTTTCTGGGTGAACGCAGACGGGCACACCTTGCAGGGTGTACCGGTGGCCGTCGTGAGGATCGAACGGACAGTCACGCGAGGGGCGTTCGGCCACGTCGAACTCACCGAGCAGGAAGCGGCGTGAAGGGCAGATGCCGCACGCCCGATGGCCGTCACCGGAAACGAAAGCCTCGACCATGCGCAGAGAGTAGCGCTTGGTCACGTACGAATGGACGCTCCGGAGCCTGCGCCGATGACAGCAGCCTCAAGCCCAGCCCGGGACGGTCTTGCCCTGCATCGGACGGTGCTCACAGGTTCCAGCTTCGCTTCTGTAGATCGGACTGTGCGAATCGTCCTTCCCAGTTAGGCTGAGTGTGTGCCGCGCACATACCGGGATCAGACGATCAAGTTGCTCTTTGGGACAGCAACCCATTGCGCATATCCGGAGTGCACCACCAAGTTGATCTTTAAAGATCGTGAGCTGTACACCACGACGGCGCAGATCGCCCATATTCGATCCGAGAAATCGAATGGGCCGCGATATGACTCGGCGTACGATAAATCAAAGATCAACGAATTCGAGAATCTGCTTCTCCTCTGCGGTGAGCACCATCCCCCTGTAGATCAGCATGCGTCCGTGTATACAACGGCAGAGCTGCTGGGATGGAAAGAGCAACAATCGCAGCAGAGCGAACGGCAGGTTGCGGGTGCAGAACTTGCAGCGATTGAGCGCAAACTATATCGAGAGACGCCGATCACGTCAGATTCTGTACTGAGAGGGCCAGTTGCTTCTCTTGGGCAGGCTGAGCGACTACAACAGGCTGAGGACCGCCTAGCTGAGAGCCCGTTCGAAGCGGCTGTACTATTTGGTGAAGTCGCCAGCACCCTGGAGCTTTCTCAGTTTGTTCACCATGCCTCTATAATTCGTAGTCGCCAATGTGTGGCTCTGGAAAAAGGTGAAAACTACGCAGAGTCCGCAAGGATGCGTGTAGACCTTGGGTGGCGATACTATTTCGCAGGAGACCCATTTGCCATCGGTCAGCAACTCAGGATGGCTGAGGGATATGCATCGAGCCTTTCTGGGGACGTTCTCAGAGCGATCAACGGGCTATCGTATGCTGCAGCATTCGGTTATGAGCGGCAAGTATCTATCGATGATTTGGCTGCAGCGTTCGATCAAATGCAGCCATCGGATCAAGGTGTCCTTCACCTCGCGGTCGTTTTCGCAGAAGAGGCGATCGCGTGGCGTCGTCCAGAACTGATTAGCTCCCGCATAGACGCATTGTCGGCATTGGCAAGCGCTACTACGAGCGATGAAACAGGGCTCACGACGAAGGCGCGTATTTCTATGTGCCTGGCCGAGGCTAACGACGATTGGTCCGACCTAGTAAGAGATTCCCGCCTGAGCTATTCTCCTTCTGTGACGGCATGGATCGCAGCTCGCCATGCCAGATATCTCGCTCTTACCGGTAAGCCTGGCGAGTCAATTGAACGATGGCTGGACGCTATCGACGGTGCTGTAACGGCCCGACTAAATGATTCTGCGGCTGACTGGCTTTACGCACTTCGCGCAACCCGTGTGCTGTATTGGATAAGAGATGGCGATCTCGATGATCTGCATCGCTTGGCTCAGGCCCTCAGGGCCGCTGGAAATGGATCAGTACTACCCGAGCCTTATCCACTCGCCGAGCGAGCCGCATCTCATATGCTTGACCACAAGTGGCCGGACGCCCTGCAAAGTCTCCATCAACAACTCAGGCACACCGTTGTTTCCGCCAGCCTGGCGGCAGAGGTTACAGCGCACGAGCGCTTCGGAGATCTGTTTGTAGCGACTGAAAAGTGGCAGGATGCGTTGCCGCACTACATTTTCAGTGGACGTGGAAAGAAACTCAAGAAGTTGGCTAAGGCGTGGCCTGACGAGCCACTAAACCTAAGCCCGCTCGCAGAAAAATCCCCGTTCTGGGAACGAATCGCCGCGTATGACTTCGGTGCCATTGCTGGAAAATCTCTTCCTCGAGAGATTGCCCGGGTTTGGGCTGGGAGCGCATGCCGAGAGCTGGCCAGCACTGCTGAGTCGTATTCGCAGACAAGCACTTGGATGTCAGCATTCAAGTGCTTCGCAGCTAACGCGGATGAAGCGACAGTAGGGGCGGCAGAGAAGTTTCTTGACCTCGCTTCCAGATTCTTTTGCCGGGAGCCAGGAACGCATCGACGTACCGATGAGCCGCTAATCAAGGCGCTTGCGAAAATTTTGGATCATCACGAGAGCCTGCAGGATCGCGCGCTTGGGATGCTCTGTGACGCAATTTTGATCGGAAATGAAGTCGGTCAGCAAGCACTTTTTGAGGGCGAAGAGGCCCTGCAGAAGAATCCGGATCTCGTGTGGTCTCGACTGAGTCAGGCAGCGTCTGATAAGAATGTGTATGCCGCGATTTCGCTAATTCTGGCGCAGTGCGACGTTACTCCCGTAATCGACCTCGCGCTGGAAAAGCTAGAGCAGTACACTCAGCCGCTAAATATTCGACCAGGTGTCATGAACTTTGAAGTCGGACTGGAAGATGCGGCAATTCTGATTACCGCATTGGAGGAGTCTGACAGGCAGGCTTTTGCCGACGCGATGCTTGCCCGAGCCCTGGAAGTCAGTGACATTGAATCCAATCGCGCTAGTGCAATTGAGGCAATAGTGACTGTTGGGCCTACCCTCTCTGACGACTCGAAAACTGCAATGTTTGATGCATTGCTCGACTTTTCTCGTAAATCCGTCGGCTAGTGTTGCTTCGATGAGTTACGGAAATGATCCGTTTAGCCGTTTCAAGGTAACGGTTGGCGAATTTCCCCTTGATTCCATTGCTGCGCGCGCTGCCGGGAAAGTGGCGCACACGCAAAATCAGTACAAGGCTCTCCAAGAGTTCGCTCTGACGCTTCTACCGGCGGCGAGCAATTCTGCATGCCGGGCGCTGGCCTTGATGTTCCGCAGTTTGCCCGATGGTGAATTGATTGTGGACATTGGAATGTTGGCAGTCCACCCTAACCCGTGGCCTCGGTGTTTTGCGGCAGTCGCTTGGTCGCGCAATCCTCGGAGGTGGCCCGGTCTTGGAGAGCGGCTAGCTGCTGACAGTGATCCTGGTGTGCGATTGGCGCTTGCCAGGGCCCTGAGCGAAGATGGCCCGGAACGGGAATCAATTATTCGTCTGTTGCGTGAGGACTATAGGCGCGATATCCGAAGAGTGGTTGAGCATATTTCGGATTCAGTTGTGCAGTGAACCTTGATCCGATAGATTTCCTGCTCCGCCGTTTTCCTAGTTATGGAGAACGAACGAGGTCAGTGTCCGTGCTGACGGCAACGCTGACGGCAACGACAGCACACGAGGGCGGTCGATCACGTCTCCCAGCGACCGCTATGAAGAGCGGCGGAGCCCTCTCGCACGGCACCGCCCCAACCTACGGATCAGAAGGTTGGGGCCGAGCACCGGAGACCCGCACCACAGCCGCACCGGATCGAGCAGGGAACCACGGGGAATCACGGTTCCATGATGAGCGCCAACACGGGCCTGCCCTGCTGCTTGCTCTGGTCCGCGAGCACAACGGTCACAAATCTCATGCCCATCGGGGCGTTGCGCACCAGTCTCCGGCTATGGCGAGCACGACATGCGGATGGTGCGGACGGCTGGCTCACATGACACCGGTCGCCAACTGCCGCCGGCTGGTCCTCGCCCACGGGTGGACCGACTTCAAGCCTACGAATGATTGGGACGACGCACCTTCTGATCTCTGGGACCATCCTCAGGCCCAGCAGCCACGATGGCTTCCCCCGGCGAAGTCCAACAGAACGTTCCCAGATGTCCCCGCAGCGATCGAGTCGCTCGCGGTTGAGGCACACGACTGTCTGACCATCATGGCTGACCGAGCTGCGGTGGCACTTGCCCGTGCAGTGGTCGAGGCGTCCGCGAAGGAAAGGGGTGTCACCAGAGGGAGCCTGATCGCGAAGATCGATGAGCTCCACCAACTAGGGCTGCTACGCGGGCACATCAAGGAAGCAGCACACGAGGTGCGCTTCGGCGGCAATGAGGTAGCCCATGGCGATCTCACCCCCGTTGATCACGAGGCGGCCGAAGAAATCTTGACACTCATGGATGAGGTGCTGAACGACCTATTTCAGTCCCCGGCTCGCGTGGCCCGTGCCCGTCAGCGGCGCCTGGAACGGTCCCAGGCAGGCCCTGCGTCGGTGAACACCACCGCGTCAGAAGGACAGCCCAGCACCTGAGCTCCTGACGCAGCGCTCACGGCAAGGCTCCACGGACCATCGCAGCCGCTCAGTGGTGCAGAGGTCGCGTGCCACAACCGTGCCAGATGCAGGGGCCCCAACAGTTGCGGGTTCGACCAACTGGGCTTCGGGGCGCTGCTGTACGCGAAGTAGAGCGCGTCTCGCCGTTGCCGCTCGTGCGGATCTCGCCTGGCTCAGATCTGACTGGGATTCCGGACGCTGTTCGATGACTCGCACAGCCGTTGCTATGCTCGCGCACCGCACTTCGTCGGCACGGGGGCCACCAGTGCGTGTGCGGAGCCGCGCAAGGACAGAGAGAGGTCACCCGTGGGGACAGCCGTCGACGACGCAGCCGCCGCGGAGTTCCATGACTTCTTCGAGCGGCACTACGCCGAACTCGCCCGTCTCGCCCACCTGTTGACCGGCGAGAAGGACGCCGCGGACGATCTGGCGGCGGACGCCCTGGTCGCGCTCTGGCACCGCTGGGACCGGGTGCGGGCCGCCGACCACCCGGCCGCGTACGCCCGCGGTGTCGTCGCCAATATGGCGCGCAGCCGCATCCGCAGCGCCGTCCGGGAGCGCCGCAGAGTGGCTCTCTTCTGGGGGAGGCGCTCGGAGGACGTGGACGACCCCGACGTACCGGCGGTCGTTGACGTCCAGGAGGCGCTGCGTACGCTGCCGTTCCGCAAGCGGGCCTGTGTGGTCCTGCGGCACGCCTTCGACCATTCGGAGAAGGACACCGCCCTCACCCTCGGCATATCGGTCGGTACGGTGAAGAGCCAGACGTCCAAGGGAATGGCGGAGCTGCAACGGCTCCTGGGCGACCGTGCCGCGGCGCAACTCGTGGGAGGGAGGCAGTGATGGACGACGTACGCAAACAGCTGCGCGATGCCGCGGCCGAGCATCGCCCCGACCGGGAGCGGATGCTCGCCCGGGTCGAGCGCGGCATGGAACGCGACGCCGCCCCGGGTGCCTCGTCCCGCGGCAGGCCGCCGCGGCCCGCTCCCTGGCTGCGCATCGCGGGCGCGACGGCCGCCGTGGCCGGAGTCCTCGCGCTCGGCGGTTACGCCGTCGCGTCCGTGGTCGACGGCGATGAGCCGTCCCGCACCGTCGGCACACCCGCCGCCCCCGACACCCCGGCCGACCCGCGGCCCTCCGTATCGACGCCGGACGACGCCACGGCCGAACCGGACTCGCCCGCCGAGCCCACGCGCCCGTCGGACAAGCCCACGAAGAACGCGCCGGACGGGGAGGAGGGCTGGGGAAACACGGACCAGTCGCCCAAGAAGACTGAACCCCCCGCCGCCACACAGCCGTTGGCCCCCGACGCCAAGGGTGTCGAGGACGGCTACCTGTGGAGCGACGGCTCCATCGACCCGCAGAGCAACGACGTCTGGGCGCGGAGCACCCTCACCTTCAAGACGGAGAAACCCCTCACCGCGCTCTCCGTCGAACTGCGCGTCGCACAGACCGGCGGCGTCGCCGACACGGGCAACTGGTGCTCCCTGCCCGCCGATGACTTCTCCGTCTCGGTACGCGAGACGGGCGGCGACCTCGTCTACAGCTGGACGCTGAAGGCGGGCCGGACCGTGCCGGCGGGAGAGCATGTGTTCGCGGGCCAGTACGACCACGCCGAGGGTGGCAGGGACGCGGGCGACGACAGCTACGCCGCGGAGGCGACCGCGTCGAGTCAGCAGGCGGCGGTGCGCGGCGACTTCGCCCGCACGTCGTAGGAGGCTTCGCCCGCACCTCGTAGGCCTCGGCAGGAAATTCCCGCACAGCGGCAACCTTCTTCAGCCGGGCGGAGACCACCAGACGCAAGGTCATCCCCCCAGTGAAAGAACGGTCCCCATGACCACGCAACGAGCCGAACTGCGCAAGAGCCGCAAGCGCCGCCTCACCCGCCGCCGCGTCGTGGGCGCGGCGAGCGGCGCGGTCCTGCTGACCGGCGCCGCCGTCGGCGCCAATGTGATGCTCTCCCCGGCGGGCGCGGCCACCGCCGCCGCCGCCGACTGGCCGACCCCCACCGGCGACAAACCCGTCACCGAGACCATCGAGGTGTCCAGCACCTTCGACGGTGAGCTCCAGCGCTTCTACGGCAGCGGAGACCTCGGCGGCGACGGACAGGAGGAGGGCCAGGACCCGATCTTCAAGCTGAAGGACGGCGCGGTCCTGAAGAACGTCGTGCTCGGCAAGCCGGCCGCCGACGGCGTGCACTGCTCGGGCAGCTGCACCATCGAGAACGTGTGGTGGGAGGACGTCGGCGAGGACGCGGCGACGTTCAAGGGCACATCGGCGAGCTCGACGTACACGGTGACCGGCGGCGGCGCGAAGCAGGCCGACGACAAGGTCCTCCAGTTCAACGGCGCTGGCACTCTGAACATCACCGGATTCCAGGTCGCGGACTTCGGCAAGCTGGTGCGCTCCTGCGGCAACTGCTCGACCCAGCACAAGCGCACGATCACCATCGACGACGTGGACGTGACCGCGCCCGGCAAGTCCCTGGTCGGCATCAACACCAACTACGGCGACACGGCAACCCTGAGCCGGATCCGCATCCACGGCGACGACGACAAGAAGATCGAGCCGTGCATCCGCTACACCGGAAACGACTCGGGCGACGAGCCCGAGGAGACGGGCAGCGGGCCTGACGGGACGTACTGCAAGTACAGCGCGTCGGACATCAGCTACCAGTAGCCGGTTGGACTCGGGCCACCAGCGACCGGACGACGGTCACTGGTGGCCCGACGGGCGTCACGCCGTCTGCGAACGGAAGCCGTGGCCGAGTTCCGCACCCCCGAGGCCGAAGTAGTGCCGGAAGTTGTAGATCAGGGGACTCCAGGCCGCGGGGTCGATGTGCTGGGTGCCGGGGACCACGATGGACGGGGCGGCGTGTACGCGGACGACCTCGCACTCCACGATCCGGAAGCCGGCGTCGGGTCCCGCGGGTGCGATGCCCCGCACCCTGGCCTCCAACTGCAGCGGGCACTCGGCGACGCGCGGCGGCCCGACCGCCTCCGAGGCCCGCGGGTGCAGTCCGGCGGCGGCGAACTTGTCCGGCTCGTGGCGGTAGACCCCGCGCTTGGCGGCCGGTACCGGGTCCGCGCCGGTGAGCGGGGCGAGGCGCTCCACCGCCGCCCAGAGGTCAGGGGAGGGGAGGTTGATGACCAGCTCCGGGCGGTCCGCGAGATTGGCGGCGGTGTGTCCCTCCGCGCCCAGGCCGAGGACGACGGTGTGGCCGAGCGCCCAGGCCGAGGAGATCGGCGCGAGGTTCGCCGTGCCGTCCGGGTTCTCGGTGGTCAGCAGGGCCACGGGGGTGCCGAAGTAGAGGATGCTCGGGGATATGGAGAGGTGGTCGCCTGCGGCCGTCATGGCTGTGGGCTCGGCGGGCGCGGCCGGTTCCTGAGTCGTGGTGCTGTTCATGCCGCAGAACGCTAGGGCGCCGACACCTCGGTGGGCGCCGAAGTGTCGTCCCGCGACAATGGCTGCCATGAGCCAGCCCGTACCCCAGCCTCAGCACCGCCCCCAGAGCCTGTCGGCGGACGGCGTCGTCGCCCCCGACCTCGCATCGCTGGCCGGTCTCCTTGCCGATCGCACCCGCGCTTCGATGTGCCTGGCCCTGCTCGACGGCCGCGCCTGGACGGTCACCGAGCTGGCGCGGCACGCCGGGGTCGCGCCGTCGACGGCGACCGGGCACCTGCATCAGCTCGTCGCGGGCGGGCTGTTGGCCGAGGAGCGGCAGGGGCGGCACCGGTATGTGCGCCTCGCGGGATCGTCCACCGCGGAGATGATCGAGAGCCTGGCCTCGCACGCCCCGCTGCGGCCGGTACCGGTGCGCTCGCTGTCCGACGCGCACCGCCGCCGTGCCCTGTCCTACGCCCGCTCCTGCTACGACCACCTGGCGGGCACCGTGGCTGTCGCGATCACCGACGCGATGACCGAACGGTCACTGCTGACCTGGGACTACGGTCCTTCACTGAGTGAGTCGGGCAAGGCGTGGCTGCGCGACATCGGCGTGGACGACCACCGGCCCCGCGGCTCCCGGCGCGCCCATGTGCGCACCTGCCTGGACTGGACGGAGCGGCGCCATCATCTGGCGGGGGCGGTGGGTGCGGCCTTCTTCCAGCGCGCACTCGACGACGGCTGGCTCGCCCGCAGGGGCACCACCCGCGTCGTCACCGTGACGGACAGGGGACACGACGTGCTGCGGGAACAGCTGGGCATCAGCCCCGACACCCTTGCTCAGGGGGAAGTCGCCGACGTGACCTCCGCGAGCAGCCCGGCAACGAACGCGCGGAGCCCCTGGGGGTAGATGTCCCGTGCGGCCAGCGCGGCCCATCGCACGCCGATGGCGGCCAGGCGGGGCACCTGGGACGGGTCCAGGTCGTCGCGGTAGGCGAAGGGATGGCCTGCGGCATGCCGGCGGGCTGAGTGGGCGCGGACGAGCACCTCGCCGACGGTGTAGTACCAGAGGCTGCGGAAGACGTCGACGCTCTGCTCGGGTGTGCATCCGTGGTCCTCGGCTCCGGCCACGATGGCTTCGACCATCCACATCGCCGATTCGTCGAGCAGGCCGACGAAACCGTCGGCCGACAGGACTTCCGCGGCCCATGGCCAGGCGGCGAGCGCGTCGTGCAGCGCGGTGGCGGCCACGACGATGCGCTCCCGTGGGGCGCCGGGCAGTTGGGGGCGCTCGATCCGGGCGACGTGGTGATTGAGCAGCAGGAGCAGCAGATCGTCCTTGCTCTGGATGTGGTGGTACAGGGTCGTCGCCCCGATGCCCAGCTCGGCGGCGAGCCGGCGGATGGTCAGCTTCTCCCAGCCGTCCCGGTCGATCAGCTCCCGGGCCGCCGTCAGGATCTGCGCACGGGACGTCACGGGCGGGCGGCCGGTGCGGCCCTGTGGTGCGGGAGAACGCGGTGATGCGGGCGATGCGGGCATGGCCCCATCATGCCGTCCCGCCGCCTTCCGTCGCGCGGCCGGTGCGGGTTCCACCCCTTGCGAGCCCTTGCGAACCCTTGCGAACCCTTTCGAGGTCGACAGAGGGCACCCTCGATGTTACTTTCGGAACGCGTTCGGAAAGTCTTGGAACAGTGTCGACAGCAGTGCCGAGAAACGGGGTCCGTGATGACGAACAGAGCGAGAACAACAGGGAGTTCAGGTGCCGGACCAGGCCTTACGCTCGCCGCGGTGGCCGTCGTGCAGTTCATGGTGTCCCTCGACCTGTCGGTCGTGAACCTGGGACTCCCGCAGATCGCCGCAGGACTCGGCTTCAGCGCGACGGGCCTGACCTGGGTGATCCACGCCTACGCCCTCACCTTCGGCGGGCTGCTCCTGCTGGGCGGCAAGGCCGCCGACCGCTACGGCAACAAGCGGGTCCTGCTGCTCGGGCTAGGCCTCTTCGGCCTCGCCTCGCTCGCCGGGGGCTTCGCCCAGGAGCCCGGCCAGCTCGTCGCCGCCCGGGCCGCGCAGGGCATCGGGGCCGCCGCGCTGGCACCGGCCGCACTGGCGCTGCTGACCTCGACGTTCCCCGCGGGCCGGGCCCGCATCCGGGCCTTCGGGGTATGGAGTGCGATGAACGCCGCCGGAGCCGCCCTCGGTGTCCTGATCGGCGGCCTGCTCACCGAGTACGCCGACTGGCGCTGGGTGATGTTCGTGAACGTACCGATGGCCGCGGGCGCGCTGGCCGTGGCCTGGCGGGGCGTCGCCGCGGGAGAGCCGGCCGCGCGCGGAGGGCGTCCGGACGTGCTCGGCGGCGTCCTGGTCACGGCGGGCATGACGCTGCTTGTGTTCGGCGTCGTCCGCACCGATCGGTACGCGTGGACCTCGTCGGTCACCCTGACCACGCTGGCGGCCGCCGCCGCGCTCCTCGCCGCGTTCCTCCACGTCGAGCGGACCACCACCCGCGAACCGCTCGTCCGTCTCGGCCTGTTCGCCAACCGCTCGGTCGCCGGCGCGAACGCCTGCACCCTGCTGATCGGCGCGGCCATGGCCTCGTCCTTCTACTTCGTGTCCCTCTACGTCCAGCAAGTCCTGGGCAAGGGCCCGGCGTCGACCGGCGTCATGTTCCTGCCGCTGGCACTCGGAGTGATCGCCGGATCCGTGCTCGCCGTGAAAGTCGGCTACCGTCTCGCTCCCCGCACCCTGCTGGCCTGCGGCGGCCTGCTGACCGCGACCGGGCTCGCCTGGTTCGGCCTGATCAGCCCTGACGGCGCCTTCCTCACCGATGTCCTGGGGCCCTCGATCGTCGCCGGCGTCGGCTTCGGGCTCTGCCTCGGACCGGCCGTCTCCCTCGCCACGGCCGGTGTCGCGCCCCACGAGGCCGGAACCGCGTCGGGGCTGCTCAACAGCGCACGCCAGATCGGCGCTTCGCTCGGACTTGCCGCCCTCGGCGCCGCGGCGCACGACCGCACCGGCGCGACCACCACACCCGAGACGCTCAACGACGGATACGCGCTCGGCCTCACCCTCGGCGCCGTGCTCCTGGCCGCCGCGGCGCTCGTGGCCCTGGCCGTCCTGCCTCGCCCCGTCGCACCGGCACGCGTCGCGGAGACCGACGACCGCCTGACCAAGACAGGAGGACGATGAGCACCATCGGAGAGGGACAGAACCTGGCGGGGCTGCTTCGCCCGCACGCCCGGAGTTTCGCCGCCGTGGTGATCCTCCAGGTCATCGGCGCCGTCGCGGGCCTTGCGCCGCTCCTCGCGGTCGTCGAGCTGGGGCGCACCCTGTTGTCGCAAGGGCCGGTCGACCGTGGTCATGTCTGGACCGTCGTCGTCGCGGGTGCGGCCGGACTGTTCGTCCGGCTCCTCTTCACGGCCGCGTCCTCGGGCATCGGGCATGTCGTCGACGGCCAGGTGCAACTGACGTTCCGCCGCCAACTGGCCGCGCGCCTCGGACGCGTACCGATCGGCTGGTTCTCGCGGCGCCGCACCGGCGAGCTCGCCAAGGTGGTGGGGGAGGACGTCAGTGCCGTGCACCCGTTCATCGCCCACACCCCCGGCGAACTCGTCTCCGCGTTCGTGGTGCCGCTGGTGTCGCTGATCTACCTGTTCACCGTCGACTGGCGGCTCACCCTGATCACGCTGATACCGGTGGTGCTCGCCGTGGCGCTGGTTCCCCTGATGATGACGCCGAGGCGGCTGCGCGAGCAGGAGGAGTTCGACGCGGCCATGGGGCGGATCTCCAGCTCCGTCGTCGAGTTCGTGCGGGGCATCTCGGTGGTCAAGGCGTTCGGCGGATCCCGGCGCGCCCACCGCACGTTCCGCACCGCCACGGACGATTTCGTCGGTACGTTCCACCGCTGGGTGCACGGCATCTCCCGGATCGCCGCGGGGATGCAGCTGGTGCTCTCGCCGCCGTTCGTCCTGCTCGTCGTGCTCATCGGCGGCACGGCGCTGATCACCGGCGGTGAACTGGCCCCGGCCGACCTGCTGCCCTTCCTGCTCCTCGGCCTCGGCCTGACCGCCCCGGTGGCGGCCCTCGGCCACGGCTTCGACGAGTTGCAGGCCGCCCGCCGCGCGGTCGGCCGGATCCGGGACGTGCTCGCGGTGCCTTCGCTGCCGGAGCCCGCGCGGCCGGTCGCACCGCGGGGACACCGCGTGGAGCTGCGTGACGTCCGGTTCGGCTACGAACCCGACCGCGAGGTGCTGCGCGGGATCGACCTGGTCCTTGAACCCGGCACGGTCACCGCGGTCGTCGGTCCCTCGGGCAGCGGGAAGTCCACGCTGGTCCAGCTCCTTCCGCGGTTCTTCGACCCGACCCACGGCGCGGTCGTCATCGGCGGCGCCGATCTGCGCGAGCTCGGCAGCCGGGAGCTCTACCGGACGGTCTCCTTCGTCTTCCAGGACGTACGCCTGCTGCGCGCCTCGGTCGCCGACAACATCGCCCTTGCCGTACCGCACGCCGACCGCGACGACGTGGTGCGCGCCGCCCGCCTCGCCAACATCCACGACCGGATTCTCGAACTGCCCCGCGGATACGAGTCGGTGATCGGCGAGGACGCCGGCCTTTCGGGCGGCGAGGCACAGCGGATCTCGCTCGCACGCGCCCTGCTCGCCGACACGCCCGTCCTCGTGCTCGACGAAGCGACCGCCTTCGCCGACCCGCAGACCGAACGCGCGGTGCGCCAGGCCCTGGCGGCGCTTGAGGGCGAGCGGACCATCCTGGTCATCGCCCACCGCCTGGAGACCATCAGGGACGCCGACACCGTCGTGCTGCTGGCCGACGGTGAAATCGTCGAGCGCGGCAGGCCCGCCGAACTACTGGCGCACGGCGGGCAGTTCGCCGACTTCTGGCAGACCCGCCGATCGGCCGTCGCCGACGGGACCGAAGCCCTCGCCGGCGTACCGCAAGGAGACGAACCCCGATGATCCGCATGCTTCTGCGCGTCCTGGGACGCGAGTACGCCCGGCCGGTCCGACGCACCGTTGCCCTGATGACCGCGACCGCCGTCGCCGAGGGCCTGTCGTACGCACTCCTGGTCCCCGTGCTGCGGGCCCTGTTCGGCGGCACGCCCGACGACGCCTGGCCCTGGCTGACCGCGTTCGGGGTCGCGATCGCCCTCTACGGCGCACTGCGCTACCTCAGCGATCTCTCCGGCTTCCACGTCGGGACCACGCTGCTGCGCGGCATGTACCACCGGCTCGGCGACCATCTGGCCCGGCTGCCCATCGGCTGGTACGGCGCGGGCCGTCTCGGGGAGGTGTCGGTCCTGGCAAGTCGCGGCGTCCTGCAGGCGATGGCCGTGATCGCGCATCTGCTCGCACCGTTCATCTCCGCAAGCGTGACCCCGCTGACGATCGTCGTCGTGATGCTTGCCTTCAACTGGCAGATGGGGCTTGCCGCGTTGGCCGCCGTACCGATCGTGGCGGCGATCCAACTCTGGACGGGACGCTCGACGGCCGCGGGCGACGCGGAGCGCGCCGAACGCGACGACGAGGCCACCGGGCGGGTCATCGAATACCTTCAGGTCCAGCCGGTGCTGCGGGCAGGCGGCCGCACCACGGAACGCTTCCGGCTGCTCGACGACTCGCTGCGGGACGTCGAGCGCGCATCCCGCCGCTCCACGCTCGCGGCGCTGCCCGGCGCGGTGGGCCTGACCCTCACGGTGCAGGCGATGTTCACCGGCATGCTGGTCCTTGCCGCCTACCTCGCGCTCGACGGGGCCACCGGCGTGCCGGAGATCCTGACGATCCTGGTCCTCGCCGCCCGCTGCGCGGATCCGCTCCTCTCCCTGACGGACATCGGCGGCAAACTCCGCGGCGCGCGTTCCGTGCTGGTGAAACTCGACACGGTCTTCGGAACCGAGCCGCTGCCGGAGCCCGTCGATCCGGTTCAACCGGCGGGCCACAGCCTGGAGCTCGTGACCGTCAGCTTCCGGCACGGTGAGCGCACCGTGTTCGACGGCGCGTCCCTGTCCGTGCCCCAGGGGCAGCGGCTGGCCGTCGTCGGCCCCTCGGGCGCGGGCAAGAGCACCTTGCTGCACCTGCTCGCGCGCTTCTACGACGTGGACGCGGGCGCGGTGCGGGTGGGAGGCGTGGACGTGCGCGCCATCGACACGGAGGTGCTGATGGCGCAGATCGCCTTCGTCTTCCAGGACGTCTATCTCTTCGACGGCACGATCGAGGAGAACGTACGCCTGGGCCGCCCCGACGCCGACGCGTCCGAGGTCCGTGCCGCCGCCACCGCCGCGCGCCTCGACGAGGTGATCGAGCGCCTGCCCGGTGGCTGGGCGACGAACGTCGGCGAGGGCGGCGCACTGCTCTCGGGCGGTGAACGCCAACGAGTCTCGATCGCACGAGCACTCCTGAAGAACGCGCCCATCGTGCTCCTCGACGAAGTGACCTCCGCACTGGACCCGGTCAACGAGGCCGCCGTCCATGAGGGCATCGAGCGGCTGATGGCGGGCCGCACGGTCGTGATGGTGGCGCACCGGATGCGGACCGTCGAACGCGCCGACCGCGTCGTCTTCCTGGACGGCGGCCGCATCGTGGAGGAGGGCAGCCACGACGAACTGCTGCGCGGCGGCGGCCGCTACGCCGACTTCTGGAACATCTCCCTGGCGCCGGCGGCGATGGAATGAGCCGGGCGCGCCGTCACTTGTTCTGTTCGTTCCACTCGGCCTGAGCCTCGTTGAGCTGCTCGGCGAGGGTGTCGAGGAAGTCCTTCGCGGACATCTTGCCGAGCAGGACCTTCTGGTAGTTCGGCTCGTTGTCGGCCTTGCTGATGGTGTTCCAGTCGGGCAGGTGGTACGGCAGTTGCACGATCTTGAGGGAGCCGTCGTTGAGCGCGGCCGCGGCCAGCTTCGTGGGCTCGGCCTCGTTCACCCAGGCGTCCTTGGAGGCCGCGGTGTTGGCGGGGATGGCCCCCGCCGACCTGTTCCACTTGCTGTTGGCCTCGTGCGAGGCCGCGAACTCGATGAACTTCCAGGCGGCCGCCTTCTTCTTGCTGGACCTGAACAGGCCGAGCCCGTCGACCGGGTTGGACACCTGGACGCGTACGCCCTGGTCGGTCATCGGGTTGGGCAGGCCGCGGAACTTGCCCTCACCGAGCGCCTTCACATGGTCCGTGTAGGAGCCGAGGTTGTGGCTGAGCATGCCGATCTGGCCCGTGTCCCACTGGGCGTTCATCTTCTTGAAGTCGTTGTTGACGTCGGCCGCGGGGGTGTTGTTCTCGTAGAGCGCGACGTACTTCTTCAACGCCGCCACGTTCTTGGGGTCGTTGACGGTGGTCTTCTCGCCGTCCCAGAACGAGCCGATGCCGGACTGGCCATAGGCCGCGTCGAGCGCCTGCGCGATGGAACCCTCACCGCCGCGCATGGTGTACCCGAACTTGTTCTCGCCCTTGGCGGTGAGCTTCTCGGCCGCCTCGTAGAACTTGCCCCAGGTGGTGGGGGCTTCCAGTCCGGCCGCCTTGAAGAGATCGGTGCGGTAGTACAGCACGCCGTTGCTCGCCGACGTCGGCACCGTGAAGAGCCGGTTGCCGCCGCCCGCCGCGCGGACGCTGTCGACCATGCCCGGATTCAGCCTGCCGTCCAGGGAACTGCCGCTGAGCCGCTCGTCCAGCGGTTCCAGGGCGTTCTGCGCGGAGATCCCGGCGAGCATCGCGGCACCGACGCCGCCGACGTCGGGCAGGCCGCCGCCCTGGATGGCGGTGTCGTACTTGGACTGGACGCTCTCGGCGGGGATCGGCACGTACTTGACGTGGATGTCCGGGTTCTTCGCCTCGAAGTCCTTGATGATCTCCTTCCAGACGTCGGTGCGGACACCGCCGTTGTTGTCCCAGAAGGTGATCTCGCCCTTCCCCGAGCCTTCTTGGCCCTTGTCCCCTCCGGCGCCGCTGCCGTTGTCACCGCAGGCGGTGGCGGTCAGCGCGAGCGCGGCGGTGAGGGCGACGGCGGCCATTGCACGTCGGCTTCTGTTTCTGCTTCTGTTTCTGCTTCTGGGGATGCTGATGTCCATGTCGGCTCTCTTCATTGAGGTGTCTTGAGATGTCCGGGTGTCAGGTGATCCGGAAGCGGGTGAACAAGGCGGTCCCGGCCCCGCCGCGGCCGGCCGGGGCCGTGGCGAACAGGCCGAGCCGTGCGCCGACCCACCGCCACGGCGTCGCCGCGAAGACCTGGCCCGATGGGCGGAAGCCGTCGCCGGTGTCGGCGGAGAAGCGGCAGCGTGCGCCGTCAGCGATGGAGATGCGCAGCCGCGCGGTGCCGTCGGGGGCCGGGCGCGGACGCTCGGCGTCGCGCTCCCGCTCGGCGACGGACTCGGCGAACCGGTGGACGAGACGGACCGCCCCGGCACCGTCGCGTTCGAGGCCGATCCAGCTGAACGCGTCGCCGAGGACGGCAAGACCGGCCCTGGCGTCGGCCGCCGTGCCGTCGAGCCGCAGGCCGACCTCGACGGTGCACGGCACGAGCGGAATGCGCTGGGTCAGGACATGGGGCAGGCGGCGCAGGTCGTGGGCGTCCGCGGACCGTACGCAGGCCAGCCGCAGACCGTCCGCGGCGTGTGAAGTCGCCCAGCCGTCACGGGGGTTGGCCGACCACTGCCACTGGCGGCCGTGGCGTCCACCGGGGAAGTCGTCGTCGGTGGGGGGAGCGGCGAACGGCTGCGGGGGCAGGTCGGGCTTCTTGTGTACGTCGACGGGGGCGCCGTCGGCCCCGATCACCGGCCAGCCGTCCGCGCCCCAGCGCAGCGGCTGCAGGTGGACGACCCGGCCGTACGCGCCGCGCTGCTGGAAGTGCAGAAACCAGTCGTCGCCGGACGGCGTGCGCACCCAGCCGCCCTGGTGGGGGCCGTTGACGGGGGTGTCGCCCTGCTCCAGGACGATCCGCTCCTCGTAGGGGCCGTGGAAGGTCCGGGAACGGAAGGCGCCCTGCCAGCCGGTCGCCACCCCGCCGGCCGGGGCGAGGATCCAGAACCAGCCGTCGTGGCGGTACAGCTTGGGCCCCTCCAGCGTGAACCAGCCGGGGATGTGGTCCGCGTCGACCAACACCCGCCCCTCGTCGAGGAGTTCACGGCCGTCGGGGCTCATGCGGTGACCGGTGAGGCGGTTCTTGATGCCGGAGCGCGACTTGGCCCAGGCGTGCACGAGATACGCCTCGCCGCGCTCCTCGTCCCACAGCGGGCAGGCGTCGATGAGTCCCTTGCCGGCCTTGACGAGATGCGGGGAGCTCCAAGGGCCGCGTATGTCGGGCGAGTTGACCTGGAAAACGCCGTGGTCGGGGTCGCCCCAGAAGATCCAGAACCGGCCGTCGTGGTGCCGGATCGACGGCGCCCACACCCCGCAGTCGTGCCGCGGCGCGGCGAACGCCTCCGCCGGTTCGAGGCGCTCAAGGGCGTGCCCGATCAGGGTCCAGTTCACCAGGTCGCGGGAGTGCAGGAGAGGCAGCCCCGGGGCGCGCCCGAAGCTGGACGCGGTGAGGTGGAAGTCGTCGCCGACCCGGACGACGTCGGGGTCGGGCCAGTCGGCGGCGAGGACGGGGTTGCCATAGGTCCCGTCGCCGAGGTCACCGAGCCCGCCTGCCCCCGTCGCGTTCACGCGGTCACCGCCTTGCGGACGAGCCCCGCGGCCTCGGCACGGCTGGGGCGGCCGTCCGCGACGACGGTGACGACACGGCGTACGACGGTCTCGCCCGGCCCGATCGGCAGGCGCCGCTCGGGCGCGAGCGAGGAGCCGACGCCCGGATACTCGGCGGTCCGTACGAACCACGGGTCGCGCCGCGTCTCGGGAGTCGCCCCGGCGAAGACGAGGGTCCAGCCGTGGCCCGCGAGGGCCAGCCAGTCGGCCGGGGCGCCGTGCACGGCGGCCTCGCCATCGGCGTCCGCGGTGAACACCTCGGGGGCCTGCGCCTCCTTGGGGGCGCGCCAGAAGAATCCCCCGTAGGCGGCGCCGGGGCGGCCGTTGGTGGCGGGGCTGCCGATCGAGATCTCCGCGGCGGCCGGGTTGGTGAGGGAGAACGTGAAGTCCAGCGCCCAGGCGGACGTGGTGAGCGGCGTGACGGCGACGGTGCGCCGCTCGCGCAGCAGCTCGCGCTCCCCGTCGAGCCAGCCGATCTCCTCGACGAAGCCGTCCGGGTCGCGCAGCTTGTACTCCAGGTGGCGCTGTTCACCGTGGTTGTCGAGCTCGGTCGGCCCCTGACCGCGTACGTAGGTGCGCCCGCCCCAGAAGTTGCGGCCCGCGACATCGGCCACGGCGACGCCGACCCCAAGGTGGTGCGGGTGGTCGGCGGGACCGAACTCGGTGACGGGAAGGCCGCCGAAGGTGCGGACGGGATGGAGACAGGGACGCGGGGCGAGCCGCGGGCCGACCGAAGGGTGGATGACGTAGCGGGCGACGGGGCGGCCCGAACAGCGGAGCATGAGCGAGGTCTCGATCGAGGTCCGGTCCATGGGGGTCTTCACCTCGGTGGGTTCTCGGCGGGGGAGGGCTCGGGGGTGGGGGTGTGTGGGGCGGTGGGGTCTGGGGTTAGGGGCCCGTCGGGTGCGGAGTGCGGGGCGGGGCTCCCGTCGGCGGTGGGATGTGTGGTGGGGGTCTGTGGGGCAGGGCTCCCGTCGGCGGAGGGTGCTTTGGTGCGGGTTTGCGGGGTGTGGCCCTCATCGGCGGTGGGCTTTGTGGCGGCTTGTGGGGCGGGTGTCCCTGATGCGGGGTCTGCGAGGGCAGGGGTTTCAGAGGCGGTGGACTCAGCTGCGGAGATCTGATCGGCAGGGGTCCCAGGGTCAGGGGCCGAGGTCGGGGCCGGGACGGCAGGTTCCTGAGGGGCGGCGGGCTGAGCGGTGGAGGGTCCCGCAGCCGGGAGCCGGGCTGCGGGGTTCCCGTCGGCGGAGGGTGCTTTGGTGCGGGTTTGCGGGGTGTGGCCCTCATCGGCGGTGGGCTTTGTGGCGGCTTGTGGGGCGGGTGTCCCTGATGCGGGGTCTGCGAGGGCAGGGGTTTCAGAGGTGGCGGACTCAGCTGCGGAGATCTGATCGGCAGGGATCCCAGGGTCAGGGGCAGGGGCCGAGGTCGGGGCCGAGGTCGGGGCCGGGACGGCAGGCTCCTGAGCGGCCGCGGGCTCAGGGGTGGAGGGGTCCGTAGCCGGGAGCCAAGCTGCGGGGTTTCCGTTCGGCAGTGCCCAGAACGTGCCCAGCTCCGCGTAGCCGCACAGCGTGTCCGCGCTCGCCGCGACGAGGCCGTCGATGCCGTGCACGATCCGGCGCCGCACGCCCTCGTACGCACCGGGCACGGAACGCCACGCCTCGACCGGCAGCGGGCGCGGATCGGGCGCCCGGCGGATCGACTCGACGACCTTCATGAAGGCGCCCGTCGACGCCGGCGGAACCAGCAGCTCGGCGCGGCCCGCGAGATGGTCGACGAGGTTTTCGAGGAGGTCCGTCCGCGCGTGCAGGACCTCCTCGGACCCGTGCCCGGCACGCTGCACGAGCACCCGGTCCTGCTTGTACCAGAGGGTGATGCGGCCCTCCGCGCCGTGGACGATGACGTACGGCTCGGCAGGTCGCTCGGCGCAGAGGGTCGCGGCGACACCGACGCGGCCGCCACGCGCAGTGGTGATCCCCACGAACGACGTGTCGTCGGACTCGATGGCGTTGGCGCGGAACAGCTCGGGGTCCACCCGCACGATGTCCTCCGCCCGCATGGACCCGTCGACCGCAAGGGCGGTGGCGACGGCGTGGGCGAGTGGATTGGTCAGGACCCCGTCCACGACGTCCACGCCGTCCAGGCGGCGCCGCCCGGCCCAGGGCGCGCGCCGGTAGTACGCCTCGTCCCGCACCCAGGCACCCGCCGCACCGACCCCCATCGGCTCGCCGATCGCCCCGTCGGCGACCAGCGCACGCACGGCGGGCACGGCATGCGAGCCGAGCGACTGGAACCCGATCTGGCAGGCCACGCCCGCGGCGGCCACCGCGTCGCCGATCCGCTGGAAATCGGCGTACGAAGGAGCGGGAGGCTTCTCCAGGAGCAGGTGCACGCCGCGCGATGCGGCGGCGACGGCCAGGCCGGCGTGGGCGGGAATCGGGGTGCAGATGACGGCGACGGCGGCTCCGGTGGCGTCGAGCAGGCTCCCGAAGTCGGTGGACTGCGCGGGATCGCCGAGGCCGTCGAGCTCGGCGGGGCTCAGCGGCTCGACCTCGCAGATGCCCACGAGCCGTACCAGACCCGCCTGTTGGAGTCGGCGGATGTTCTCCAGGTGCCATCGGCCGTGCCCGCGCGCACCGGCGAGGACGAGAGGCAGGGGAGCGCTGCTCATCCTTTCACCGCCCCGGCGCTGAACCCCGTGACCAGCCACTTCTGGATGAAGGCGAAGACGATCACGACGGGCAGGGCGGCGATGACGCCGCCCGCGGCGAGCGCCCCGAGGTCGACGCTGTCGGCGCCCATCAGGGTGGCGAGGCCGACCGGGATCGTCTGCTTGTCCTGGTCGGAGAGGAACATCAGGGCGAAAAGGAAGTGGTTCCAGCTGTGTACGAAGGCGAAGGAGCCGACCGCGATCAGACCGGGCCGAAGCAGCGGCAGGACGACGGCGCGGAAGGCGCGGAAGCGTCCGCAGCCGTCGACCCAGGCGGCCTCCTCCAGGGAGTACGGCACGTTCCTGATGAACCCGCTGATGAGGATCATCGAGAGCGGCAGCTGGAAGACGGCCTCGGCGATGATGACGCTGCCGAGCGAGTTGATCATCTGGAGGTTGGCGAAGATCTGGAAGAGCGGCACCAGCATCAGCGCGCCCGGGATGAACTGCGAGCACAGCAGCGCCAGCAGGAAGCCGCGCTTGATCCTGAAGTCGAAGCGGGCCAGGGCATAGCCGCCCGCGAGCGCGACGACCGTCGTCATCAGCATCGACAGGACGCCGACGATGAGGCTGTTCTGGAAGAACAGCCCGAAGCCCCGCTCGGTCCACACCTTGTCGAAGTGCTCGAACGTGATCGGCCACGGCAGCAGCGAGGTCGAGCCCGCAGGGCGGAACGCGAAGAGCAGCATCCAGTAGAAGGGGATGAGGGTGAAGAGGAGATAGAGGCCGAGCGGCAGGTAGATCTGCCGGCGGGGTGCCTCGTCCCAGGCGCGGTGGTGCTGAGTGGCCGTCATTTCTCCTGACCTCCTCCGAACTTGCTCAGGCGCAGATAGACCATCGAGCAGAAGAGGAGGATCACGAACGCGATGGACGTCAGCGCGGAGGCGTAGCCGAAGTCGTGCGAGTCGACGGCGATGGACGCGATGCGCAGCGGCAGCGTCGTCGTCTCACCGGCGGGGCCGCCGCCGGTGAGGGTGTAGAGCAGGTCGACGTTGTTGAACTCCCAGACCGCGCGCAGCAGTGTGGAGAGGATGATCGCGTCCTTGAGGTGCGGCAGCGTGATGTGGAAGAACTGCCGGAAGCGGCTCGCGCCGTCGACCTCGGCCGCCTCGTACAGATCCTTCGACACGGACTGCAGATCGGCGAGGATGAGGATCGCGAAGAAGGGCACGCCGCGCCAGAGTTCGGCGACGACGACGGCCGGGAAGACGGTGCCGGTGTCCGAGAGCCACGATGTGCCGTACGAGCCGATCCCCAGGTCCGCGAGGTAACGGGTGATGCCTGTCTGGGAGTTGAAGATCAGCAGCCAGATCGTCGACGTGAGCACGCCGGAGACGGCCCACGGCGAGAAGACCAGGGCGCGGGCCATCGCACGGCCGATGAAGGTCTGGTTGACGATCAGCGCGAGCCCCAAGCCGAGCAGCAGTTGCAGGACGACCTCGACGGCCACCCACTGGAGGCTGAAGCCGAGCGTCTGCCAGAACTGCGGGTCGTCGGTGAACGCGGTCACGAAGTTGTCGAAGCCCGCGAAGCCGTCGCGCCAGGGCTTGGTGGGGTTGTGGTGGCGCAGGCTGTAGTAGAAGACGCTGACGACCGGGTAGGCGATGAAGCCGAGCATCAGGAGTACGGCCGGCGCGATCAGCAGATACGGGAGGCGGCGCGGGGTCGCTCCCGTCCGGCGCGGGGTAGCTCCCGTCCGGCGCCGGGGCGCACCCGGCGTGCGGCGCCGGGACGGTGGCTGCGGTGGCGCCTTCGCCACAGCTTGGGCCATGTCTGCTTCTCCGTTCTCAGGGTCTGCATGAGGCGAAGCGCTTCGCAGACGTCGTTCGAGATCTCGTACAAAAAAGAAGTCGACGGAAAAGAAGTCGACGGAGGAGCGGCGGGATCAGCCCGCGTACGGGTCGGGGACCTCGCCGTCGCGGGCCAGGAAAGCGAAGTCGCAGCCGGTGTCGGCCTGCGTGATCTGCTCGCTGTAGAGCGCGCCGTAACCGCGCCCGTAGCGCGCGGGCGGCGGCGTCCACGCGGCGCGCCGCCGCTCCAACTCCTCCTCGGACACGGCGAGATGGAGCGATCGCGCCTCGACGTCCAGGGTGATCAGGTCGCCCGTACGGACCAGGGCGAGCGGCCCGCCGACGTGCGACTCGGGCGCGATGTGCAGCACACAGGTGCCGTACGACGTGCCGCTCATCCGCGCGTCGGAGATCCGTACCATGTCGCGCACCCCCTGCTTCAGCAGGTGGTCGGGGATCGGGAGCATGCCGTACTCGGGCATGCCGGGACCGCCGATGGGGCCGGAGCCGCGCAGCACCAGGACATGGTCGGCGGTGATGCCGAGCGCGGGGTCGTCGATGGTGCGCTGCATCGTGCGGTAGTCGTCGAAGACCACCGCCGGGCCGGTGTGCCGCAGCAGCCGCGGCTCGGCGGCGATGTGCTTGATCACGGCGCCGTCCGGGCAGAGGTTGCCGCGAAGGACCGCCACCCCGCCCTCGTCGGCCAGCGGCCTGTCGCGGGGGCGGATGACCTCGGGATTGTGCACGGTGGCTCCCGCGAGCTGCTCGCGCAGGGTGTCGTGCGCGACGGTGGGCCGGTCCAGATGGAGTACGTCGGTCAACTGGGCCAGAAACGCCGGGAGTCCGCCCGCGAAGTGGAAGTCCTCCATGAGGTACTGACCGCCGGGGCGCAGATTGGCGAGCACCGGCACGTTCCGCGCGATCCGGTCGAAGTCGTCGAGCGTCAGGCGTACGCCGCTGCGGCCCGCCATCGCGATCAGGTGGATCACGGCGTTGGTGGAGCCGCCGAGCGCGAGCACGGTGGCGACCGCGTCCTCGTACGCCTCGCGCGTGAGCAGCTTCGACAACTTCACGTCCTGGTGGACGAGTTCGACGATCCGCATCCCGGACGCGGCCGCCATCCGGTCGTGCCCGGAGTCCACCGCGGGGATCGAGGAGGCGCCGGGCACCGTCACGCCCAGCGCCTCGGCCGCGGCGGTCAGCGTGGAGGCCGTACCCATGGTCATGCAGTGGCCGGGGGAGCGGGCCAACCCGCTCTCCAGCTCGGCCAGTTCGCAGTCGCCGATGAGCCCGGCACGCTTGTCGTCCCAGTACTTCCACATGTCGGTGCCCGAACCGAGCACCTCGTTGCGCCAGTGCCCCGGCAGCATCGGCCCGGCCGGCACGAAGACGCCCGGCAGATCGGCGCTCGCGGCCCCCATGAGCAGGGCGGGCGTCGTCTTGTCGCAGCCGCCGAGCAGGACCGCGCCGTCCACCGGATAGGACCTGAGCAGCTCCTCGGTCTCCATGGCCAGGAGGTTCCGGTAGAGCATCGGGGTCGGCTTCTGGAAGGTCTCCGACAGTGTGGAGACGGGGAATTCGAGCGGGAAGCCGCCCGCCTGCCACACCCCGCGCTTGACCGCCTGGGCGCGGTCGCGCAGATGGACGTGGCAGGGGTTGATGTCGGACCAGGTGTTGAGGACCGCGATGACGGGCTTGCCCAGATGCTCATCGGGCAGATACCCGAGCTGGCGGGTGCGCGCCCGATGGCTGAAGGACCGCAGGCCGTCCGTGCCGTACCACTGGTGGCTGCGCAGCTCGTCCGGTCTCATATCGCCCACGCCTTCACAAGCGCCGCTATCTCATCGCGCCGCTCGATGGGCAGCACCCGGCTCGGCGGGCGCACCTCGCGGCGGCACAGGCTGAGCGCGGCGAGTGCCTCTTTGACGACGGTGACGTTGTCCGCGGACTGGTCGGCGGCGCGCAGCTCCTCGAAGCGCCGGATCCGCTCCCACACCTCCATGGCCGCCGGATAGTCGCAGGCCCGCAGGGCGTCGCGCATCCGCAGCGACACCTCGGGTGCGACATTCACCAGACCCGATGTGAAGCCGGTGGCGCCGACGGCCCAGTACGCGGGCGCGTACAGCTCGGCGAGCCCCGCCACCCACACGAAGCGACCGAGCCCCGCGTCCCGCGCGAACGCGGCGAAGGCCGCGGCGTCCGGCGTCGCGTACTTCGCGCCGATCACATTGGGGCACAACTCACCGAGCTCCGCGAGGCGTTGACCGGCGAGACGGGGATTGCGGATGTAGGGGACGACACCGACCTCGGGCACGGCGTCGGCGACGGCACGGTGGTAGTCGACCCAGCCATCCTGGGACACGTACGGATGCACCGGCTGATGGACCATCACCATGTGCGCCCCGGCGTCCCGCGCGTGCCGGGCGGCGGCGACCGCGGTCGGCAGGTCATGGCCGACGCCGGCCAGGACGGTGGCGCCGCTCTCGCCCGCCTCCTCAAGGGTCAACTCGGTGACCAGACGCCGCTCTTCGGGGTCCAGGGCATAGAACTCGCCCGTGTTGCCGTTCGGCGTGAGCGTGCGTACGCCACCGTCGGTGAGCCGCCGTATCAGCGCGCGATAGGTGTCCCGGTCCACGGAACCGTCATCGGCGAACGGCGTCACGGGGATCGCGACGACATCGGCGAGCGCGGAACGCACCCCGTCGAAACGGGAGTTGTCGCTCGGTCCCGTCATGAAGGCTCCCCCTCCGGGAACGCCCGCCGCACGAACGAGGCGATGTGGTCATGGAGTCCGCGCGCCGCGGCTTCGGCTTCTCCCGCGAGCGCGAGCCGCAGGATCTCCCGGTGCTCGGCCGCCTCCTGCTCCCAGGAGTGCAGGGTCGCCCAGGCGACGGCGGAGACCAGGGCCGCCTGGTCGCGCACGTCGTCGAGCATCCGGGCGAGCAGTGGATTGCCGCACGGTGCGTAGAGCGCGCGGTGGAACTCCCGGTTGGCGAGGGAGCGTTCGGCCGCGTCCGCCGCGCCGTCCGCCCGTTCCAGGGCGTCGCGCGCCTCGTCCAGTTGGGCCGCGCCACCCCGGACCGTGCGCCGCAGCGCCTCCGGTTCGAGCAGCAGGCGTACGTCGTAGACCTCCCGCGCCATGGCCGCGTCCACCGTGCGCACGGTGGCGCCCTTGTACTGGCTCATCACCACGAGCCCGGTACCGGCGAGCGTCTTCAGCGCTTCCCGTACGGGTGTCTTGGACACCCCGAACTGGGCGGCGAGCTCGGTCTCGACGAGGGCCTGTCCGGGCGCCAACTGCCCGGTGAGGATGCGGTGTTTGACCGCTTCGAGCACGTACTGCGTGCGCGAGGGGATGGGGTGGGGCGCAAGGTTCATCGATGCTCTCAGTCGTCGTGCAGCCATCGCGTACAGCCGTCATGCACGGCCCTCATGTACAGCCGTCATGTATCGCGTCTCATATATGACGTACGAAGTACGACGCGATGAAGCTAGGGCGCCGACAGATCCGCGTCAATGCCTCGCACAGGAACGCCCGTTCAGGAGCGCGGAGTTGGGGGCGCGCAATTGATCCTCTCCGCGCGGCAACCCTTCGCCGGGCGGCGGCGACAAGGACATGCAAGCCGTCCACTACTGACTGAAGGAAAGAACCGAAGCAATGAACCGGGACATGACTCCACGAGCGAGCCGGCGCGCCAGCCATCGCCGGCGCCTCACCAAGAGCCGTGCCGTCGTCGGCGGCATCGCCGCGCTCGGCGTGACCGCCGCCGCCCTCGTCACCACCTCCATGATGTCGACCGCGGGTGCGGCCACCGCCTGGCCGGAGGCCGAGGGGCAGCAGCCGACCGCCAAGACCATCGAGGTCTCCGGCACTCTCGACGGCGGCCTCAAGCGCTACTACGGCACCGGCGACCTGGGCGGCGACGGACAGGACGAGGGCCAGGACCCGATCTTCAAGCTGAAGGACGGCGCGGTCCTCAAGAACGTCATCATCGGCTCCCCGGCCGCCGACGGCATCCACTGCCAGGGCAGCTGCACGCTGCAGAACGTGTGGTGGGAGGACGTGGGCGAGGACGCGGCCACCTTCAAGGGGACGTCGGCGGGATCGACGTACACGGTCCACGGCGGTGGCGCCAAGAAGGCCGACGACAAGGTCTTCCAGTTCAACGGCGCGGGCAAGCTGGTCATCACGAAGTTCCAGGTGTCCGACTTCGGGAAGCTGGTGCGCTCCTGCGGCAACTGCTCCAAGCAGTACCAGCGGAACGTCATCGTGAACGACGTCGACATCACCGCCCCCGGCAAGTCGATCGTCGGCATCAACACCAACTATGGGGACACGGCCGCGCTGCGGGGCATCCGCATCCACGGCGACAGCGGCAGGAAGATCGCCACCTGCGACCGCTTCACCGGCAACAACACGGGCGCCGAGCCGCCCAAGACGGGCTCGGGCCCCGACGGCAAGCACTGCAGGTTCACCGCCGGGGACATCAGCTACAGGTAGGCCGCGGCTCAGCGCGCCGAGAAGCTGTGCACCGTGCTTGACCGGTAGGTCTCGCCGGGGCGAAGGACCGTCGAGGGGAACGAGGGCTGGTTGGGGGCGTCGGGGAAGTGCTGGGTCTCCAGGCACATCCCGTCGCCCTGCCGGTAGGTGCGCCCCGCAGTCCCGGTGAGTGTGCCGTCCAGGAAGTTCCCGGAGTAGAACTGCACGCCCGGCTCGGTGGTGGCGATCTTCAGGGTGCGGCCCGACTCCGGGTCCCGCAGCGTCGCGAAGTGTTCGGGGCGCTGCGTGATCCCCTTGTCGAGGACCCAGTTGTGGTCGAAGCCCTTGGCGGTCACCAGCTGCTGGTGCGCGGCACGGATGTCCCGGCCGACGGTCTTCGCGCGCCGGAAGTCGAAGGGCGTGCCCGCCACCCTCGTCAGCTCGCCCGTCGGGATGAGACCGGCGTCGGTGGGCGTGAACCGGGCGGCGGCCAGGGCCAGTTCGTGGCCGTAGATGTCGCCGCTGCCCTCGCCGGCGAGGTTGTAGTACGTGTGGTTGGTCAGGTTCACCACGGTGGCCTTGTCCGTGGTCGCCGCGTAGTCGATCCGCCAGTCGCCGCGGGCGTCGATGGTGTACGTCACGGTCACCCGCAGCGTCCCGGGATAGCCCATCTCGCCGTCGGCGCTTGTGTAGTGCAGGCGCAGGCCGACGCCCGAGGGATCCGCGAACGGCTCGACGTCCCACACCCGCTTGTCGAAGCCCTTGGCCCCGCCGTGCAGGCTGTTCTCCCCGTCGTTGACGGAGAGCTGGTGGTCCTTGCCGTCCAGGGTGAAGCGGCCCTTGGCTATGCGGTTGCCGTAGCGGCCGATGAGGGCGCCGAAGAAGGTGGTGGCGGTGAGGTAGCCGTCCAAGTTGTCGAAGCCCAACGACACGTTGGTGTACCGGCCGTGCCGGTCGGGGAGTTCGAGGGACTGGACGATCCCGCCGTACGAGAGGACCTTCAGCCGGGTACCGCCGTTCTCCAGCGTCCAGCGGTACACCTTGGTGCCGTCGGCGAGCTTTCCGAAGAGCTCCTTGGTGGGAGTACGGCCGCCGGATGCGTACGACGTGCCTGCCGCGGCCACGGCGATTCCCGCGGCGGCGGCCGCGGCGAGAACGGTGCGTCTACTGGTTTCCATTGCGGCTCCTAAGAGGGGAGGGGCGCGCCCCGAAGGGGCGCGGGGCTGTGACATGTGCGGCTCCGCCGCGTGGGCGCGACCAGCCAAAGACGGCCCGCAGGTTCTTAACAGCCA